>CAYZPQ010000008.1:3350-28970 GCA_964480185.1 uncultured Planctomycetales bacterium | reverse complement strand
CATGATTGTCTTAAGACCATATAATCCAGAGGGGGTAAGCTTTATCCATAATATAAGCTGTCTTGAACACGGCAATGGGTGGAAAGTTAATAAAGAAATTGATGTTCAATTGATGGAAAAACCGTCACGGTATGTATTTTCAAACTATAATTTAGGAGACATTTCACAACAAATCCCTCTTTATTACAAAAATACCATCTCACGCACTGATATCACATGTCCCGTTGGTATGGCCGCTTCGGCAGCAGTCTATGAAATGGATCCCATCACTTTACAAGAAGTAACTGTTAAAATTCCTTTAAGTAAAAAACCTGTCGAAAATACAACAACATGGGCCCAGCAATTAGAAGGGCATTGCGCCATCCGTGTCCCCGATAAATTATTCCAATCAATATATGATATTGCTGTGCGTTCGCTCATTTTGCATTCTCCAGGCGATGTATTTCCTGGTCCTTTTACGTATAAGAAATTTTGGTTTCGTGATGCGGCCTACATATTAAATGCCATGATGGCGATTGGTTTATTACGCAATGTAGAAAAGATCATTGATCATTTCCCCAAACGGCAAACACCGATGGGATATTATAAATCTCAAGATGGGGAATGGGATTCCAATGGGCAAGCATTATGGATTATGCAACGTTATAGCAGCTACATGAACATACCCCTCAAGCAAAAATGGATTCAAAGTATCATTAAAGGAGCAACATGGATCGAAAATAAACGTGTTGATTCCGACGAAAAATCTGCCCATGCTGGTCTTTTGCCAGCAGGGTTTAGCGCCGAGCATTTTGGTCCTAATGATTATTATTATTGGGATGATTATTGGGCCGTTGCAGGTTTAAGGAGCGCAGCAGCAGCGCTTAAGAAACATGATATGGTGCTTTCTGATAAATTTAATGAATGGGCGAATGATTTATCCGCCTGTATTGACAAAAGTTTAGAATTTGCTCAATTGTGCCTTAACAGCAAAGTCATTCCATCGTCAGCCTATCGTCGTATGGATGATGCGGCCATTGGAAGCATGGTGGCAGGGTACCCCTTGCAATTATATACGCCTAAAGATCCTGCTTTATTAGCCACGGCAAATTATTTATTAAACAAATGTTTTTTAGATGGTGCTTTTTATCATGAGATTAGTCATTCCGGTATTAATATTTATCTGACATTGCATGTAGCCCAAGTATTATTACGTGCAGGTGATACTCGATTCTTTGCGGCTGTCAAAGCAACAGCTCAATTAGCTTCCCCGACGGGGCAATGGCCCGAAGCGATTCATCCTCAAACCAAGGGGGGATGCATGGGAGACGGTCAACATATATGGGCCACGGCGGAATGGGTATTAATGATCCGTAATATGTTCGTACGTGAAGAGGAATCAACGAAGACATTGATTCTCTGTTCAGGAATCCCTCAAGAATGGCTTGATACAAAAGAAACCATGTATTTAGGGTACACCTTAACAATTTTTGGTAAAGTAGCTGTAACGATCACGCATCATCACGATCATATGCGTATTTCATGGAATGCCAAATGGCATAATGAACCTCCCAATATTGAAATACATTTAATGGGACATCCCCCCATAACTGTTAATTCCCAGGATACTTCAGTTAAAATAATGAGGATGAATCGAAAGGATGTCGCATGAATTCTGTTAATCCTGCCACTGGTAAAATCATTCATTCCTATGCCGAATATTCTCTATCTAAAATCAAAGATATTTTAGCCCAATGCCAGCATGGATTTCTTCAATGGAAGCATGTGTCCCTTAAACAAAGGGCCTCAAAGATGAAAGTGGTGGCACAGGTATTACGCAATAATAAAGAAGCCTATGCTTTATTAATGGCTGAGGAAATGGGTAAACCGTTAGCCCAAGGCCGAAATGAAATCGAAAAATGCGCCTGGGTCTGTGAATTTTATGCCGAAAACGCAGCGACGTATTTAGCTCCTCAACAGATTAAAACGGAAGCCCATAAAAGTTTTGTGAGCTTTGATCCTTTAGGTGTCGTCTTAGCTGTCATGCCCTGGAACTTTCCATTTTGGCAAGTGTTCCGCTGTGCGGCACCAACACTCATGGCGGGTAATACCATTGTCCTTAAACATGCCTCAAATGTGAGTGGTTGTGCTTTAGCCATTGAAGATGTATTTAAAAAAGCAGGTTTTGGTTATGTGGTACTGCGCACCGTCTTAATTGGTAATGAAAAGGTTGAACATATTATTAATGATTCACGTGTCAAAGCCGTAACCTTAACCGGTAGTACCGGAGCAGGGCAAGCAATAGCATCCCAAGCAGGAAGGGCTTTAAAAAAGACTGTCTTAGAATTAGGAGGCAGTGATCCTTATATTATTTTAAAAGATGCAGACGCTGCCAAAGCTGCTGCGACTTGTGCCACTTCACGCTTAATTAATGGGGGACAAAGTTGTGTGTCTGCCAAACGTTTTATCGTTGTTAAATCATGTTTAAAGGAATTCGAAGAACGTTTTGTCATGCATTTACGTGCGCAATCCATGGGTTCTCCCTTAGATAGTCAAACCACATTAGGCCCCATGGCCCGTATCGATTTACGTGATGGCATTCATCGTCAAGTTCAACAAAGCCTTAAAAAAGGGGCCCGTCTTTTATTAGGGGGTAAAATTCCCAAAGGCCCTGGAGCTTTTTATCCAGCGACAGTCCTTACCAATGTCCGTAAAGGGTGCGCAGCGTACGATGAAGAACTTTTTGGACCTGTGGCCGCTATCATTGAAGTGAACGATGAAAAAGAAGCTATTCATGTGGCCAATGATACTGTTTTTGGTTTAGGTGCGGCTATTTTTAGTCGTAATATTAAACGGGCAGAGGAAATAGCCATGCATGAATTAGATGCTGGCTGCTGTTTTATCAATGGCCAAGTTGTTTCTGATCCCCGATTACCATTTGGTGGCATTAAACAATCCGGGTATGGCCGCGAGCTCTCCAGTTTTGGTATTCATGAATTTGTGAATATCAAAACAATCTCTATTCAATAAAGTTCTTCCAAAATGTAAAATTGCCTTCAATTCCGTCTTGCTTATGGTATTATGACGGCTTATTTGGAGTGCATCCGTAATACCCGGGCGGACACAAGATCCGCCCCTACACATATACATGCTTTTCGTAGGGGAGGACCTTGTGTCCTCCCGCGTGTCACACATTGCTCAAGAATTTCTAATACACATTATCTATGATCGACATACCCGATTCAATTTTCCCAAAAGACGCCCAAGGTCAATCACTTTGCCCTCGGTGTCAATTGACATTAAATAAATGCGCGTGTCCGTCGGGTGAAATCCCTAAACCAAAACACGTTCAACCCGCATTTAATGCTCACGCCCGACTTGAAAAATCCGGCCGTGGAGGAAAAATGGTCACATTGATTGAAGGCTTACCCAAAGATGAGAATTTCTTAAAGAAATTGGCCAAACAATTAAAATCATCGACGGGTAGCGGGGGAACACATTATATAACAGCTGACTTTGGTGTCATTGAGATTCAAGGGAATCATGTGGACACCTTACGCCAACAGATTAAAACGAAAGCATTAGGAAGTCATGGATAATTCAGTTTTAAAAGAATCTTCACGTCGACGTACGTTTGCGATTATTTCTCACCCTGATGCAGGTAAGACCACCTTAACAGAAAAATTACTCCTGTATGGCGGCGCTTTGCATTTGGCAGGTTCTGTCACCGCGAAGAAACAACAACGCGAAACAGCCTCGGACTGGATGGAGCTTGAAAAGAAACGTGGGATCTCGATTTCCTCCACCGTATTGCAATTTGATTATGAAGGCTATCGTTTAAACTTACTCGATACACCAGGGCATAAAGATTTCTCCGAAGATACTTATCGCGTATTAATGGCTGTTGATGCGGTCATCATGGTTATTGATGCAGGTAAAGGGATTGAAAGCCAAACACTTAAACTATTTGAAATTTGCCGCAAAAGAGGCGTGCCGATTTTTACCTTCATGAATAAGCTCGATCGACCGGCAAAGTCTCCCTTAGAATTAATTGATCAATTAGAAAAAGTCTTAAACATTCATGCTTTTCCCGTCAATTGGCCTTTAGGTAATGGTCCTGATTTTAAAGGGGTGTATGATCGTTTAAAAAAAGAAGTGCATTTATTTGAACGAACTGCGGGAGGAAAATACCGTGCCGGTGTTTCTGTCCACGATATTTCCGACCCCATTGTCAAAGACATCATTTACGAACAAACTTACAATGAAATTGTCGACGAATTAGCCATGTTAGATGGTGCCCATGATGGTTTTGATCGTCAAGCAGTGCTCGATGGGAAAACAACCCCTGTATTCTTTGGTAGTGCCGCTAATAACTTTGGTGTTGAATTCTTATTGCAATCATTCTTAGAATATTCCAATGCCCCATCACCACGTCAATCCAATGGGGAAATCATTCCTTTAGATCATCCTAGTTTTTCAGCCTTTATCTTTAAAGTGCAAACCAATATGAATCCCATGCACCGTGATCGGGTTGTGTTTGCACGCGTCTGTTCGGGCCGTTTTGTCCGCGACATGATGGTTTATCATGCCCGTTTAGGTAGAGAAATACGTTTATCAGACTCCTATCATTTATTTGGTCGTGACAGAGAAGTTATCAATGAAGCGTATCCCGGCGACATTATAGGGTTTGTTACTAAATTAGATTTTCGTATTGGGGATACACTGAGTGTTGATTCTAAAATCATTTACAATGAAATTCCTCGATTCGCCCCTGAATGCTTTGGCTATTTGAATAATTCAATTGCCTCGTCTTATAAATCATTTCGTAAGGGCATTGACCATTTATTGGCGGAAAACATTGTCCAAGCCTTTAATATTCCCAAATCAACATCGAGCACACCTTTACTTGGCGCTGTTGGTCCTTTGCAATTTGAAGTATTGCAATATCGCCTCAAAGATGAATATGGGGCAGAAACAACCTTAGATATGATGCCCTGGAAAAGTTTACGCTGGGCCATGACCGATTTACCTACGGATGAGTTAAGGGAATTACTACCGCATGGGGCATCATTAGCGTTGGATAATGATGAACGTCGCGTTTTATTGTTTCCCAATGAACGTTCTATGCGTTATTTTACGGATGATAATCCAACACTTAAGCTCGTGGATTCACCCTCATTAAAAAATTCATGAATTTATTGTGCAACTTAACCGATAAAATATTATAATAAATCTTATGATTAAGAATATCCTACTCGCTGAAGATGACCGTGGTACAGCCCTAGTCGTCAGAAGCCAATTACAATCTAAAGGCTATGACGTCCACACAGCTTTAAACGGTATCGAAGCATTAAAAATATTAGAACATCAAGCCATTGATTTACTCATTACCGATGTGGTCATGCCTAAAATGGATGGGGTAGATCTTTACCAAGCTGTTAAACAAGACCCCAAAACAGCCAATATTCCCATCATCATCGTCACCGATAAAGCCATCTTTAAAGAATCTTTTGCCAATTTAGGCGTATCTAATTTTGTTGAGAAATCGACGGATTTAAGCGTTCTTTTAGAAAAAATTAAGACTATTGAAAATCAAGCCAATGAAATTAAACGGTATAAGAAAATACTTGTTAGCGGCAGCCAAGACATTGTCTTGTCGCAAATGGTCAAGTCCTTACAAGGTTTAAAATTCTTAGTATCCCAAGCAAAAAGTTCTGACAAAATTCTCTCGGGGGCGTTGGTCATGATCCCACATGTCATTGCCATTGATGTGTTGTATCAAGACAATGCATCCGCCTATGAATTGATTAAATCATTACGGTGCTTTAGCTGTTTAAAAGATACAAAAATTGTGACGTATACGTATTTCCCCGAAGACTTAGGCATTGATGTGGAAGGTGTTCAAAATCTTGAAACAGCCATGAAGCTATGCAATCAAGCTGGTGCAGATCATTATATCGGACGATTTAATCCAAGCTTTTTTGTTGAACGCGTGATGGAAATCGCTCAAAATAAATTTAAAATATAAGGAGAGCTTTATGAAAACAGCAACATATGTCATTGCTATTCTAACTACGTTAAGTTTACTCAGTGGTTGCGCTGAAAATAAAACACGTATTGGTGAAGGGGCAGGCATTGGTGCTTTACTCGGGGCTGGCGCTGGGGCTATTATCGGCCATCAAAGCGGTCATGGGATGGAAGGCGCTTTAATTGGTGGTGCTGTTGGTGCAACAGGCGGTGCCGTTGCTGGTTCACAAATGGAAAAAGAAACAACTACCACTGAAACAAAATAATTTGTAATGGCTAAAAGAAAATCCAAAATGCCGGCTATGATGTTTATGTGGCCTATAACGGCAAAGAAGGGTTAGAGCTAACCCAACAAATTCACCCGGATTTAATTCTGACCGATATTGTAATGCCCATTATGGATGGCTTTGCGTTTTACAATGAGCTTAAAAGCCGCCCAGATATTCAACACATTCCTGTGATTGTGTCCACCGCGTATGGAACCACCCAAGATCGTTTAATTGAAATGGGTGTTAAAGATTTTTTACAAAAGCCTTATAATACGCAAAGTTTAGTCGGTGCTTTAAGTCAATTCTTTACAAAGACACGCGCTTTTAAAGTCTTGATCGTTACAAAAATGTTCTTTTTAATGAAAAATATCGTCGCTGATTCAAAAGATATTGCCCAGCAACTCGATATTAAAGTGACGAATAATCAGGAAACATTATTGCACGATGCGCTTGAGTTTAAACCCGAACTCATCATCTTAGATGTCGATATGTTTATCAAACCAACCGCCGATGAGATTACAGCTCAATTACGGGCCCAGGAATCACTGAAAGAAACACGCATTTTGCTTAACCGCAGCATGCTTGGCGATGAACCTGCCTTAATTAAGTCTTCTAATCAAATGGTACAACAATGCCTGCAAAATGGGGCGAGCCAATATGTGGGTTCTTTGAACCGCGACTCGTTTTTAACGATCGTTTCAGAATATTGTCATATAAAACAGAATCCAACAAATGAATCTACCAAATCATAAAACCAAAATCGTTTGTACAATAGGACCAGGATGTCGTTCATTAGTCATGATGGAAGCCATGATCAAAGCAGGGATGAATGTGGCCCGCTTGAATTTTTCTCATGCTGATTTCACGGAGCATAATGAGAACATCCTCAATTTACGTAAAGCCTCTTTGAAATTAAACCGCTACGTCAATATTTTCATTGATTTACCCGGTTCAAAAATGCGTTTAGGCAAATTGGCTAAACCCTTAACAGTAACTCCTGGCCAAAGACTTATTCTCACCAATGCCAAAGTGAGCGAAGGTGATGCACGCATTCCCGTCGACTTTCACCGTTTTTCTCAAAGTGCAATCAAAGGCAATATTGTTTATATCAATGATGGCTTTATTCAATTATTAATTGAGAAAGTTTCTAAATTAGATGTGCATTGCAAGGTTCTCGTCGGGGGAACAATGTCATCGCATAAGGGGATTAATCTTCCTAATGCCAAACTTAATTTAAATGCCATTACACCTAAAGATTATGAATGCATTGCTTTTGGTTTATCCCACGGGGTTAAGACCTATGGGATATCTTTTGTTGAAAGCGCCGAAGATGTACGTAAAGTTCGTGAATTTGCGAAACGCAAAGGGTCGAACGTCTATTTAGTCGCGAAGATTGAACGCCGCGAAGCTATTAATAATATCGATGCCATCCTCAAAGAAGCTGATGGCATCATGATTGCCCGCGGTGATTTGGGTGTTGAAATTCCAATTGAAGAAGTTCCAATTGTTCAAAAGAAATTAATTGCCAAAGCCAATGCTTTAGGCAAACCGGTCATTACAGCCACACAAATGCTTGAGTCCATGACTCAAAATGTGCGTCCAACACGTGCCGAAGCCAATGATGTGACCAATGCCATTTTAGACGGTACAGATGCGATCATGTTATCTGGGGAAACAGCCGTCGGTAAATATCCCATTGAAACGATCACGGTCATGTGCCAAATTGCCGCGTATACCGAATCTCAACGTGACAGTGGTTTAATTTCTAATGATGAAACTCAACATACCCGTGAGGCTGTTATTCAAGGACATTACGATTCAAGATGCTTTATCATTAAACGTCGTGCGCTCTGCACAGCGTTTGAAAGCGAAATTAATTATCACACCGACATTAAGTGGAAATACCGCGCGTCTCATTAGCCGTTTTAAACCCCATTGCTGGGTTGTGGCTGTGAGTACTTTAGTTGAAAGTGTGCGTTTTTTAGGATTATCTTACGGTGTTCATTCTGTTCTGATCGACGAACAAATCCGTAATAACCCTGTGGCTTTATTAAAACACATTCAATTGCGTGGGTTGATTAAAAAAGGCGATACCATCATCATTACGGAACGCCGTTTATCCAATAAACCCGGCGACACTGATTCATTGGGGATTATCAAGCTCTAATAATGCATTGGATATCTATTTTATTAAAGTTTCCTAACGGCCTTTTCTTCAAAGAAAAGGCCGTTCCCATGCTCACACAACTCTTCGCATGCGGACTAATTGTTTTACTCTCGGGTTGCGCTACACTCGATACACCCACTACTATTAATTCATCGCATCAACAAGTTATCACTGTTAAACCCATTAACACGACTCAAGCACGCCTAACCTTATGGGAAAACACCGGGGGGAAATGGGAACGTCGCTATGGGCCTATTGCCGCTGTGGTTGGGCGTACAGGCATTGCCTTGCTCAATCAAAAACGTGAAGGGGATGGGCATACGCCGTCGGGGAATTACCCTTTATCATTAGCCTTTGGTTATGCGCCCGCTATTAATACTCAGATGAAGTATCGACAAGCCACCGCCACAGATTTCTGGGTCGATGAAGTATCTTCGGCAGATTATAATCAATGGGTGACAAGCAAGCCCGCACAGGGCTCCTACGAAGTCATGCGCCGAAATGATAATTTATACCGCTATGGCGTGGTGATTGATTACAATACCAATCCTATTGTGCCAGGAAATGGAAGTGCCATTTTTCTTCATGTTTGGAGAAATTATTATAAACCAACATCCGGATGTGTGGCGATTAGCCAGCGTCATTTAAAAAGAATATTAGCAAAACTCGATAGCACTAAAAATCCACTCATCATGATTCAAGAAAACCTACTATAATTTAAGGATTGCACGATGAACCATTCTTCAACTGAACGTATCTCCAAAGGCACCATTGCCGCTATTGTCGTGGCGGCCCTTGGCTATTTTGTTGATATTTATGACTTGATTCTTTTTAGCATTGTCCGTGTTAAAAGTTTAACAGCCATTGGAGTTCCCGAAGGTGAAATATTCTCTCAAGGGGTTTTAATCCTTAATATGCAAATGGGAGGGATGTTGCTTGGTGGACTTTTATGGGGAATACTCGGCGATAAAAAAGGCCGCTTGTCTGTTTTACTTGGCTCTATTCTCATGTATTCCTTAGCCAATATTGCCACCGGCTTTGTTCATGATGTGCCCATGTATGCCTTCTTACGTTTTATCGCCGGCATTGGTTTAGCTGGAGAATTAGGGGCGGGAATTACACTAGTTAGTGAGCTTATGCCCAAACATTTACGTGGTTATGGCACCATGATTATTTCATCTGTTGGCATTCTAGGTGCTATTGTCGCCGCTGTCATTGGTGATAAATTTGATTGGCGTATTGCTTATTTTATTGGTGGGGGCATGGGGATTATTTTACTGTTATTGCGCATTAAAGTTTCTGAATCAGGGATGTTTCAAGAGGCAAGCCAACAGCATGTGAAGAGAGGATCCTTAAGCATTTTATTAAAAGATGTTTCTGTTTTTAGCAAATATCTAAATTGCATTATCATTGGCATACCCTTATGGTTTGTCGTCGGAATTTTAATCACATTCTCACCCGAATTCGGTAAAGCCTTAAACATGCCCGCACTTCCGGTCGCCGGGCATGCCATTATGTATACCTATATCGGTTTATCTTTAGGAAGTTTATTAAGTGGGGGATTATCACAAATTCTCTCAAGTCGTATTAAAGCCACCGCAATTTTCATGGTCTTAAATTTAATTTTTATTTGTGTCTATTTATTTAGTCCAGGATTACCATTATCCTTGTTTTATCTGATCTGTTTTGCTTTAGGTATTGCCAGTGGTTACTGGGCCTTATTTGTCACGATTGCCGCCGAGCAATTCGGCACCAATATTCGCGCCACTGTCGCCACCACTGTCCCTAATTTTGTGAGAGGTTCCGTGGTGCCTGTGACATTGTCATTTCAATATTTAAAAGGGCATGTTGGCATTATCCATAGTGCCTTGATCATCGGTTTAATCTTAATTGTACTAGCTTTTTTAGCCCTGAAAGGACTCGAAGAAACCTATCATAAAGACTTAAATTATCTTGAAAAATAGGTCGTATCAAAATTTTCAAAGTTGTTGATTGACAGCTTTTATTTCCTGGATAAGATAAAGGTGATAATTTAGTTCCAACCCCACAACGTATTTAAGGAGTTCTATGAATAATGTGATGTTACTCGGTGTTATCGCTCTATCCGTTTCATTAATGGCAGGCTGCGGTAAGAAGGAAGAAGAAGTTAGTTTAGATAATAATGCCGTCATTTCTGAAAATGTGGTTTCTATCACCGATCCTGCTGCACTTACAGATCCAAATGCTGTTCCTGTCGTCGTTGAAAATGCTGTTGCACCTGCAGCGGAAGCCATGTTAGGTGATTCCTCTTCTGCAACAGGCATTGTGAGCGATAAACCAACACCAAAGAATATTCAAACCGCTTTAAAAAATGCTGGTTTATATTCTGGTAAAATTGATGGCAATATTGGACCAAAATCCAAGCAAGCTGTTGAAGCCTTCCAATCACAAAATGGTTTAAAGGCTGATGGTAAAGTTGGGCCAAAAACATGGAAAGCTTTATCTGCTTATTTAAATAAGCCAAGCGAAGTCATTAATCCAACAGATACCATTCAAACTGAACAATAAGTACATATCTGTTAAAGAGAACATTCTTAAAAGGGCTGGTTGCAAAACCAGCCCTTCTCATTTACAATTAGCGTATGTCCGATACACCTAGACCCCAACTTGAAACACCTAATGGCGCGAAGAATGTTTTGCTTCACTCGTGCTGCGCACCTTGTTCGGGTGAGCTCATGGAAGCCATGGTGCAGTCGGGTATTCAATTTACCATCTTCTTTTACAATCCCAATATTCACCCCAAACGTGAATATGAAATCCGCAAGAATGAAAATATCCGCTTTGCCGAAAAAATGAATATTCCTTTCATTGATGCTGATTACGATACAACGAATTGGTTTGAACGCGTGAAGGGTTTAGAATTTTCACCCGAGCGGGGAGAGCGTTGCACAGCCTGTTTTGATATGCGCTTTGAACGTACCGCCTTATATGCCCATGAACATGATTTTACCGTATTCACCTCCTCATTAGGATTGTCCCGTTGGAAAGACATGAATCAAATTAATGGGTCAGGTGTACGTGCCGCTAACCGTTATCCAAACATGGTGTATTGGACATACAATTGGAGAAAAGGCGGGGGTTCAAGCCGCATGTATGAAATCTCTAAGCGTGAACATTTTTATCAACAAGAATATTGTGGGTGTGTGTATTCCTTAAGAGATACCAATTTAAGCCGTATTGAACGCGGTTTAGCCCGTATTGATATTGGCAAGAAATATTATGGCGACGAAAACTAAACATACAGAATCAGCCGGTGGCATTGTTCTTAATAAAGATAACATGGTGCTTGTTGTCAATCAACGTGGCACATCCTGGTCTTTACCCAAAGGGCATATTGAAAAGGGTGAAAATAAAATTACCGCGTCGATTCGCGAAATTGCGGAAGAATCAGGCGTCACTAATTTAACCTTAATTAAAGAGCTTGGATTTTATGAGCGTTATAAAATTGGGCTTAATGGTGGGGAAGATAAAAGTGAATTAAAAAAGATTCACATGATGCTCTTTAAAACCACTGACATGAAATTACACCCGACAGATCCTAATAATCCAATGGCGGTGTGGGTACATCCGGATGAAGTAACCAATGTGTTAACGCATCCTAAAGATAAAGAATTCTTTCAACAAATTCGTCCATCAATTATTGAGTTAAATGCTGCTTAATTGTTCAAAAGACTTTGCCTTTGAAGAAGGAGTACGTTGGTTTAATACAGCCAGCGAAGGACCGATTCCTTTAATTGCCCAACAGGCATTAGAAGAAGCCGCCTTTTGGAAACTCTCTCCTAATCGTTTATCCATTCAAAAATTCCAAGTTGTTCCTGTTCAATTAAAACAAGCGCTGGCAGATTTAATATCGGTTGATTCTAGGGATATTATTTTAGGCAATAGCGCAACCTATGGGTTACATTTATTAGCCAATGGTTTGCCTTTGCGTGCAAATGATGATGTGCTCTTGATGCAAAATGATTTTCCAACGGATATTTTGCCATGGTTATCGCTTACCAAAAAAGGGATATCGGTTCGGCAAATTAAATCGGAGGGGGCAGTTTTATCCCTCAGTGAAATTGAACGGGCTTTAACACCGACGACAAGAGTCATGTGTTTGCCCTATGTGCATTCTTTCTCAGGGCATACCTTAGACATCCCTGCGATTAGCCAATTATGTAAAGCAAAGAACATTTTATTGATTGTAAATTTGTCTCAGATCGCGGGCATTCGTCCCGTCAATGTAAGTACCTTAGGGGCAGACGCCATTGTGTGTGCCGGATATAAATGGCTCTTAGGTCCTTATGGCACTGGTTTTTGCTGGATGCGTCCGGAAGTGCGTCAAACGCTTGATTATCCTCAGAATTATTGGATATCATTAATGGATGAGTACAGTATTAATCTGAATGAATCATTGACGTTAAATGATGATCATTCCACACGTCGTTATGATGTGTTTGGGACGGCAAATTTCTTTAATTATTATCCTTGGACAGCCTCGATTAATTATTTAATGGATGTAGGTATTGATCGCATTGGCAAGCACAATGAAGTACTCAATCAATCATTCATGAATATGCTTGATCCATCACGTTTTAAGATCTCAAGCCCAACTCAACACATATCACCCATTGTAGTTTTTTCGCATCAAGATCCAAGTCGCAATAAAGCCATTCAAGCTTATTTAACAGAGCAGAAATTCTTTGTCGCTTTATGGAAAAATAATTTGCGAGTATCCCCGCATCTTTATAATAATCAATATCAAATCAACTCTTTAATCAAGGCTTTGCATGACTGCGCGTAATTCAAATGTGATCAAAAAGAAATCTGGTGTACATGGGTATGGATTGTTTGCCAAACGTGATCTAGCAAGAGGTGAAAAAGTCATTGAATATGTCGGCGAGAAAATCACCAAAGCGGAATCTGACCGTCGAGGCCCTAAACTCGTTGAGTATGCCAAACGTCATCATGAAACAGGGGCTGTTTACATTTTTGAACTGAATAGCCGTTATGATATTGATGGTCATGTTCAATCAAACTTAGCACGCTTTTGTAATCATTCCTGCGAACCTAATTGCGAAACAGAAATTATTAGAGGGCATATTTGGATTTTAGCCTTACGGGATATTAGCAAAGGGGAAGAACTATTTTATAACTATGGTTATGATTTAGATGATTATGAAGACCATATTTGCAAATGTAATTCTAAGCGTTGTATCGGTTACATCGCCGGCGAAGAACATTGGCCAAAACTGAAACAACATAAGCTATGATGAATATACTGATGGTAGGGCTAGGAGGTTGCATTGGGGCTTTGTCGCGCTACTGGCTCGCAGGCCTGATCAATCGTTGTTATCCAGCGGTTATTTTCCCATGGGGAACTCTTGTCGTTAATTTATTAGGCTGCTTCTTAATTGGATTTTTAGCAGGATTAAACGTCTCCCGTCAATTTTTAACGGAACCACTACGGTTATTGTTGTTTACCGGTATTTTAGGGGGCTTAACGACATTTTCTGCGTTTGGCCTTGAAACAATGGTATTATTTCAAGATAAATACCCGCTCATGGCTTTATTAAATATAGTAGCTCAAGTTGTTCTTGGCATTATGATGGTATTTGTGGGGCATCGCCTTGCTTTAGCACTTTAACGGATTGATTATACCTATGACAAAAAAAACCGTCTGCGTCATCGAAGATGACCGTGATATTAATGATTTAATTGTCTACCATCTTAATAAAGAAGGGTACTCGGCATTTTCTTTATTTGATGGGGCCAATGCCATTGATTTTATCCGTACAAAGAAACCTGATTTAATCCTCTTAGATTTAATGCTTCCTGAAGTCGATGGTCTTGAAATTTGCCGCCTTGTCCGTTTTGATCCAACGATCAATCATATACCAATTATCATGTTAACAGCCAAGGGTGAAGAGTCTGATATTATTGTCGGCCTTCAAATTGGTGCGGATGATTATTTGGCTAAACCTTTTAGCCCAAAAGTATTATTAGCCCGTATTAAATCTGTAATCCGACGCTGTAGCGATAATAAATCAACCCCTGAAGCCAAACAATTGCGTCAATACGGTGATTTGACCCTCGATTTGCTTAAACATAAGCTGATGTTTAAGACAACGGAGATTATTCTAACCGCGATTGAATTTGATATTTTAGAATTTCTCTCCCGTCAACCAGGCCGTGTTTTTTCCCGTGATCAAATTTTAAATGGTGTTTGGAAAGATGGGAAATTTATCATTGATCGTGCCGTCGATGTGCATATCCGGGGTCTTCGTAAAAAATTAGGCCCTGCCGATTACTTTATTGAAACTGTCCGTGGAACAGGGTATCGCTTTAAGGAAACCGACACATGACCAATGTCGTCATTGTCCTTTTATTTGTTTTAACCGCTCTTGCCGTTTTCTTACTCACACGCAAATATTATTTACAACGTTTAGAAGAAATACGCCGCATGTCATTGTCCTTATCCCAAGGCATTAACACATCCCGCTTAGCCATTAATCATAAAAGTAGCCATGATATTGCCATTGTCTTAAATGAAACCGCCCGTCGCTTTAATAATCAACTCAAGGAAGTATCTGAGGAAAAAAATAAATTTGAAGCGATTTTATCGAGCATGACAGAGGGAGTTATTGTTGTTCATGCCAATGGCAAGTTACAACACATTAGCCCTAATGTGCAGCATATGTTGGAATTACGTTCAACTCAATGGGGAGATCGCCCTTACTGGGAAATCATCCGCCATCAACATATTACCGAAACAATTAAACAAGCCTTCAAAGATAAAAAAGCACTTCGACGAGAAATTATTGATTTAAGTTCTGAGAAAACGTACTTTAATATGCAAATCTCACCTGTACTCACACCGGATGGTGAAGTTATTTCTATTGTGGCGGTGTTGCACGATATTACCGAGTTAAAACAATTGGAATTAATGCGTGCAGAGTTTGTAGCAAATGTTTCTCATGAACTTAAAACACCTTTAACCTCCATTAAAGGCTATGTAGAAACACTCAAAGAAGCTGTGGTGGATGATCCTCAATCCGTCGATAAATTTTTAGATATCATTCAACGTCAAACAACCAACCTTGAAAATTTAGTGAATGACCTATTAATTCTATCTTCTTTGGAATCAAGCTCCGTGAAAATGGAATTTGTGTCTGAGTCGCTTAATAAGGTTATGGACAATTTCTTATTAGGTTATAAGAAAATCATGGATGCGTCGGGGCATCAATTTAAAATCACAATTGAAAAAGATCTACCCGAAACAGTCTTTGATCGTTTGCGCATGGAGCAGGTTTTAATCAATTTACTGGATAATGCCATTAAGTTTACGCCTCGAGGGGGAGAGATCGTATTAAATACCTTTATCGAAAGTTCTTATATTCGCATTGATGTGAAAGATTCTGGCGTAGGCATTCCTTCGGAACACATATCCCGCGTCTTTGAACGTTTTTACCGCATTGATAAAGCAAGGTCCCGGGAATCAGGGGGGACAGGTTTAGGTTTGGCTATTGTTCATCAAATCATGGCCGCTCATCAAGGCAAAGTCGAAGTTAAAAGTTATCCCGGCCAAGGCTCAACATTTTCAGTATTCTTGCCCTTAAAACGTTCTTAGAACTGTGTTATAATTAAGCCTATGTCAAATTTTCAATGCATTTCCACAGATCAAGCCAATCAACTCTTATCCACATCGAAAGCAACCATTGTCGATGTGCGTAATGCCAATGCCTATGAAGAAGCGCATATTCCAAATGCCATTCATCTCAATGATAGCAGCATCGATGATTTCTTAAAGAATACCCGTCAAGATTTACCGCTCATTTGCTATTGCTATCATGGTTATTCCAGCCAAAGGGCTGCGGCATTCTTTATTGAAAATGGATTTAAAGAAGTTTATAGTGTCGACGGTGGATTTGAAGAATGGAGACAACATTATGGTTTATAAAAGCATTGTGTTATTTGTATTACTTCTTATCGGTACAACAGAAGCATTTGCCGTCACCGACGATGAATTAATCAATAAATATGGGAGCCGTCTTTACAGCGCAACCATTGAAGCCCGCTATGCCTTTCAACGCCAAACAGGCGTGCGCTGGGATAGCTCAACCAAATCTCAACGTAAGAAATTTCTTGAACAATGGGAAACCCAACAGATTGCAAAAGCGCAACAAGCAGCCGAAGAAAAAAAATATAAGGACGAGGTAGCTACGGCCAAAAGAAATGCACTTCGTGATAAAGAAATATACGAACAACGAAAAAAAGCTGATGAAGCCTCTCAACAAGCCGCAGAAGCGTATGATGCCGCTCAAGCTAAAAAAGATCGCATCCGAAAAAATGAAATGTTTAAACAACGAATTTCTGATTTAAAAGACGGTGATCGTAAGTAAAGTCGTGAAAAAAATTTTTCCTATTAGCGCTGTTATCTTTGACATGGACGGAGTGATTACCGATACAATGCCTTATCATTTAAAGGCATGGGTCGATACATTTGCAAGCGTTGGTATCAAAGTTTCATACACTGATATTTATAAACGTGAAGGGCAGCGTGGCATTGACAGTGTTCGGGAAATATTTAATGAGCATAGTATGAAATTTGATGAACACATCGCCCATCATTTACTGAAGACCAAAGAAGAATTATTTAAAAACATTTTTAAAGCTAAATTTATTAACTCAAGCCGTTCCTTTATTCGTCAATTAGCAAAAAAAGGCTTTCGTTTAGGTTTGGTAACGGGCACATCCCGTCATGAAGCTCAAAAATTACTTCCTGTTTCAATATGGGAACTATTTGATGTCACTGTGTGTGGCTGTGATGTTCAAAATGGCAAACCGCACCCAGAGCCTTATTTAAAAGCATTAGCAAAACTGAATTTAAAACCCAATCAAGCTATTGTGATTGAAAATGCTCCTTTTGGGATTCGATCAGCGAAGACAGCAGGCTTAACATGTTTTGCCCTTGAAACTTCTTTACCCAAAAAATATTTAACAGAAGCGGATCTTGTTGTCAGTGGATTTAAACAATTAACCGATCACATTAATTTGGTCCCTGCATGAAAATCAAAAAAGCCTTAGTGTTAGTTAAACATAGTTCTTATGAGAATTATTTCAAACGTCCTGATAGCTCGACTGCATTGAAACAGAGCTTAACAGCATCGGAAATTAAACGTTATAAGAAAACTCATGATATTCATTACAAGTCAGTAGATGTAATCCAAAGTACGTTAAAGAAATTACGTATTGATTATCAAATGTATTTTCGGGCGTCGAAAATTGATTATAGCCGTTTTGATTTTATTATTACCGTTGGGGGAGATGGGACTTTTTTAGAAGCATCTCATCACGTCACAATTCAAGCGATTCTTGGGATTAATTCTGACCCATCATGGAGTGTGGGCCGTTTTTGCGCAGCCAATGCGCAGAATTTTGAACGATATATACAAGATTATTTAAAGGGTGATGCCCATATTCAACTGTTACAGCGCTTTAGTTTAAAATTAGCGTCGGATAAACGAAAGTTCTTAGTCCTTAATGATATTTTAATTTGTCATAAAAATCCTGCCGCCATGAGCCGCTATGTTTTAAAAGTCAAAGATAAACATGAAGAGCAACGCTCGTCAGGGATTTGGGTATCAACAGCTGCCGGATCAACCGGAGCTATTCAATCAGCAGGTGGCATGGTATTACCGCCTCAAAGCCGTTTGATTCAATATAAACCGCGTGAGCTTTACCAAGGGTTTGGGGTGAGTTATATGCTCAAAGGTGGTTTATTAGATAGTGGAGATACTTTATCTGTCGCCTCCTTAATCCGCGAAGGAGTGGTCTTTATCGACGGATCCCATTTATGCGTGCCGTTTGGCTTAGGGGATACTTTAAGCATCTCCCATTCTAATCATCATTTAAGGCGGATCGATAAATAATGAGTAAAGCAGTCGTACTAATCAGCCATGGCAGTCGTTTTGCAAAGACTAAAGAGGAAGTATCCTTACTTGTCACTAAACTAACAACTTTATCGAAGGTGGATATTTTTGAATATGCTTTTCTGGAGTTAGAGACCCCTAGCATTCCCGATGGAATAGACCTTTGTGTAACTAAGGGAGCCACTCGGGTTATTATTTTACTTAATTTCTTAAATTCTGGCCGTCACGTCGATGAAGATATACCTCAGATAGTCAACGAAGCCAAACAACGTCATCCTCATGTGCAGTTTTCTATTACGCAGCCCGTCGGACAACACCAAGGCATTGCTAATTTATTCTGTGATTTAATTGCAAACGAATGATCCACGCCTCATTTACCAAACAAATACTCGCCTGGTATCATCAGAACAAACGTGATTTACCATGGCGGCATACCCAAGATCCGTATCGGATTTGGATTTCCGAAATGATGCTGCAGCAAACCACCGTTGTCACGGTTATTCCATTTTATGACAAATGGTTTCGTTTATTCCCAACCGTTCATGATTTAGCCAAAGCACCTCTTGAAACGGTGTTAAAAGCCTGGCAAGGATTAGGGTATTATAATCGTGCGCGTAATTTGCATAAAACAGCAAATATCATTGTCAGTGAACATAAGGGTATTTTACCTAAAGATCCTCTGACAGTGAGAGCCATGCCAGGATTTGGGCCTTATGCTACGGCGTCAGTATTAAGCATTGCGTATGAAATTCCTTTAGCCTTAATTGATGCCAATGTCCGTCGAGTATTCATGCGTTTGATGGCGGTGAAGGGTATTTCATCGCCAGCTTTGGATAAAACATTCTTACCTATACTTGAACGTTTGTTGCCTAATAAAGAAGTGGGTAATTTTAACCAAGCGCTCATGGAATTAGGTGCCTTGGTGTGTAAACCTAAAAATCCTTTATGCTTAAGTTGCCCGGTGAAGCAACATTGCCAAGCCTATGACCAAGGCACCCAAGAAATTATCCCGGAGCTAAATAAAAAAGTCATCCAAGAAATCCATGCTGCCATTGGCATTATCAAAGACGGTAAGAAATATTTTATTCAACAGCGCGCTAATAAAGGACTCTTGGCCAATATGTGGGAATTCCCAGGAGGTAAAATTGAAAAAGGGGAAGAGGCTAAAACAGCTGTTACTCGTGAATTAAAAGAAGAATTAAATATTACCGTCTCTGATGCCACCTATTTATGCGCCGTCACCCATTTCTACACCCAATTCAAAGTCAAATTATCCGTATGGCAATGCACAGTTAAGCCTAAGCCTAAAACAGATAATACCCACCGCTGGGTAACGCTCGAAGAAATGTCCAAATACCCCATGCCCTCCGGATCCGCCAGATTCGTGGTGAAATAGACAAAATCCCATCCTTTATGGATCGGGATTTTGTCTATATTCACAAACAATTTGAAACAGATAAACGCAATAAAACCAAAGTTGTTTTTGCCTCAATCACCGATGAATTATTACAGTATTTGATTCAAGAAGTGGAAAGCATGCATATTCCTTGCCAGGATATGGAAATTGCTCCTTTAAATTTAACCGGCTTATTAGTGGCAGAAGAATTTAAAAATAGCACCCAGGCTGTAGTTGTTTTATCTGATAAATTAACTTATCTGACCATATTTGAAAATCAGAACATCAAATACATTTACACAAGCCATACAGGTAGCGAAGATTTATTTACCCTAGGTCAAGCCAATGAGGCCCATTGCCGTACCTGGGCGGAAGAGCTTAAACGCGCACTTAAATCATTTGGTTTAGATAATCAAGGTGAAGTCAAACAGATTTCCTTAATATGGGATGAATCAGAAGTAAAAGGTTTTGATGAGTACTTGCGCAGCACATTAAACTTTGACGTAAAGCCATTAACATTATTAAGTGATCTTGCTCATCAACCGCTCAATCCTATTTTCTTAGTGGCTGCTGTACCGGCAATTTATCATGTCACTAAAGCCCGACAAACATTTCCATTAAAACATTTTTTCGCTCAAGTCAATGCGGCGAAAGCCATGCAAAGAAATTTGGTCATGGCCACCGTAGTCATGGGTGTTCTTGCTTTTACATTTGCCATCGCTGGCTACTATTTTCATAATGTCGAGCAACAAGCCAAAGCTGATGTTCAAGCCACCAATGAAGAAATCGTCCTCATTGAAAAAGAATCTCCTGAAGTATTCAAGCTGCGCGATGAATATACTCAAACACGTAATCAATTATTGGCCCAAGCCACCTATGTCAAACTTCTTAACCGCATGTCATGGTCAGAAGCATTAAGTGTGGTTGCTTCCGAATTACCTGTGGAATTGTCGTTGACCTCATTTAAAGTCAATGAAGGCGGTCAAGCCACATTTACCGGTGAAGCCTTTCAAATGGAATCAGTGGCTAAATTGTTAAGACAATTAGAAACATCCGCCATCTTAGAACAAGGCAAATTCAGCTACTTAAATGAGCAAGAAGTTGATAAGCGTAAACTATTTCGCTTTGGCATCTTAGCAAGTATGAAAGTAGGGGAAGAGTCATGAAAACAACTCCTGAACTTAATTCAAAACAAATGATTATTACCGCGGTAACAGTTCTTGTTGCCATTGGTTTAGGTGTGATTGTCTTACAGCAATATGATGCTTCTGTTAAAGCTGTGGCTCAATTGACAACCCAACAAAATCATTTAGCAAAGATTAAAAAAGAAATTGAAGAAACACGTAATTCCATTGAGAAATTTAAAAAAGAACAAGCTGAGTTTAAAGGCATGCTCTTTGATGAACGCGATATCCCATCATTCTTAGATGGCATTTCTGCCTCCGCAGCGAAATCAGCTGTGTATGTGGTTGATATGCAAAGCCAGCAATTTAGTGAAGTCAAGGTGCCGAAACATGTTCTTGATTCCGGAGGGAAAATACAAAAAGTCAAAAATTATGAAGTTGATGATGAACGCGAAAAGTCGCCTAAGGAAGAATTAAATGAAATGTTAACATTGGCCGCCATGCCAATTAACTTTAAAATTCGCGGGGACTTTCAAGCGATTGTCAATTTCATGAATTCAATTGAGAACTACCGCCAATTATTAAATGTCAGCAATGTGGAAATTTCAAATGGTAGCAGCTATCCGTATTTAACATGTCAGTTTACTTTAAAAATCTATAGCTTAAAGAAATTGGGGGACATTAACCCATGAAACCTATAACATTGACACTCTTCACCGTAATGATTTTAGCCGTTGCCTCTCAACATGTTTTTGCGGCAACTGAAACTCAAAAGCCTTTAGTTGAAAAAGTGGAGGACTTAGAATTGGCCAAGGTCATTTTAAAAGCTAATCCAAAGATTTTAGCGGTAAAAAATGATCCTTTTAAGCCAATTACAACCAAAAATGCTTTTGATCCAACCGCCAATATTGTTATGAACCCTGCGGATCTGTCTAATCAAGTATTAGCGGATGCCATGGGCAATGTGAATGTTGTTGGTATTGTACGCATGGACCAAGATTACCGTGCTTTTATTACAACGAGCGATAAAAAAGGTGTTTATAAAGCACAAGATAAAATCGGCAACTACACGATTGAACGTATTGAACCTACTCAAGTCGTGTTTAAATTAGGTGAGAACGAAATCGTTAAAAAAAGAGGTCAATTATGAACCGCAATTTTAAATTAACTACATTAATCATTGGGGCTATGTTTTTAATTAATATGAATGTCGCCTTAGCTGAAGTCAATCTTGGCTCTGACATGGAAAGTACAGACATGATTGAAAACAGATTAACAACCATTGATACGGCCTACACTGAGGCTAAATCTATTCCTTCTGTTCCTTCAGATACAAAAAAAGCAGCTGTTGAAGAAACTGTGCCTGCGTCTTTAACATCAGATCAAGTCTTAGATTTATTGATTAAAACAGACAAAGAAGAAAAGTCCATGGACTTTGATTTTGACGAAACAGAATTAGAAAGCATTTTGCGCACTATTGGTAGTTTAGCCGAAATCAACATTGCGCTCGATCCAACTTTAAAAGCCACCAAGTTAGATTTACATTTAAAGAATGTCAAAATCCGTGAAGCCTTAAATATTATGGCTGATTCATATGGGTTGGCTTTTAAGAAAATTGGCGACTCATTATATGTTACAACTAAAGATAAATTACGTAATGATAATTTAACCTCACGTTTAATTAAATTACGTAATGTGAAAGCTGCTGAGATTAAAAGCATGACAGGCTCTTTAGTTGAGAAAATCAATATTAGTGAAGATACAAATTCCATGATTGTTGTCGGAACATTGGAAGAAATTAAGAAAATCGAAGAATTAGTCAAAAAGATCGACGTATCACAACCCCAAGTTGTGCTCGAAGCTAAAATCATCGAAATCAATAAAGATGCTTTAAAAGACTTAGGTGTTGATTGGTCTGATACCGTTGGCACAAGCATGCAAGAAACAGGGCGCACCACTGATTTAGGTAAAACTGCCGTATCAGATGGCGCCTCTTTAGCTAAAGTTGCGGCATTTTCACGGACACCAATACAAGTGAACGCCTTAATTCACATGTTAGAAAACCAAAATAAAGCCAAGGTTTTATCCAACCCACGTATTATTACCTTAAATAATCAACAATCAGAAATCTTTGTGGGGGATCGCATTCCTTACACAATTAATTCTGTAACAGGTGGGACAGCTTCAACCGAAGTACGCTTTGTCGAGCCTGGTATTCGTTTACGCATTACACCATCGATTATTGATAACGATTTTGTTGTAATTAAGATTGAACCTGAGGTCAGTTATGTTTATGATTTCAGAGGGGGAGAAAATAATAATCAATACCCATGGGTTAAAACACGTAATGCCACCGCATTCGTGCGTATTAAGAATAATCAACCATTTGTGTTGGGTGGTTTATTAAACCAAGAAGATAAGAAGGCTTTATATCAAGTGCCTTTATTGGGTAAGGTTCCTTTATTAGGAAATTTATTCAGCTATGAAAGACACACTGTCACTGATTCAGAATTAATCATCACAGTAACACCAACTGTCGTGACACAAAATTAGTTCTTAACACATGAGTTTAAGTTAGTGGTTGATGGTTAGTCTTTTTAACTATCAACCATTAACTGTTTATAAAAAGGTTAAAGGCATGCTCAATCGTTTAAACACAAAGTGTGCATTTACATTAATTGAAGTTCTAGTTAGCCTCATGGTGATTGGCGTCATTGCCGTTACTAGTTTTACCGCTATTTCAGCATTAAATCCCGAAACAGAAGCATCCCGCACACGATTAATCGCTGAAAAATTAATCACCAAAAGCCAAGAAGAAATACGTCGATTTGCCTCGACACGCACCAATTTTGATCGTTTAGAACGCGATTTCGTCTTTGAAGATATAACGACCTCATTTCCAGGATTTACACGCCCAATTCGACCACGCTATATTTCAAGAGGTTCTTTAGATTTAAAACAAGCTGAAATTAGTATTACCTACACTGATTTTAATAAACCTAAAACACTTACATCAGTTATCGTTTTATCTAGCCCTCCCGAAGGATTGCCCGGGAATGTTATTGGTGAAATTAGAAATTCCTCGACAGGAGCTCTTCTCGAAGGTATTAATTTAGTAATTACCGAACCTGTCACAGGTCGAACATTTACAACAACTTCGACAGTTCCATCCACACGAAGTAGTGGTACTCCATTTAATTATGATTTCTCTGAATCAGGATCAGGAAGATTTCTTTTAAAGCCCGGTGTCGACTGGACAATTTCGATTAAAGATCAAGCAGGATATTTTAATAAAGAGGTATCCAATATCATGCTTGATTCAGGTCAAGAGCGTCCCGTTAATATATCAATTGACCCAACTCCTAAAGTAACAATTACAGCCGAATTAGTTGATCCAAGCGACGCTCCTTTGACAATTGCCAAATCAATGCCTATTACTCTTTATGAAAATGCAAAAGCTGTAGAACCAACAAAACAAATTACTCGCCAAACAACATTTGAAGTAAATTTTAAAAGTTTAACCGAAACTAGATGTTTTACATTAGCCACCGCCGATGCCTATAAGTCTAATTATGTCGGTAATTTATCTTGTAAAGGTTATCCCTATCATTCAGCAGGATGGTCAACAGCGGGATGTGATAATTGGATCGGAACAGGGGCAGAAACAAATCTTTGCGTTTCTCCTGGTGCTTCTCAAACCGTTAAAATTGTTTTATCTCCCGTGCCAACCGCGAGTGTGACTGGAATTGTTAAAAATAATCTTACGCCAAGTAAACCCATTGCCAATGCTGCTATTTTTACAACATGGTTTGATAAAACACCTTGGCCGGTAGTTAATGTTCCTTCTGGTACGGATGGGTCATTCTCCGCAATAGTCCCTGCAGAAGGTTCTATTTATTTTCCTCTAAAATCTCCAACGAAACCTATTTTGTATGCAAGAGCGGCAGTCGATCTGACAAATTGTTGTCGAGATGTTGTTCATTTGGAACTTTCGAGTCCTAATGCTACTTTTGGTACTTCAGCTGTACTTGCAAAAGAGTCCATTACCAATGACTTAGTAATCTCTGCCGAAGATAAATACTGCGGGAATGCTATAGGAAGAATTGTTGATGATTCTATTGATGGAAAACCTCTGATTAAAACAGAATCTAAAATAGAATTCTTTTATGGGATTTATACTAAAACAGGAGAATATGCCTACAGATGTAATAATTATGTACCGGGTGTAGGGCCTTACAAAATTCCTGCTGGAAAATTTTGGTTACTTGTATCGAATCCCGGTTACTATACGTACACAATACCAACAAATGAATTTTATAATGTAACGGGAAGCAAGATCATTCAAGTTGTTCTCAATGATGAAATTGAAATCCCGCAAGTCGCCTTATGGCCAAAAGGAACGGGAACTATTCGAGGAAAAGTGACAATAGGGGAAACAGGCGTTCCTATAAAAGGTGTCGTTATACATATTAAGTTAGGCAATGAAGTAAAAACAGCAACAAGTAATGCGACCGGTGACTATGAATTCTTAAATGCTGCGGAGACATGGCCGCCTAAAGGTGTTACGGAAGAGGGCATTCGCCAACGCTATGTTCAAACTCCAAAGAATTATACTCTTGAGGTTGATGAGCCGCCTCTCTACGACAATTATTCAACACCAGCTTTTACTTTAGAAAAGACTACAACCGTTATAAAAAACATCAAG
>CAYZPQ010000008.1:0-3340 GCA_964480185.1 uncultured Planctomycetales bacterium | reverse complement strand
TAATGGGGCCCCTAAAAAATTTAAATAATAAAGGGGTCACCCTTATTGAAATCCTAACGATCTGCATGGTGATAGGGATTGCGCTTGGCATTTTTTATAGTGTGTTGTTTGTTAATTGGCAAAATTTTGATGAATATGTGGTGAAAGCAAATTTGAGTCAAGATATGGATATCATCGTTGAACAAATTTCTAAAGATACGCGCTTTGCCAAAGAAATTGTTTACACGACTGTCGGAGGCAGATAACCTTAAAGTCTGATAAAGTAGGTGATATTGTCTATGAAATGACAACAGGGGGACAATTGACAGTTACAAGAGGAGCAACAACAGTTGTTTTAACCCAAGACCTAGATTTTACTCAATCGGCGTTTAACCGACAAGATAGTGGAGGGATAAATATCGGAAATGATAGTTATTTAGCCCTACAACTTGCTTTAAGCCAAACTTCTTTGTTTCGAAAGGTGAGTTTCAAGTCATCCACTGATATTTATGTGCGTAACTAAAAGGGCCTATGAAGATTCATTCCTCTAAATCTGGCTTTGCTTTAATCACGACTATCGTCATTGCACTTTTTCTAGGTATTATTATGTCTGCTGCATTTTTACGTGCGAACATGCAATTGCAAGATAATGATATGCGCTTAAAATCCCAACAAGCATTTTATGCGGCAGAAATTGGCATCCAGCAAACTGTGGCTGAATTAAGAAGAAATCCATTATGGCGGCCAGGCAATGGAATCACACCAACGGTGAATGATATTGTTATAAATGGCTCGGATAGTAAAGTAAGGGGCTATTATTCTGTAAATGTTGTGGATGCGACTAATAAATACCAAGGAATGTTCGATTCCGTTTGGGTTAAATCAACAGGTGCTGATGATAAAAATAAAATTAAACGATCAATTAAAACCCGGATTATTATTGAAGACCCTGCCGCCTATTTTATTGCAACTGCTGGTGATTTACGTTTAGGAAGTGGCGCTAATTTAGCCAATGCCAAAGTCCTTGCGAAAGATGTTTACTTTGAAGTTGATGAAAACCTTCCTAATACAAGCGAAGAGGAAAAAAAATTAAAAAATATTGAGGTGGAACAAGTTTTTTATTTACATGATGTTATTAATGAAGACAATCCTGCGGTGACGATTTCTCCAAAAGATGGCGCTCCTAAAACATTTCAAGTTTCTTCTGTATCTCTTCCTGGTGTTGACTTAGATCGTTATAAAAAGATTGCTAAAATGCCTGATAGCAAATTTATCGAAGGAAATTATTCGTATAACGGAAATATTGGAATTAGCACCAAAGAAGTTGGCACCTTTAATAGTATTGTCTATGCTACAGGAAATATTTATATTTCAGGAAAAATCAAAGACTCTATGTTATTTGTTGCTGAAGGGAACATTTATATAACGGGAAATATTGAGCAGATGAATGATAGTCTCAATGACAATGAAAAACCTCAACTGGGTTTAATGGCCAAAAAAGATGTTATTATTGCAGATAGTGCTCCTAGCAATCTCAATATTGAAGCTTATATTATTGCAGATGGGGCTGGAACCTCAAATGGTATATTTACAGCAGAGGGAGGAAAAAGAACAAAAGGAACGCTGAATTTTAAAGGTGCCATGGCTTTAAGAGGAGAAGATGTTCGTACGGCTGTTAATTTGAATGTGTACCAGCAACGGGTTTATAGGTATAATGAAGCCTTAACAAACAATCGTAAAATACCTTTTATTCCTTATATTTCTGATATTGTCTATTGGGAAGAAGTGTCTCCTAATTTTGTTTTAAATCCGGCAGAACCATAATATTGTCAAACTTAGAAAAAATAATTTGACAATATTTTTTTTCATATTATCATTACTAATATTACCAACTTAGTAATAATTAAATAAACAAACCGGAAATGAAATGTCAAACACAGAAAAACAGATCAAAGACCAGCAAATCATTGATGCCATTAAGTCCATTAAGTATGGATCTGTGGAAATTATTGTCCATGATGGCAAAGTCGTTCAAATCGAACGCAAAGAGAAAATTCGTTTTGATAAAGATTAATTAAACGGCTAGCAGTCCACTGCAGCTATTTTTAAAAATACAGTAAATTAAAAGCAACCAGACATCTGAAAGCTAATAAAACACTTAAAGGAGTAAAACATGCAGCACGTTAAAAAAGTAATGGCAGTATTGACAATTTTCAGCATTTTGCCATTCACAACAAACCAAGCCTTTGCCCAAAGCAGTGCACTTGAACAACGATTAAATGATTTAGAGCAACAAGTGGCTGTCCTAAAACGCCAAATTGAAATCGACAAAGAAGAAGCGGCTAAAAAGGCTCCTGACACCGCTGTGGTTACTGCCAACAGCAAAGATGGTTTCTCTATTAAATCACCCGATGATTCATTTAAAATTAAAATCCGTGGTGTTATTCAAGCTGACTCCCGCGTCTTTACAACCACCAATAAAGAAGCCTATGGCCCAGGTACAGCAGCTCCAACCACTGATTCTTTCTTAGTGCGTCGCGCACGTCCTATCTTAGAAGGAAGTGTGGGGAAGAATTTTGATTTTTACCTCATGCCTGATTTTGCTCAAACACCCAACAATAACCAAGCTGTCTTAGTTGATGCTTATGGTGATTTCAAGATTAATCCTGCATTCAAGATTCGTGGTGGTAAGTTTAAAGCTCCATTAGGACTTGAACGTTTGCAATCAGATCCAGTTGCTAACTTTATGGAAACAGGTTTTCCAACTAACTTAGTTCCTAACCGTGATGTAGGTTTTCAAGTATCCGGTGATGTATTAGGAGAAAGTGTTAATTATGCCTTAGGTGTTTTTAACGGTGGTTCTGACTTAGCTAGCGTCGATACATCCGATGTAAATAATGATAAAGATGCAATCGGTCGTGTATTCGTCACACCATTTAAAAATACGTCCATTGAGCCATTAAAAGGATTTGGTATTGGTATTGGCGGTTCTTATGGTCATAAAGAAGGTGGCACATTGCCAACCTATAGATCACCAGGTCAAGCGAACGTATTTGCGTATTCAACCGGTGTTAGTCCAGATGGTGCACATAGCCGTCTAAGCCCACAAGCCTATTACTACAATGGTTCATTTGGGCTTTTAGGTGAATATGTTCAATCTGAACAAAAGCTTGTCCGCACATCAGGCGCCACCATTATCCGTGATTCTTTTAAGAATACTGCCTGGCAAGTCTCTGGTAATTATTTACTAACTGGTGAATTAGCTTCTTATAAAGGCATTACCCCTCGCCGACCATTTGATCTTTCCAAAGGTCAGTGGGGAGCTTTTGAACTTGTCGGCCGTTATGGCGAATTAGACGTT
>CAYZPQ010000007.1:27989-29496 GCA_964480185.1 uncultured Planctomycetales bacterium | reverse complement strand
ATCGCTGAACAAAAAACCTTTAAGACAAGAGGGCCAGCCGCATTAACGTATTATGTTTCAGCGCAAGGGAATGATACAAACAATGGGTTAACTATTGATACACCATTTTTGACTCTTGAGAAGGCGCGCGATACTATTCGCGCTGTAAGAGCTCGGGGACTTCCAGCAGGTGGCATACAGGTATTAATACGAGGGGGTATTTATTTTAGATCAAGTGCTTTTATTTTAACCAATGACGATTCAGGTACAACTGTGGCCCCTATTAGATATCAAGCCTATAACAATGAAAAAGTTATTATTACAGGCTCCAGGGAAATAACAGGGTTTACTGCGGCAACAAATTCAACAGGTAAAATTGATGCGACAGTGTTACCAAATATTTTTCAAATTGATTTGAAAGCGAAGGGTATTACAAATTTTGGTGAACTAAAAATAAGTGGTGCTTTCATTAAAACATTAGATTCCCCCCTGACATTATATTTTCAAGATAAGCCGATGACTTTAGCGCGTTGGCCTAATGCCAATGCAGATCTTTATGCGAGTTTTAGTAAGATCAAATCAGTGCCAGCCAATACAACTAGTGCTTTTGTTACAGAAGATAATCGACCAGATCGATGGGTGAAACCTATTAGTGATGGTTGGGTTCATGGGGCATGGTTTTTGGATTATCGTGCATCGCACTTAAAGATAACGAGTTTAACAGCAGAACCAGGAGGGGGTTATAGGATCACTGCCCCTGGTGATTTTACCAATAAGTTTGAAGCGGGACGCCCGTTTCATTATGAGAATTTTTTAGAAGAATTGGATGCTCCAGGAGAATGGTATCTTGACCGAGGGACTGGAATATTGTATTTTTGGCCGCCAGCTAATTTGAGCACATCGAAAACATACGTCTCATTGACAGGAATATTAGTGTCATTCCAAGGAAATGTCTCGAATGTCACCTTATCGGGTATAACATTTGAAAATTCTCGGGGCACCATTATTCGTATGGAAAAAGATACATCATTTAATATGATTGAGAATTCTGTCATTCGCAATGGTTCAATGGGAGCTTATATTGCGGGGAAACATAATGGGATTTGGGGCAGCGAGATTTATCAAATGGAAGATAATGGGGTTATTTTATATGGAGGCGTTGATAAGACCCTCGAAGGTGGATACAACTTTATTGTGAACACTAAAATTCATGATTATGGTCAACGCAATTATACATATCGTGCAGCTGTAAATTTATCTGGGGTGGATACTTTTACATTAACATTGGGACCTAGCCGTGGTGTGGGGAATAGAGTTAGATATAATGAAATTTACAATGGCCCTCACTATGGTATTGTAACAGCAGGTAATAATTATCTTTTAGACTATAACAATATCTATAATGTTGCAACACATGTGATTGATGCTGGTGCCATTTATATGATTGGTGGATGGACTTCACGAGGTTCTTTAGTCCGCCATAATTATATTCATGACCTTAAGGGATTTGATTTTACTAATTACCCAT
>CAYZPQ010000007.1:0-27979 GCA_964480185.1 uncultured Planctomycetales bacterium | reverse complement strand
GGGAATTTATGTTGATAATGATGTTGATGGGATTGATGTATATGGTAATGTGATCAACCGAGTTTCAGGCCGAGCTAATAAGCATCCTGTTGATAACGTTGGTTATTTGATCAATGGTGGGCGTGATCATACGTTTGAGAATAATATCATGGTCAATACCGATGAGCCTTACCATATTGGGGCTCCTGCATTGACATTCACAGCCAAATTGTACCGTATCCCTATTATTGATGCCACGAATACAACACCGATTGAGATAAAAACAGCTCGCCCACATGCCAATTATTTTGCGATGGAATCAAATGCAAGTTCAACCGTTATTATTGATGATGTTCATGGAGCTCCTGGCGCAAATGGGACATGGGGATTTACTGTTGTTGACGATTATACGTTGCGTTTAAATGGAACAGCCGCAAGCGGCGAATATATTGAAGGGGGATCGCTGATACAAAGCATGGTCGCCTATAACACGCTAAATAAATATTTAGACCCTCTAGATACAATTACGGCCTTACATCCACCTAGTAGTGATGGTTATCCGGCAACAGCTTGGAAAGATTTTTATCCCACATTAACACGCCGCATGTTTGAAGTTGATGATGCGGAGCCTAAAGGGAATATATTGATCCGCAATATCCTCTTCAATAATTATGAAAGAGATATGAATAAAATGTATGCCACAAATCTTGCTAAGGAATTTATTATTCCTGTTCAAGACTTTACCAGTGATCCGTTATTTGTGGATTTTGCTAAAGATAATTTGCAGTTGCAAGCGACATCTCCCGTCTATGCCAATGGGTTTAAACGCATTCCTTTTGAGGAAATAGGGTTGATTAAAGAGACAACACCGCCAGATGATCCTCAAGACAAAGGGGATGTGACGGGTAATGGGCGCATCAGTATGTACGATGCAGTCATGATTCAAAGATATCAAAGAGATCCATCACTATTTTCAGCCAAGCAGATCTTGATGGCTGATGTGAATAGTAGCGGTGTAGTTGATAATACAGATGCAGATTTAGTCGCCCAATATACTTTAGGTTTGATTAATGCATTTAATGTTGTTAAGTAAAATGAGAGAACAGGATACTGAGTATGTGGAAACAATCATTTAAAATTATGACGTTCTTGCTATTAGCGAGTGTAATATCCATCGATGCCAAGGCTGCGGACACATTGTCTAATGGCTTGGTGGGATATTGGAAATTTGATACGCTAAATACGAATAATACAGTTGAAGATTTCTCGCCTTTAAAAAATAATCCCGGTATTGGTGGCCCGAATATTCGAATTGGTAATGCTGTCATTATTGAGGGAAACGTCGGGATAAGTTCTAATAAATTTGATAAAGCATTGGCGTTTGATGCATCTATGCAGCTTTTGACTAGTACAACTTCTCCAGTTCTAGCTCAAGTTGGCGGACAATATGTGATGACCAATAAATTTGCTTCTCCAACTTGGTCAATATCCATGTGGATTAACCCTGTCATGCCGATACCAAATCCACAACCTTTTGGTGCGGCTGGAATTCTTTTTTCAGGAGATCGTGATTCAGCAAATAAAGCTCAGTATATCGCGATACGGAATGATGGGGTGTATATGTTGTACACTCAACGAATTGTTGCGTATGATTTTAGAACAAATCCTGGATGGCATCATATAGTTGTGACATTTGATGGAAAGTTTTTGACCGCAACCGTCGATGGGTTAACGTCTGGTTCAATACCCTATACAAATAACTTGATGGGTTTGTCTGCGAATCGTTATATCGGTGCCAATTCGGCAACGGCTAATTCACAAGTATTTTTCGGTTTAATTGATGAAGTTCGTCTGTATTCAAGGGTTTTAAATAAGATTGAAATAGCTCGATTGTATAATCCTTCAATCGAAATACCTGCGTCTAATCCACAGGTTACAAAAGTCTATCCCGACCCTTCATTAATGCCTTTTCCAGATTGGACCCGCTATGCGCATATTGTTGTGCATGCGGATCGTCCAGTCTATTGCAGAGCGGCTAATGTATCAGGCAAATCATTTGCAGACATGTCGCTAAAATTCAATTCAGTAGCTCAGAATAAAGTGTATTTAAACATACCTAATCTTAGTCCGGGTTATAACATGACCTATTATGTTCGATGTGAAGATCTATTTGGTATGCAAAATGAAAGTGAAATAGTTTTTAATCTTTCAGTTAGATCTGATACAACGCCTCCTGTGATCGAAGATTTAACGAGTTCAGCTGTGCGTGAGACAACTGCGGAAATTGTTTGGATGACCAAGGAGCCTTCTGACAGTTATGTTGAGTATTGGGAGCAGGGTTCGTCAACGATAAAAACAAGTTCAAATTTAGCCTACGGTATTCCTCATGCCCAATTACTGTTAAATCTTAAACCTAATACAACTTATTTATATAAAGTATCATCGACAGATCGCGCGGGTAATAAATCAGCTGTAGGGCAAGGTTCTTTTATCACTAAAGGAAAAGCCCCTCAATTTACATTTTATGTAGCGACGAATGGAAATGATGCTAATCCTGGAACGATAGATAAACCATTTCTTACTTTTGAAGGTGCAAGAAACGCCATAAGAACACTAAAGACAAGCGGTAAATTAACAGCTAATGCTGGGGGAGTTCAAGTTTATATTCGACAAGGTACTTATTTTAGGACAACGCAATTTGTTTTAAATAATCTTGATAGTGGAACAGCAACAGATCCAATACGATACAGTGCTTATAATAATGAATCTGTGATAGTGAGTGGTGGGGTTGAATTAAAAGGTTTTGTTCCTGTGCCGGCATCCTCTTCGGTATATTCTCGTTTTAGTTCATTAATTAGAGATAAGATTGTTCAAGTTCCGTTGAGTATTGATCCTGGAGTTTTAACAGTGAGCGGATCGTATGTGATTGTTGCCAGTCGTCAACCAGCGATGAATTTATTCTTTCAAGATAAACCGATGATAATGGCGAGATGGCCTAATTTGGACCCTAACAATATGTATGCTAGATTTACTAAAATCAAATCTGTGCCAGCGGGAGTTCCAGATACTTTTATAACCGAAGACACGAGGCCCAGTAGGTGGAAGCAGCCTTTAAGCGCTGCAGATGACATATGGGTTCATGGGGCTTGGCGATTTGATCATCGTGATACTCACTTAAAATTAACAAGTGCTGTTGCTGATCCCAATGGCGGTTTTAAATTGACTGCACCTAAGATTATAAATGGAGTGGCGAATTCAGAGACGTTTCAAGAAAAGCGTCCATTTTACTATGAGAATATCTTAGAAGAATTGGACAGTCCAGGTGAGTGGTATTTGGATCGTTCAACAAAAATGTTGTATTTTTATCCTCCAGCAGATTTGTCAACTTCAAAAGTTGTGGCATCTGTCGCCCCCATGCTTGTGTCATTTGAAAGTACGGCATCCCATATTACATTATCTGGTATTACATTTGAGAATGTCCGCGGAACTGCAGTCAAAATTAATCAATCTAATTCTTTTATTTTAATTGAAAATTCAACGATTCGTAATGCATACATAGGGGCATATGTCTCAGGTAAACATAGCGGTATATGGGGAAGTAAGATTTATAATATTGATGACAATGGGGTCATATTATTTGGTGGAGTAGATACAAAACTTGAGAATGGTTATAACTTTATTGTGAACAATGAGATTTATGCGTATGGGTTAAGGGATTATTCTTATAGAGCAGGTGTTAATATGTCAGGAACGGATATTATTATTTTTACAGCAGGGCCTTCCACGGGTGTAGGTAATCGTGTTCGTTATAATAAGATTTATGATGGTAAGCACATGGGTATTGTCTTTAGAGGGAATAATTATATTATTGATTATAATGAGATCTACGATACAGCGAAGCAAACAGTGGATGTAGGGGCGATTTATGGGTATGCTCCCGGAACATTTCGAGGTTCATTAGTTCGCCATAACTATATTCATGATATTAAAGGGTTTGATTTTACCAACAATACGAAGCGCCTGCATGCTGTAGCTATTTATTATGATAATGATCAAAGTCAAGTCACTACATACGGAAATGTTATTAATCGTTTAAAAGGAGATCCTAAGGACTTGTATCCTGTGGAAGGAGTGGGATATTTAATTAACGGAGGAAGAGATAATATTTTTGAGAATAATATCATCGTTAATTCAGATTTTCCATTACATTTGGGAACGCCAAGCTATAACATTTTAGCAAAGAACTTTCGTATTCCTATAGAGAATGTAGGTGTTGGTACTGTTTCGGTTAACGGTTCTTATCCGCTCATTGTTAAAACAGTTCGTCCTCATGGAAATGATGCAAATATGTTTGAGTATAAAGCTTCTGATCGAGTCATTGTTTCTGATGTGCAAGGAGAGCCAGGGGCAAATAGTGATGCAGTTGGTTGGTTGTTTCAAACTATTGATCAATATAAGATATTATTAAATGGTACTACGTCTCAAGGAAAATACAGTGAAGGCGGGTATATTTTACAAGCCACAGAAGTCTATAATCGATTAAGGAAATGTAATTATAAATTGCCGCCATATAGCGAGTATTATCCAACGATAACAAAATATACTTTTGATCCAGCTGATTTGGCTATTGATGTTATTGATGACGCTGAACCTAAAGGAAACACGGTCACAACAAATATCTTTTATAACACGGATACAACTGTAGATAAAATGTATCCTAGTCCTGAAGGACCTTTATTTTATTCGCCAACAAATAATTACACTGCAGATCCACAATTTGAGAATTTTCTCTCTGATGACTTTAGGTTGAAGGCAACGTCACCAGTTTTTGCTACAGGTTTTAAGCCAATCCCATTTAATGAAATCGGTTTAATTAAGTCAACAGAGATTCCGCCATCAAATAACTTAGCAACGGGGGATGTGACGGATAATGGGAGAGTAACTTTATACGACGCGGTCATGATTAAACGATATATGTTAAATCCAACTGTATTGTTAGATAGCCAAGTTAAAATGGCAGATGTGAATAATAATAAAGATGTTGATGCTGATGATGCTCAACAGGTTGGTGAATACGCGACGGGTATTATTACGAGTTATACAACTAGATAGAGACAAACAATGCATGAAGAAAATATTATTTCAGCTATTAACTGTGTTCTCCAGGTTATACGATTAAGAAAGTAGATTTATTCTAGTTTCTCCTTACAGCAGACTCCTCTGAATAATAGTTTTTTTTCTCATTTTAACCACTTTATGCTATAATTTCGCCTCTTTCATTAACTAGATAAAAAGGTCTATTGTGCTTTCAGTTAACAATGTTTCACTTCAATTTGGAAAACGTATTCTCTTCGACGGAGCTAATGTTGTATTTAGCCCTGGTAATTGTTATGGCATTATTGGTGCCAATGGAGCGGGGAAGTCTACGTTTTTAAAAATCCTTTCTGGTGATATTGAATCAACAGCGGGTACTGTTTCATGCCCTCCAGGGAAGCGTTTATCCATGCTTCGCCAGAATCAGAATGCCTATGATGATTTTACTGTCTTAACGACGGTCATTATGGGCCATAAAGAGCTTTATCAAGTCATGAAGGAAAAAGATGATTTGTATGCCAAGCCAGATTTTAGCGATGCCGATGGGTTGCGTGCCTCAGAATTAGAAGCCCGTTTCGGTGAAATGAATGGGTGGGATGCCGAGACAGAAGCGGCAAAATTATTAGCAGATTTAGGTATTGATAGTTCTTTGCATCAATTGGAAATGAAACAAATGGAAGGGTCACAAAAAGTGCGCGTCTTGTTAGCTCAAGCACTTTTTGGTAATCCTGATATATTAATCCTCGATGAGCCTACCAATGGTTTGGATGTGGAAACCTGTTTATGGCTTGAAGAGTTCTTAGCGAATTTTGAAAATATTGCGATTGTGGTGTCTCACGATCGCCATTTCTTAGATAAGATTTGTACGAATATTTGTGACATTGATTATGGCAAGGTGCAGTCTTATACCGGCAATTATACATTCTGGTTAGAATCAAGCCAATTGGCCTTGCGTCAACGTGGGGATCAAAATAAAAAGACGGAAGAAAAACGCAAAGAGCTTTTAGACTTTATTGCCCGTTTCTCGGCAAATGCCTCAAAAGCCAAGCAAGCGACTTCCCGTAAAAAGATGCTTGAGAAATTGACCATCGAAGAAATCAAACCATCGTCGAGAAAATACCCTTTTATTAGTTTCAAGCCAGAACGTGAAGCAGGTAATGATGTACTTCATGTTGATAACATTACCAAAAGCATTGATGGTCAATTGATGTTTAAGAAGTTTTCTTTTCATGTCAATAAAGGTGACAAAATTGCATTTGTTGGTCCTAATGATTTGGCTAAGACTACATTCTTCCAAATTTTAATGGGGGAGTTAACTCCGGATGAAGGGCAGTTCAAATGGGGCGCTTCGACAAGCCAAGCGTATTTCCCGAAAGATAATCGTAAGTTCTTTGATGTCGATTTGAATATCATTGATTGGTTGCGTCAGTATTCCGTTGAGACTGATGAAAATTTTGTGCGCGGATTCTTAGGCCGTATGTTATTTACGGGTGAAGAAAGTTTAAAGCCGGTGCGTGTACTCTCTGGGGGAGAAAAGGTGAGATGCATGTTATCGCGCATGATGTTGACCTCGGCCAATGTGCTACTTTTTGATGAGCCGACTAATCACTTAGATCTTGAAGCAATTTCAGCATTAAATAAGGGCATGGAAACATTCCCTGGTACAATATTGTTTTCGTCGCATGATCATACCTTAGTATCGACGGTAGCGAATCGTATTGTCGAAGTAACACCTAAAGGTGTGATTGATCAAATGATTCCGTATGATCAGTATTTAGAAGATCCGCGGATTCGTGAACAGCGGAAGATTTTGTATAGTTAGATTCTAGAATTAGTGATTCAAATATAGAGTAAAGATCACAGAGGTGCCCATACTCTTATAATTCTGACGGTATGGACAACCTCTCCATCTTTCTAGAATATATTTGATATAGTTATCTGAGGTAATGGAGAGGTGGCCGAGTGGCTGAAGGCGCACGCCTGGAAAGCGTGTGGGCATGAAAGTGCCTCGAGAGTTCGAATCTCTCCTTCTCCGTTTTATTTCCCTACAAAAACACCATGCAACCCGAAGGGGCATGGTGTTTTTGCTTTTATTAGAAAAATAAAACGGTGTATTTTTGGGCCAACAGCCCAAAAATGCTCCGTTCTGCTCGTGTCACACAAACCCTTTTTACAATCCACATGCTAATCCCCGCAATAATGATATAAAGCTAATTGTTCCGTTCCGGTCGATTTCTTAACGCTAATTTTGGTCTAAAATATTGGCAGCCTCATAACTCGCTGCGCATGCCTCTAGCATGCTCCGCTCAAACAATGAGGCTGTTTTTTGGCCGAAGCCAAAAAATGCCCAATATTTTAAACCAAAATTAGCTAAAATAGACAGTCTCTCCACAATTAACTTTATATCATGATTGCCTCTATGCTCTTTATAGAGGTATAATTGAAAAATGATCAGTACAAAAGAACAGGCCTTAGTGAAATTGCGTCAGAAAATGTTGCGTGCCAAGTTGCCGCTGAAGGACACGGCGCTCAACATTGTTTTTGGAGCAGGGAGTTGTGATCCTAAAGTCCTTTTTATCGGAGAAGCTCCTGGGGCAAATGAAGATAAACAAGGTTTGCCATTTGTCGGAGCGGCAGGAAAAAATTTGGAACGTTTACTGGCTTTAAGCGAATTAACACGAGAGAGTGTTTATATCACAAGCATTATTAAGTACAGGCCGCCACGTAATCGGCAACCCACATTTACGGAAATTAAAGCACACACACCATATTTAACAGATCAAATCCGAATTATTAAGCCACCCTTAATTGTTACACTGGGTAATTTTGCAACGCGTTTTATTCTTTCGGGGTTAAATATTGATGCCATGGCGACGATTCCAGGCATTACTCAAATTCATGGTAAACTTCAGCTCATTCCTTTTGAAAAGATGCAACTTGCTGTGCTGCCTGTTTATCACCCTGCCGCATTGATCTATAATCCTTCACTAAAGACATCGCTCGAAGAAGATTTTCGCACAATTCCTCTCTATTTAAATAACCCTTCATATTAATTCTATTTTAATCTTTTCTTAATTACGTCATTGCTATTCTAAAAGCGAGATTAAATAACAGTTTAATTCATTTAATTTTTTTCAAGGAGGGAATATGAATCAAGGTGCAAAGAAAAAAGCAGCATCACGTAGGACGAAGTCCACACACGATAATCAAGAAGATTATCAACCCACAAGTCAGCAAGGTTGGCAAGATGAAGATAATAATCGTGGAAATCAATTAGACAATGGCCGTAATTCAGGCAACTCCTAAAAGAGTGATGAGGTTCTCACTTTAGATCAAATGGCTCGATTGAAAGATGCTAAGAGAAATATGAAACACAAATATTAAGGAGGAGTATGAGCCATCACAAATGTCCCGTATGCAAAATAGATGTTGGAGATTCCAAGACAGGAATTATTTATAAGGGTAAGGAATATAAATTCTGTTGTGAAGGATGTAAACGTCAATTTGAAGATAATCCTGAGAAATATACATAAGGAGTGTTTATGATTAAAGTCAGCATGATATTATCGATAATGTTTGTGCTAATGCCTCGACTGCTATTGGCAGATGCTCTTCTTGGCGATAAGGCATTTACCGAACCGGCGGAAACTGAGATGGACACCGCAAGTTCTATTGTAAAAGGTTCCAGTACGGGAATGCCTTCGATTAAAGATGGTTCGACGCCCGAATCAAATCCGACAGTTAGTACTGTCAGCACATCGATGCAAGGTGGTGTTGGAATAGCGGCTAATAATAAAGTGGGGATTGTAACAACGTATCAACAATTACCTGCACGCAGTAATCTTATAGCCCGTGGTGATATTGCCAGCATTGATCGGCTTAATAATACAGTCACAATCATTGACGAAGGAACAGGCAGATCAACGGTTCATTCGATTAATGATACAACCATGCTTGAAGGATTAGCTGATGGCGATAGTGTGCAGATTTTCTCCATGTGAATGTGAGGAGCTTTGTAAGCAGTGCTTTGGCTTAAAACATTCTCTTGCGTTCAATCGGAATTAAGAGTAGAAATACATCAAGTCAGTTTTCAAAGTTGACTCCTTCGCATGTGTTGGCACTATCAAGGATGGTTAATGACAAAGAAAAGAATTATTGTAATTGATGACCAACCGTTAATTTCAAATCTTATTAAAGAATTAGTTAGCGATGAGCAGGAGTTAGAGGTAGTTCAGATCACGAGCAAGAAAGAAGAATTCCTTGATGCCGCGGTGCATGGGCATTCATTTGATGTGGCGTTGATTGATATCTCAGTCGGAGATCGTGAAGGTGGTATAGAGATATTAAAGACGCTTCAAGCGCGAAATATTCTCTTGCCTGCTATTATGTTGTCGGCGCATGATGAAGTTTTGTATGCGTTAAAATGTTTGAAAGCAGGGGCAAGAGGGTATGTTAATAAAGAATGTATTTGTGATGATTTAGTACGCGCAGTGAAAGAAGTATTAAATAGTCAATTATTTGTATCTGGAGAAAAAGGAAAACATATTCTCGACGAATTTAAGAAATCGAACGAACGTTTATAGTTTTATCAATTAATGAATAAGGTGACATGAGAGCCGGGAAAATATCCCGGCTTTTTTTATTTTGTTTTCACCTTATCTTAATGTTCATCTTGTTAAGCTGAGCACAGTAATTAAGGAAGTGGTATATAACGAGGGAGGTTCGAGGGTGTCAATAAATTCAAACCGTTAAACCGTTACAATAAGGAGTTCAGCTATGCAAAACGACTACACTAAAGACAAGCAGAATCAAGGTTTTAGCAAAGAAAATACAGCTGATTTCGGTCGTTCCGCTGTGCGTGAAGAAACAGAGAAATTTAAAGAATTAGCAGCTACGGCCCAGAAAAAATTAAAAGAAGGGCAAGAGCAAGCTACCCAAATTATCAGTTCTGTTGATAAGCATGTCCGTGAAAATCCATGGCCTGTTGTTGCCAGTGTCGCTATTGGATCATTCTTATTGGGCTGTTTAATCGGTACATCACGGCGTAATTAATACCTGTATTTCCTCTCTGAGGCCCTATGCCTCAGAGAGGGTATAGGGCATTGCTTCATTTTATCTTCATCTAATCTTAATGTTCAAATCCGTATGATAAAGTATTAGGTAATTTATCCCAATTTAGATAGTATAGATTCGAAAGCAACTTTCATGCGGAGAGAGACGATGAACAGACGTGTGTTGATCCTTGCCTTGTTAAATATTCTATTCTTATTGTCATATGATGACCCTGCCGAAGCCCAAGATACTTCTGCTGATTTAACGAATGTGAGTTTAGAGCAATTGATGAATGTGGAAGTATTTTCTGCATCAAAGAAAGCCGAACGCTTTTTCAATACCTCTGCGCCCGTTTATGTCATTACCCCTGAAGATATACGTCGAAGTGGAGCAAATAGTATCCCTGATTTATTGCGCATGGTTCCTGGTATTTCTGTTCAACAAGTTAATGCTCACTCATGGGATATTTCAGCTCGTGGATTTAATGGGTCGGTATTAGCAAATAAATTATTAGTGATGATTGATGGTCGTGCGGTCTATTCACCACTTTTTGGAGGTGTCTTTTGGGAGCTTCAAGACACGCTCTTAGAAGACATTCACCGTATTGAAGTCATTCGTGGCCCGGGTGGGGCTTTGTGGGGGGCTAATGCGGTCAATGGTGTGATTAACATTATCACCAAAAAAGCAGAAGATACACAAGGTGGTTATGTCAAATTGGGTGCAGGGACTGAAGAGCGTGGATTTACATCGGTACGTTATGGATCACAAAAGAATGATTGGTTTTATCGCACCTACCTTAAGTATTTTAATCGAGATGAAGGGCATAGAAATTCAGGTACTGCCAATGATGAATGGCAAATGGCAAGAACAGGTTTTCGTGCTGAAAAAGAACATTTAACATTTCAAGGTGATTTCTATCAAGGGTATTTAGGGCAAAGAGCTACATTGTCTTCCTTTACCTCGCCTTATCAGGCAATCTCCGAGGAGCCGTCCTATGCTCAAGGTGGGAATTTATTGACCCGTTATCAACAGGATGATTGGTCTTTGCAATCCTATTGGCAAATGACAAATCAAGATTTTCAATCATTCAAAGAGCTTCGCAATATGTTTGATACAGAGTTTAATCATCATGTGGAGGTGGCTTCAAATCAAGAGGTTACATGGGGTTTAGGATACCGGTTAAATTTAGAAAATATGACTAATACTGAAACATTAGCTATTAATGAGAATTCTAGAATTGATCAAGTATTTAGTCTGTTTGCCCAAGATGAAATTAAACTACTTGAAGATAAATTACGGTTTATTCTTGGAAGTAAATTAGAACATAATATTTACACGGATTATGAAATTCAACCTAATGCACGTGTCTCTTATGATTTGAATGATAAAAACTTGGTGTGGGCTGCTGTATCTCAAGCGATACGGACACCATCTCGTTTAGAAAGTGATGGAAATGTCCTGGGGGCCGCTGCAGCACCGTCATTATTTACTCGCCTTCAAGGATCGCATGATCTAAAAGCAGAAAAGATGCGCAGTTATGAATTAGGTTACCGTACTCAACCTCGGGATAATCTATTTTTTGATTTTTCTCTCTTTGCAGACCATTATGATGATTTGATTACATATGTCACATTAGGAGATACTACTGAAAATGGTTTTCCTCTCACGCCCTATTTGGCTGCGAATGGTTTAGAAGGAGAAACATATGGCATTGAATTATCGAGTGATATCACACTGCAAGAGTGGTGGAAAATTAAAGGTGCCTATACATTTACAACCCTGAATATTATGAAAAGCCAGGATATTGTAGATACGATTGGTGTTGAAGATTTCTTAGAGAATGCTGTCCCTAGAAATAGTGCCTATATACGTTCTTCATTTGATTTGCCCTATGGGTTCGAATTAGACACGACGTTTCGGTATGCGGATTCCTTTGCCCATCATCGTATTCCTTCAAACACGCAGATGGATATCAGTATTGGTAAAACAATCCAAGAGTGGGAGATAGGGATCGTTGGCCAGAATTTATTAAGGGACCATCACCGTCAATCCTACGCGGGTTTATCTACAGCAACAACACAAGTAGAGCGTAGTGTGTATGTCAAAGCCATACGGAGATTCTAAAGATTAAATGAAGGTTATTAGACTACTCACCACATTTATTTTTCTTATCTTTTTAACTGGGTCAATCCATGCCGAGACCCCGGTTGAGGCTGATTCATTAAAAGCAGCTTACATTTATCATTTTTTAAACTTTACGGATTGGAATGACAATCTCAATAATTATTATGTCTGTGTCCCTGATGATGACATTCTTAAAGAAACAGTTCAAGATTCATTGAAGGGAAAGACAGTGAATCACCGTGGCGTTATTGTCTTAAGTCGATCGCGATTCTGTCATATATTAGTTTCAGACCAGCCCTCTGCAACGAGGTCTACTTTAACCATTGGTTCTTTGAATAAAGGAGCATTATTAGAATTTCGTGTCGTCAAGAATAAGCTAAAATTTGCCGTTAACATGGACAAGATCAAGAATTCACGTTTAAAAATTAGCAGCCAATTGCTCAAGCTAGCCATATTAGAGCATCCTTAAGTATGAAATCGCCGATTATAAAACAGATTTTAAATTTCGGTATCACGACCGCTGTGATATCGCTTTTATTGGCATGTATTGGTTTTAGTATTTTGGAATTCCATAGCATCAAGAATGAAGCGTCGGTCAAACTTAATTCTCAGATGCAGATCTTAGCGTATAATCTCCAACCAACTTTGGTCTTTGATGACAAAGATTCCGCCGATAAAATATTGCGTTCCCTTCAAGATGATAAATCTATTAGTAAGATCACTGTCTATAAAGCTAGTGGCGGGGTATTCACGACGTTTACGGGTAATAATAAGCGCGGTGATATTAAACTGATTAAAAATATTTTCTTTGAGAAAAAGTTGGTTGGTTCTATTGAGATCGAGGGGATTTATGTTGGAGTGGTGGAACGCTATGGGAGTTACTTTTTAATATCATTGCTTATTATTATTATTTCAATTCCCGCTTCTTATCTTATTTCGGCACCTATTAGAGGTCAAGTTTCCCAGGCAGTCCTTCAGTTGGAAGATCAATCTAATCGATTACGCATGTTGGCAGATCAGTTAGTGACGACTGAACAGAGGGAGCGTAAACGTATTGCTGCCCTGATTCATGATCATTTGCAGCAGCTCTTGGTAGCAAGTAAATTACAGCTTGGGTTAACACTGAAGGCAATGGAGAAGCAAGATCTTGATAAGGCTATTGTGAGCTTAAAGCGGGCAGATGAATTTATCAATGAATCCACCCGTTCCGCGCGCACATTAACTGTGGAATTACGTCCACCAGTTTTATATGAAGATGGCATTGTGCCTGCCCTGCAGTGGCTTGCGAATAAGTTTAAGAATGACCATGATTTTGATATTGTTTTGCATTTAGATGAAATACCAACCACATTGCCCGATAGTCTTAAAATCATGATTTTTGAATCAGTTAAAGAAGTTTTAGAATCAACACCACCAGAAGTATTATCTGGTATTTGCAGTAGATCTTTTTCTAAAATATGACCATGAGCAAATTTGTATTACGGTTAAAGATCGTGGGGTGGGTTTTGATGTCAAGCATCTTGAACGGAAAACCATTGATAAAGGGTTTGGCCTCTTTGGTATTCGAGAACGCCTCAAATTATTAAATGGCAGTCTACAAATTACATCAAGAAAGGGTGAGGGTACACAGGTGGAAATACAAGTCCCATTATCATTGAAATCAGGTGCAAATCAGTCTAGCTCGGGAGCTATTGAGAAAATTTCAATGCAAGAGAGCCAAAAGAAAAATAAATCAATTCGCATTCTCTTGGTGGATGATCATAAAATAGTGCGCGAAGGCATTGCGAATTTATTAAAAGAAAATCGTATGCTAAATGTCATTGCCCAGGCTGAAAATGGTGTTGAAGCAGTTGAAAAAGCAGAAGCGTTTATGCCGGATATTATTATCATGGACATTAATATGCCTCAATTAAATGGTATTGAAGCCACACGCGTTATTAAAAAGAAATTCCCTCAAATCAATGTTATTGGTTTATCTGTTCAAGATGAAAATGATGTGGCTGATTCCATGAAGAAGGCGGGAGCTGTGACACTTGTTAATAAGGCAGGAGATCCACAAAATTTGATCGAAACAATTCTGGCGGTGAGTGCAATAAAGTAATTTCTTTAGATAAAATAATTTTATTGACCCTTTGTGTGCCTTCTGAGGCTGCAAAGGGTTTTTTCATTTTATATTCATTCTTACTTCATTCTGACTTCATTTTGGTTGAGTAAGATAAGAAGGAAGTTTGAACTCTTATCTTAGTCTCAAGGAGGAAATATGAAAATATTAGAACTTTTACGCTTAAAGAAAAAGGAGCAGTTGCCTCGAGATAATTCTTCAGTAGCACGCTTTGTGGATGAGGGAAATCCTGATAGTCAGATTAAACAAGTTCAGAAAGAGTCTGGCGAAGATACAGAGAAACCAATTCCCGATGGTGATAAGCAATAAATAAACACTTTAAATGTGTAGTGGAGATATGACAATGACAACACACGTGCATACTCAAGAATTTGCGGGAGATAAGAAAAATCTTATTCATTTTCTTGTACCCTATGAAAAGAAGTTTATCGAAGCGGCTGTGCCTTGGGTTCCCAAAGGCATTAGTACAGCACATTTAACTTTAATGACCCTGGGCTGGTCATTTGGCATCTTGGCAGCAGGTTATTTCGCCCAATACGATATTAGATGGTTATGGGTATTTAGTGCGTGTATTTTTTTCAATACATTACCGATATGCTCGATGGAGCGGTTGGTCGCGCCCGTAACACGGGTCTCATTAAATGGGGATTCTATATGGACCATTTTCTCGATTATGTATTTTTAACTTCTATTGTTATTGGATATTCATTCATGTTGCCCCCATCATCTTTAATCTTAGCATTATTCTGTCTCGCCATTTCTGCTGGTTTCATGGTTCATGTATTAATGGATTTTGCCATCACCAATAATTTCAAAATAAGTTTCAATTATTTTGGAGTTTCAGAATTACGTTGGCTATTTATTGTTTTTAATACAGTCATGGTTTTTGTCGGTGGGCAATTGCTTGCGCAGGTGTTTCCATTCTTCGTTGCAGGCTCATTTATTGCTTTATGTGTTATGGTCTATCGATCACAAAGAGTCTACAGTCATATCGATGCCTTACGCCAAGCAAACATTCATTTAAAGTAAGAAGTGAACGAACATCAATTAACAGCACAATTGAACATTAAGAAAAATTAATTTCCAGTTCATCTTTCGTTAATGATGAATTAGGTAAAATAACCGTCAGTTAAATGAAGGAAAGGAAAAGATATGAATCCTAATAATCCAAATAACAAACCAAAAAGAACAAACGAAGAGCGATATAACCCGGAGAATAATGTTGATCCCGATGAATTTCAAACACCTGGAACAAATCGTGAACCCGGTAAAACGCTCATTGAACCCGTAGCTCAGGGGGAAGACTCGATATAAATTCTGCAACAACACTCTTCTAAACCCGCAGTTATCCTGCACCACAGCCTGCCTTAATCCACGAAAACGCCATAATTGGAGATAATAATTATGGCGTTTTCATTTGAGGTGAAGAATTATTTCTTTCTTCATCTTCTCTTCATTATCAATTTGATAAGCTGCTTATATTGTTGATTAAATTCTTATTATTTAAGAGAAAATTATGATTAGTCGTATAGAGATTTTTTTAAGGTACATTAGGCGCCTTTTGAGTCGAAGTTATTTAGCCATTCTCTTACTTCGGCTTTCTCGACTAAGCAAGCCTGCTACAGCTCCAGGGCTTGTGATGGTGCAAATTGATGGATTATCCTACACACAATTTAGTAAAGCCTTGCAAAAAGGACGTGTCCCATTTCTTGCCAGTTTATTGACGAAAGAACGCTACGTCCTTCATCCCTTTTATTCCGGTCTTCCTTCCAATACACCCGCGGTGCAAGCGGAATTATTTTATGGCATTAAAACCTGTGTGCCATCTTTTAGTTTCATTGATCGCAAGACCAAGCAGTTAGTAAGAATGTTTGATGTGCCCTATGTTGAAAGTTTTGAGCCTACTTTAAAGGCACAAGGCGAGGGGCTGTTAAGTGGGGGAAGTTCTTATAGTAATATTTATACAGGTGGTGCTAAGGAGTCTCATTTTTGTTGGGGGCAATTAGGGTGGTCTGGGGTGTTGCATGCGATTAATCCCTTGGTGTTTCCATTCCTCGTGATTTTATATATTGATATTTTTATCCGGACATTCTTCTTACTCATTATTGAATTCTTTATTGCCTTCATTGAATGCATTCGGGGGACGCTTAAAGGGCGAATTTTTGCAGAAGAAATACGTTTTGTTTGGCTGCGTGTATTGATTTGTGTTTTCTTACGTGAGGTCATTGTGGCAGGGGCGTGCATGGACATTATCCGAGGCTTGCCGATTATTCATCTTAATTTTTTAGGTTATGATGAGCAAGCCCATTGCCGCGGACCTTCGTCGAGGTATGCCCATTGGTCTTTGCAGGGAATTGATAATGCCATTAAGCGTTTGAATGATGTCTTAAAAAATTCTAATTGCCGTGAGTATGATTTGTGGGTTTATGCGGACCATGGGCAGGAAAGAACAGTGCCTTATTTAATTAAGCATGGACGCACCATCGAAGAAGCTGTTGCCCATTTATTTGGATCAACACAAGTACCTGCATCGCTTCGCATGTCGTCAGTGAAGAGCAAGGATGATAAAGCATTAAAGAATAAAAAAGGAAGCCTACCTCTTCTAGTTGATTTTTCCTCTCAAGAAGCCATTGTGGCGGCTATGGGACCTCTTGGTCAAATTTACATTAAGAAAAGACTAGAGGCGAAAGAAATAGATTTCTTTGCACATAAATTGGTTGCTGATTTAGGAATACCATTGGTTTTAACGCGTCATCAAGACAATAAGGTATTGGCCCATACGCCTCAAGGTGATTTTGTTTTGCCTGAACAGGCGGCTAATGTTTTTGGCGACGATCATCCTTTTTTAGAAGAGATTAAGAAAGACATTATACCCATGTGTTGGCACCCTGATGCGGGCGAATTGACGATTGCGGGGTGGAGTAAAGGGCAACCATCGATTAGTTTTCCACTTGAATGTGGGGCTCATGCCGCGATGAGTGTTGAAGAAACACGGGCATTTGCCTTATTGCCGGTCGATGCGCCTATTAATCCTAAGCAAAATTATCTACGTCCGCTTGATTTGAGAAAAGCCGCGCAAAAACATTTGAAGAAAGAAAAGTCCGATCCGATATCGATGCCTGTGACAGTTCCATCTCTGAAGACCATACGCATCATGAGTTACAATGTGCATGGTTGTCTTGGAATGGACGGGCATATTTCAACCGATCGCATTGCCCGCGTCATTGCCCGCAATAATCCCGATATCATTGCCTTGCAAGAGTTAGATGCCTTGCGTTCACGCTCCAATGGGATCGAGCAAGCGCATAAAATTGCCCAGTATTTAGAAATGAAATACCATTTTCATCCGGTCTTTTGTCGACAAGAAGAGCAGTATGGCAATGCGATCTTAAGTAAAATTCCTGTGAGTTTAGATCGCATGGCTGCTTTGCCTCAATTGAAGAATAAAGTGATGTACGAGCCTCGAGGGGCAATGTCAATTATTTTAGAATTAAATGGGGTAAAGATTAAAATTATCAACACGCATTTAAGCATATGGCCCAGAGAAAGAATTGTGCAGATTGAGGCATTGCTTGGCAAAGAATGGATAGGAGATGGCAATGGACACACTATTTTATGCGGTGACTTTAATGCAATGCCTGGATCAGCAGCGTATCGCACCATATGCACAAAGTTCAAAGACAGCCAAGCTATTATTGCTGGACATAGGCCATATAGCACATGGTTTGGACGCTATCCTTTAACTCAAATTGATCATATTTTTGTCACATCCCGGTTTAAAGTGGTTTCTGCCTATGTATCCCACACGAGCTTAGACAAAGTCGCTTCTGATCATTTGCCCTTGATGGTCGATTTGTCCTTCATCTCAAATTAATTCTTTCTTCATCTTGCCTTCATGAGCACTTTGCTAAATTGCTTCTAAGAAAAACGCACTACATAACATACTTAAGTAGTTTTAAAGGTAAGGAGATGGCTATGACAAACAAAATTAAATCGCTGGATAAATGGTTTTTAGAAGAATTAGCAGACCTTTACAGCGCCGAACAGCAATTGGTCAAAGCTCTTCCTAAAATGGCTGAGGCCGCTGAGAGTAATGAATTAAAGTCTGCCATTGAAGAACATTTAGAACAAACCAAAGGCCATGTAAATCGTTTAGAAAAAGTGTTCGAGACGTTGAGTGAAAAGCCAGGCAAGACAATATGTAAGGCTATGAAAGGCTTAATTGAAGAAGGAGATGATGTAGTAAGAAAAACAGAAAAAGGAGCAGCGCGTGATGCGGCCATTATTGGCGCAGCCCAACGTGTTGAACATTATGAAATCTCAGGGTATGGGACCGCGCAAAGCCATGCGTCTTTATTGGGGCATTCAGATGTGCGTGAGATTTTAAATGAAACATTAGAAGAAGAAAAGAATGCAGACATTCTTTTAAATAAGATCGCCGAGAAATCGATTAATGCAAAAGCAAATCAATGGGCTGTTTAATAAAGCTCGCACACCATCATGAAAGGACAATTTTATGACCATAAAACGTTACGCCATTTTTTCATTGATAGCCCTCACAGGAGTATTGTTTAGCATAAGTGCTTATGCAGACGACATTGATAATGCCTTTAAGCAATCGTATGTATATAAAGCTTATTTAGATAAAGATGATATTTCCGTGAAATCAACGGATGGGGTTGTGACATTAACCGGGACGGTATCTGAACAAGATCACAAATCATTAGCTGAAGATACAGTGCGTGAATTATCCGGAGTACAAAATGTGCAAAATAACCTCGAAGTCAAGGGGGATGTTCCAGCAATAAATTCAGATCCTTGGATTGTGCTTAAAGTGAAAGTAGCACTGTTATATCACCGTAGTGTCAGTGGCTTAAGAACACATGTGGAAGCAAAGGATGGTGTAGTGACATTGACGGGCGAAGCTCAAACTGCCGCGGAGAAAGAATTGGCAAGCGAGTTTGCCAAAGATGTGGAAGGTGTCAAAAGTGTTAACAATGAAATGACCATTGCTACAACACCAAGCGAACCACGTAATCTTAATGAGAAGATTGATGATGCATCTATCACCGCACAAACAAAGATGGCTTTATTAACCCATCGCTCGACAAGTGCCATTAGAACAAGCGTCAAAACGATCAATGGTGTTGTTACCTTAACCGGTACAGCAAAAAATCAAGCAGAGAAAGATTTAGTGACTAAGTTAGTCAATGACATTAATGGGGTCACCTCGGTCGTTAACAACATGGATATTTCATAAGAAAGAAATGGAGAAACACATGCATAAGATATTGCCAGGTTTACTAGCACTCGCTGTCATTATTGTGGTTTCTGGATGCAATACCATGAAGGGTGCTGGACAAGACATTGAAAATACGGGAAAGAATATTCAACAAACCGTAGGTAAGAACGATTAAGTAAGGAGGGGATTATGTTAAATTGGTCTGTTGCTTTTCTCATTGTTGCAATCATCGCTGCATTTTTAGGATTTGGTGGCATTGCAGGAACAGCCACAGAAATTGCTAAAATATTATTTACTGTATTTCTAATTCTCTTTTTTGTGTCATTGCTTTTGGGTCGTCGCGTACCACCCGCAGCTTAAGTGAAAGGAATATACACATGTTACGATGGGCTTTCTCTTTTTTAGTGATTGCATTGGTTGCTGGTGTCCTGGGCTTTAGCGGGGTAGCTGGAGTCTCCATGGACATCGCCAAAATATTGTTCTTTATCTTCTTAGCATTCTTCCTGGGAGCTTTGGTACTGGGTATGTTCGTTACCGAGAAGCTATTTGGGAATAAATGATAAAGAACGTAATGCTAAGTCATAGTCTTACTATTTCTATCACGAAATGGAAAGACTAAAACTTATACGCACCACGAATTGAGGTTAGACAATGAATATTTTAATGATGACAAATACCTATAAGCCAATCTTAGGCGGCTTAGAGAAATCAGTTGAAACATTTACTGATGAATTCCGCCGACGGGGTCACCGGGTCATCATTGTAGCGCCCGAATTCGAAGGGATGGAAGCGGAAGAAGATGTGATCCGTATTCCAGCCTTACAGAATGTCAATGGATCTCAATTTTCCATGGAAGTTCCTGTCCCTGGCTTATTAACTAAGGCGCTGGGAGATTTTGTTCCTAATATTGTACATGCCCATCACCCATTCTTAATTGGCGATACAGCCTTACGTATGGCCTCAAAATATAATGTCCCACTTGTTTTTACACATCACACGTTGTATGAGGAAAATGTGCATTATTTGCCTGGTAATGAAGATACGCTTAAACAGTTCGTGATTAAGCTCTCGACTGGTTATGCGAATTTAGCAGATCAGGTTTTTGCGCCGAGCGAGAGTGTGGCTGAATTAATTAAAAGCAGAGGTGTTGAAACTAATGTCGCTGTTATGCCTACCGGTATTTATATTAATGAATTTACGCGTGGGGCAGGCAAGGCTTTTCGTCGCAAACACGCTATTCCATCAGATGTTTTTGTTGTAGGCCATTTGGGGCGATTAGCGGTTGAAAAAAATTTAGGATTTTTATCCAAATCTGTGATGCATTTTCTTCAAAAAAATAAAGACGCCTATTTTTTAGTTGTGGGAGGAGGGCCATTTGAAGAAGCAATGAAGCAATTGGCCTTAACACATAAAGTAAGTGATCGGGTGATCTTTGCGGGATCATTGCATGGCAAAGAAAAAGTTGATTCCTATCATGCCATGGATGTTTTTGCTTTTGCTTCCCAAAGTGAAACGCAGGGTTTAGTATTAACTGAAGCCTTAGCAGCTAAAGTTCCTATAGTAGCCGTCGATGCGTGTGGGGTTCGTGAGGTGGTGGAAGATAAAATCAATGGCCGTTTATTAATGCAAGAAAGTTTGGAAGATTTTACGAGTGCATTAAAATGGATTAAAGATCTTTCTCCGGAGGCGATGATAAAAATGAAGAATGCATGTCGTCATACGGCCCAACGTTTTGATATGGATCAATGCGCCGTTAAAGTATTGGATCTGTATGCCTCATTATCAGTACGTCACGGATTTATCCGTCGGTCCACTGAAGAAGATGGCCTTTGGGCCCAAACCGTACGTTTAATCCAAGCCCAAGGAGAGTTAGTGAAGAATTTAACAAAAGCAGCAAAGGCTCTGGTTGTACTCTAATTAATTCATTTTTAATCGTATAAACGGAGCGTGCATGAAGGCCTCAGATCTTTTTGTGAAGTGTTTAGAAAATGAAGGTGTGAAATATATTTTTGGTATACCAGGTGAAGAAACAGAGGACTTACTCTTTTCTTTGCAAAAGTCTCCGATACAATTTATCGCGACCCGTCATGAACAGGGTGCTGCGTTTATGGCGGATGTGTGGGGTCGTGTGAGTGGTAAAGCAGGGGTATGCTTATCGACATTAGGGCCTGGTGCCACTAATTTAGTAACGGGAGAAGCTGATGCAAATCTGGATAAAAGTCCAGTTGTCGCTATTTCGGCTCAAGCGGGGATTAAACGTCTTTATAAAGAAAGTCATCAATATTTAAATCTCGTCGAATTATTCCGTCCGATTACCAAATGGAATTCAACAATAGCTAGCCCCGATGTCATTCCAGAAGTGATTCGCAAAGCATTTAAAATGGCAGAAAGCGAAAAACCAGGAGCAACTCATATCGAATTTCCTGAAGATGTGGCTGCGATGAACAGTAATGCCACGCCTTTGGCTGTTCATCGGGTGCGTCGACCTGATCCCGATACTCAGGCCTTAGTGGAAGCTGTCGCCCTCTTAAAGAAAGCAAAACGCCCTTTAATTATTGCGGGAAATGGGGCTATTCGAACATCTAATTCAGAACAATTAGTCGCTTTTATCCGTCGCTATAATATTCCAATTGTCCATACCTTTATGGGCCAAGGGGCTATTTTAGATCATAACCCTCAATCTTTATTTACTATCGGTTTTGGTTTTCGCGATATTGTGATGGATGCTGTTGATAATGCGGATGTGGTTATTACGATTGGCTATGACATTGCTGAATATGCGCCGGATAAGTGGAATAGTAAGAAAACAAAGAAAATTATTCACATTGATTTTACACCTGCGGAAGTCTATGCCCATTATCAACCAGAAGTTGAAATTGTCGCCGATATAGCTGCAACGCTTAAAGAATTAAACCAGCAATTAGGAAGTGATGGCTTTACGTTTGAGAGTTCTTGGTATGTTCCTGTGCGGGAGCGTATTATTAAAGACATTGCCAGTTATGCGCCGCGTGCGGGAGCTAAGTCATTTACCGTACCCGGTGTATTAAATGTGTTAAATCAAGTCATGCACGGCAATGATTTATTGATTAGCGATGTAGGGACACATAAACTTTGGATTGCACGTAATTTTTCTTCGACCTGTACAAATGGATGTCTTATTTCCAATGGCTTGGCGAGTATGGGTATCGCGCTTCCTGGGGCCATTGCTGCGGCACTTTATGAGCCTCAACGCCGTATTGTGGCGGTGATGGGTGATGGTGGTTTCTTAATGAATTCTCAAGAACTTGAAACAGCCCGGCGTTTGAAATTAGGTTTTGTCGTCATTGTCTTTAATGACAATGATTATGGATTAATTTCCTGGAAGCAGCAAATGAGTAGGGGCCGTTCAACAGGGACACGCTTAACCAATCCTGATTTTAAATTGTATGCGGAAAGTTTTGGATTGAAAGCGTATCGTCCGTCAGACTTTGTGCAGTTAAAGAAACAATTGAGCCATGCTTTAGATAAACGTGAGCTGTGTATTTTTGAAATTCCCATTAGCACGCGGGTTAATGGAGAATTGATTCGCAAATTAAAGAATATGAAAAGTGGAAAAATCGGGGGTAAATAATGGCTGTTAAAATAGTAGCTTTTGCCGGTAGTGCACGGGAAGGTTCTTATAATAAGAAATTAATTAAACTAGCGGCAGCGGCCACTGAAAAAGCAGGGGCTCAGGTGACATTAATTGATTTACGGGATTATCCCATGCCTTTATATGATCAAGATATCGAAGATAAACAAGGTTTGCCTGCCAATGTGAAGGAAATGAAAGCATTATTTAAAAGCCATGATGGATTTCTCTTAGCATGCCCAGAATATAATAGTTCAATGACGCCTTTGTTAAAAAACACGCTCGATTGGATTTCCCGTCGAGAATCAGGTGAAGGAGAGCTTGTTGCTTTTAAGGGCAAGAAAGCAGCTTTAGTTAGTGCCTCACCTGGCGCCTTAGGAGGATTACGTTCTTTAGTTCATGTGCGTCAAATGTTGGGAAACATTGGTGTCTTACTTGTGCCAGAACAAGTCTGTATTAGCAAGGCTAATGAAGCCTTTGATGAACAAGGTTTACTTAAAGAAAAGCGCTATCAAGAAGCGTTAGAGAAACTCGCCAAGAGTTTAGTGAGTTTAACCGCGGTTAACCCTTAGGCTTGCTATAGAGGTTTTATCGACGTATAATAGGTGTCATTCATCATGACACATTATTTAAGGGAGTGCCTATGCGGATTTTAGTCGTCGAAGATGAAAAAAGGATTGCGGATTTTATCGCTCGTGGCTTAAAAGAAGAACATTATGTTGTCGATGTGGCGCATGATGGCGAAAAAGGTTTATATTTAGCCGAGATCAACCCGTATGATTTAATGATTTTCGATATTATGCTTCCTAAGCAAGACGGGGTGGCCATCTGCCGTCAATTGCGGGCTAAGAAAGTCAATACTCCCATTCTCATGTTAACCGCGCGTGCAGCAGTGAAAGATAAAGTAGCTGGTCTTAATTCTGGTGCGGATGATTATTTAACCAAGCCATTTTCTTTTGAAGAATTATTAGCACGCGTGAAAGTCTTATTAAGAAGACAAACCAATGAAAAAACATCTGTCTTAAAAGTGGCGGATTTAGAATTAAACCAATTGAATCATGAAGCGCAACGTAATGGCAAAAAAATTGTTCTGACTAGCAAAGAATATGGCCTCTTAGAATATTTCATGCTCAATGAAGGTCAAATCATTAGCCGTTGGATGATTTCCGAACATGTTTGGAATGAGCAATTTGACAGCATGACCAATGTCATTGATGTGCATATCCGAAACTTGCGCACAAAGATTGATAATGGTTTTAAGAAGAAATTAATTCATACCATTAGAGGTTCGGGCTATATCTTAAAAAGCAATTAATGAAATTTAATTCGATTAAATTCAAAATCAGTATTTTTCACACCGCAATTTTGGGTGTGATTCTTCTTGTTTTTACGAGTGTCCTCTATTTTATTTCCCTCAATTATAATCGTCAAATCGACAAAGACTTAACCACCAAAGCCCAAGCGATTGAACGTAATATTCAATCGTATACCAATGTCTTAGGACAGCAGAGCCCTGAAGCGATAAGCACGGCGGTGCGTAAAGTGATCAATATGCGCGTCGAGAGTTTCTTTGATACACAAATTAAGAGAATATCTGAAGGATGGCTGAAAGAATCACAGACGCTTAATGTGGGGAAAGACTATATCCATTTCTTTAGCCATGATGGCAAGGAAGATATTAGTTCTAGTAATTTAGATAATGATTTACGTGTGTTGTTCATGGAAGACCTTTATTTTCCAATGCCTAAAAAGAAAATGTTTAAGACATTAACCTACAATAACAAAATTATCCGTGTCATTACATATCCCATGGAAGGGAATCCAGATAGTGTTAATTTTATTCAAGTGGGATTTGCCGAAGCCCCGGCCGTGCAACAATTACGTAATTGGTTTTATGCGTTTATTGTGAGTTTTCCCTTAATTCTATTTTTAACCAGCGTTGTGGGAAGAAGGCAAGCTACCAAGATTTTAGAGCCAGTTAAAGCCATTACAGAAATGGCCAATACAATTACCCATCAAGATTTAAGTGCGAGGATTAAGACTACACATTTTGATACGGACATGAGGCTACTCATTGAGTCATTCAATGAGATGATTGCCCGTTTAGAGAAATCATTTAAGCATATTGAAGAATTTGGTCATCACGTGGCCCATGAATTAAAGACCCCCTTGACGATTATTAAAGGGGAAGCTGACTTGCTCTTACGCAAAGAACGTTCCAAAGAAGAATATCAACGCACCTTAAGAATTATTATTGAAGAATCTGAACGCGTGCTGCGTACCATCGAAGATTTATTATTGATCAGCAAATTAGATTATCAAATGGATATATTTAAGTTTGAAGAATTTGAATTCATGGAATTCATGAATGAAATTTATGAACAAACCTGCATTTTGGCCGTTGCTAAAAACATCACGGTTACACTAAACACTACTGAACTTACATTGCCGTTAATAATTAAGGGAGATAGGCTGCACTTACGTCGATTATTTTTTAACATTATTGATAATGCATTTAATTTTTCTGAGAAGGGTGGGCGTGTTGAGATTAAAGTGAGCAATACGCAAGCGCACAAAGTCGCGGTCACCATTACTGATGCGGGCCAAGGAATATCCGTCGACGATTTGAAAGAAATCCATGAAAAATCTTTTAATAAAGGGACCATTGGTCATGGTTTAGGTTTAAATATCGCATGGACGATTACCCAAATTCATCAAGGTGAAATCTATGCAAAGAGTCAATTAGGTTCGGGCGCTGCATTTACTGTTATTCTTCCTGCTTTATAATATATTTCTTCCTAAGCATTGTTTTTCATTCTATTTTAATCTGTTCTTCATTTTGATTTGATAAAATCAATTGTGTTATTTAATAATTAAATAGGAGATGGTATGACTACCCCACCAAAGAAGATCTTGATCATTGACGATGAAGAGCGCATCCGGGCTATTTATAAATGGCTGCTTGAAGAATCAGGATTGACTGTAACTGAAGCAGCTAACGCCGAAGAAGCAACGCGTGTGATGATTACCGAAAAAGTTGATCTGATCTTATTAGATATTAATATGCCCCAGGTCAATGGTAAAACCATGTTTGAAGTCATTCAAGAATATGATCCTCGCTTAAAAGTAATTGTCTCAAGTGTTTATCCTGTTGATGTGCAGCGTAAAATGATCCCGCATGCCTTTGATTATCACGATAAATCGGAAGGTTCTTCAAGTCTTTTAGATAAGATCCACGGAGATTCCATTCGTCTTTAGGAGTGTTATCGCGTATAATCGTGGCCATGGGACAGGTCAAAAAAATTGGTGATGTTTACTACATTGAATTTTATGCACGGGGTTTGCTCTATTCCCAATTAGGAGGCGCTGATTTAAAGAGCGCTGAGGCTTTGTTGGCTTCTGTTGAGGCTAAGATTGCTAAGGGAGAAGTATTAACCATTGTGCGGGATATGAATTTGTCCACGTTTGTTGAGCAGTACTTGCAGCATATTCAAACGATGTATTCTGCGATAAGTCTTAAGCGGTTTCAACAAACGACTACGCATTTTCTTAACTACTTAAGTTCTGATTATCCGCAGATTATTACCTTATCTCAAATCACGCCGAGTATTATTGAATCCTATAAAGTATTTATAGTGAAATCCATTGGCCCTAAGGGTAATAGCCAAGGCGTGAATTTAACACTTTTACTTTTACGAGAAGTTCTAGAATATGGCATCACAATAGGCCTTATTCATGATAACCCAACCTTGCACGTACGTTTAGTCAAAAGCAGAGTCAAATCATTACCGCCAACAGCGCGTCTCACCTTGGCCCAAGAGCTCTTTGCCAAACGTGTCTCTCTAGCTAAAATTTACCAAGCCCTGCATTTAACCGACATCGCTCAAATAATGTATTTTTCTTCAGTTATTCCACATTCTTTCGACGCCATGTATTTGATTTGACGATGGGGGAAGAGTTGCCTATAATGCCGGTTCGTTTGCAATAGTATAGTCGGAGAGATGGCAGAGTGGTCGAATGCGGCAGTCTCGAAAACTGTTGCCTGGGGTTACCTTGGCCGAGAGTTCGAATCTCTCTCTCTCCGCCAGATTTCCTTACAAAAACACCATCCAACCCGAAGGGGGATGGTGTTTTTGCTTTTACTAGAGAAATCTGGCGGTTGTCCTTTTTTGCCAACAGCAAAAAAGGGCTCCGTTTGATTGTGTCACACAAAGCCCGAAATGGTATGATCATTTTGCTTTTATTAGAAGAATAAAACGGAGCATCTTGAGGCCAACAGCCGAAAGATGCTCCCGCCTGTTCGTGTCTAACTAATCATCGATATGAACAGGGATGGTGTTTTTGCTTTTATTAGAAAAATCTGGCGGTTGTCCTTTTTTGCCAACAGCAAAAAAGGGCTCCGCCTGCTCGTGTCACACAAATCCTATTATATTCCACAACTTTCCCATGACAAAACCTCATTAACCCGCTAAGATATTTTTACATTTTTTATTTAAATATATTGGAGGTTTGGTTTGGGATTTATTTTATTAGCTGTCATTACCGGCCTATCGGCGTTTCTTTTATTTCAAATTGAACTGATTCTTGGCAAATTATTATTGCCCCATTATGGCGGAAGCTATTTGGTGTGGGGGTCGTGTATTGTTTTTTTCCAAGCAGTATTATTACTTGGATATATCTTTGCCCATCGTTGCATCCAAAAGTGGGGCATAGGTAAGTATTTGACCTGGCACATGGGGCTTATGCTGGTGCCTTT
>CAYZPQ010000006.1:19110-30826 GCA_964480185.1 uncultured Planctomycetales bacterium | reverse complement strand
GTGCCAGGCCCTGCCGCGACAATAACATGCCCGTCATGATAGTCGACAATTTCCTGCTGCGCTTCATTTAATGGCCTGGCCATCAGCAACCTACGATCATGTTAAACAAATGACATTTGTTTTTCAATTTGCTCGCGTTCATTACCTTTAAATATTTCAAGCGTCCCAAATTCACCGTCGAAGCCAGGATTAATTGCTACTTTGCCTTGGCGCATGCGATTAATCCCTTCGGCAATTGTTTCACCGGCGGATTCTTTAATTTCATTAATAGATACATCACGTAATATGGAAAATTCACTGCCTAAATTCGTGAGCATTTGATTATAAGCATGTACGACTGCTTTAGAACTGGGACCAACTTTCTTTGCTTCACCAATAACTTCGGGCAAAGGAATAATACTATAGTAAGGACGATACCGTGAAGACTTTGTTCCTTCAGGACGATCTGCTAATTCTTCCACACGCGCCATCACGCCAACGGTGACAGGCTTTTGGCATACAGAACAAATACCTTTATGTTTAATCGTCTCAACCGGATGCCAACGCACACCGCAGGCGCGGTGGCCGTCATAATGATACTTCCCTTCTTCAGGAAAGAATTCTAATGTCGCAATAAGTCCCTTGTCTTTACGGTCAACAAGAGCATTGTAAATACCACGGTAAGACAATTCCGTATCAAACAAATTCGCTTCCCGCCCAAGCTTACCCGGAGAATGCGCATCAGAATTCGATACTAAAATAAAATCATCCAATTGCGACAAACGCCAATTCATCAAAGGATCCGACGATAAACCCGTCTCCACTGCATGAATATGCCCAATTAAATCCGCAAAACAATCTTTCATCTGATCAAAACCACCCATAGAGCCAAGTGCTGAAAACCACGGGGTCCAAATATGCGCAGGTACAAATAAATTAAGTGGATCAGCCTCGAGTGTAACCTCTAATAAGTCTCTCGAATCCAATCCCAAAATAGGCCGCCCATCACTTTTAATATTCCCAATTGCACCAAGTCTTGCTTGAATCTTCTTCGCTGATTCAAAACTCGGCGCCCAAATTAAATTATGCACCTTACGTACTTTATCTAATCGCTTATAAATATTTGAAATCTCAACGGTCAGCATAAACCGCACAATACCACGACAACGGGCAGGAACTAACGCATCCACAGTCTTCGCATACTGTTCCTTTAACTTAAACAATCCTTCTTCAGCCGGCTCAAGCTTCTCCTCCAACTCCTTCAGCCACCCCGGATGCACAAAATCCCCAGTCCCCACAACCTGAATCCCTTTAAGCTGTGCCCAAAGATACAAATGCTCCAAATCCAAATCTTTCGACGTAGCGCGGGAGTAATGAGAATGAATATGTAGGTCGGCGTAGAATTTCATATTTTTATATTAATCTAATTTAATAATTTTTCCAAGAATCTAATCAAAGCTAGATTCATCAGTCATTACTAAATTTCAATCTTTCATTTCTTGATTAACTGATCCTCCATCGCCTGCACGGAGAATTAGATCACCAGCATTTGGAGTGTAATTTCCCGATTCAATATTAATATTGCCACCAGAACCTCCCACATTTACGTGAGACATATTTAATTTCGATTCTAAATTAGTAACACTTTGATTAACCAAAATTAGCTTTTGACGTAATACCTGGTTGACCTCTTGAAATGTTGAAACTTGACTTCTTAAACTTTCGTTATCTGTGCTTACAAAAGCTACTTTGGTATTTAATTGATTTATTTGAACAACTAGAGCAATTACTGTAATAACTGTGCAAATGAAGCTCAAAAGCAATGACCAAATTGTAAGGGATTGATTAAATGTTAAACCAGAAATTATTAGCCTTTTTTTAAGTGACATTAGTTGAAGCCTTTTCTTCATCTGTATGTAGGTTGAATGAACATTTTATTAGCAAATACAGGACGACATCTCCCTAACTATTTGATTTTCTTAGAACTTTCGTCTGAAGAGTCCCAGTTATTTTAAACTTCAACAATCGCCTTAAAACCTCCCCAGAACATGCGTTTCATATCAAAAGGAGGATTTTTGGGATCGCACATCGTCAATAACCGAGGATCACTCATCACCTTCTTGTTCACGCTGTCACGATGTGCACGAGATTTATAGACGATGTAGGCAAAAACGACTGTTTCTCCACTCTTTAACTTCACACTTTGTGGGAAGGATGTCTGTTTACCCGCCTTCACATCATCCGCGACACATTCCTTGTAATCTAAAGCACCATATTCCATCCAAATCTTGGAGGCCTTCTTAGCCATTTTACGGTAGACTTCTACCTTATTCTTTGGAACAGGAATGACAAATCCATCAACGTATTTCATCAACACTCTCCTCTTTAAGATTTAGCAGAAGGCGGCTGTGCTTTTTCAACTAAAGCATATGCTTCTTTAAGTAATGTGATTCTTTTTTGTTTGTTAATTAAAAACCAAATCCCGCCGCCGATGAGAAGAAAACCTATTCCATAAAGACCCGTCGTGAAAACACCGAGGATAATGTAAATAATTTCGGGATAAATTGGTGGCTTATGAATGTAATAGATCATTTTTGTCGTGTGATTATGAACAGCGAGAACTTCGAATTCTCCTCGTTGAACAGCCCCGGCAGTAACAATATCTCCTTCATTAAGATTGACTTCGGCTTCCATATAAACGGCTCGATTATCAATACGGAAATTAGTCATCTCATTTTTAACAACGGCAGTGCTTGCAGTGGATGAGCTGGGGCCAGAGTAGGCGGATGTGTTAACGGTTGTATTGACCGTCGTGTTGACTGTTGTCCGTGACGTTATTCTCACTGCGCTCACCGCACCAGACAATACTGTAATCTGACTCATGCCACCTCCTCTATTGATTGAATAATCTACTTAAATGACCTAAATATATATTGTAATGTTTGGGGTGTCCCTGCTCCCATGTCGTACATCTCATGCGAAGGCTCTAATCTAATTTCATTGCAACCAAAACATATAAGTACAGCCTGAACCTCTTCTCCAGCATGCCATTGAACTATATAATCTGCATGAAAACCACCACAACGCTTCGCACGATAGGTCGAAAAGTTATCATCAAAGTTATTCAACAGACTTACTAATCGAGTTATCTCATCCTGAGGCATAGTCAATGGCTCTTGATAAAAGAAACTATCATATAACTTTACAGTGCCTGCTGATTTAAGTTCTTCTTCAAATGATTCTTTATTGCGAGGGAGACCCTTATAAACAATAACGCGATCGGCTTTTGCGATGACTGCCGAAAGATCCTGTTGAGGAAGTGCACAAAGATATGGAGGAAAGAAAAATAAGGTGAACGCGATAAGCAAAGGAATACATAATTTATATGGCATAAGTTATACCTTCTCTATGAACGCTTGATTTATGATCAAGATAACAAAAAAACTGGTGCCTGTCCCTAGTTTTCTAGACAACGATGCTGACGAGTTTGTTGGGGACGACGATGAATTTTTTGATGGTTTGATTTTCTAAGTATTTGGCTACATTGGTGTCGGCGAAGCAGAGTTCTTTTAATTTGGCTTCATCGGTGTTGGGAGCGGTTTGAATTTGGCCGCGGACTTTGCCATTTACTTGGACAGTGTAATTGATGGTGTCTTGCACAAGGGCTTTGGCATCGACGCTAGGCCACGTCACAGCACTGATAGTGTGATCTTTTTTGCCCATCATATTCCATAATTCTTCAGCCAAATGAGGAGTAAACGGGGCTAATAAGAGGACGAGTGTTTCAATGGTGCTATTTAATAAGGCTTGTTTGCCTTCTTGATTATTCACTTGGTATTTATCGACGGCATTGGCTAAGACCATCATGTGGCTAATCGCCGTGTTAAATTTATAGCCTTCATTAAACGCTAAGGTGATGCGTTGTATGGCTAAATTACGCTCACGGTCTAAAAGTTTATCAGCCTCGTCTAACGACGATGCCTGCTTCTGATTCTGAACATAACGCTTTTCAACCATGCCATAAATACGGTTTAAAAATTTCCAGCAACCTTCTAATCCGTCGGCATTCCATTCCAATTGATCTTCAGGAGGCGCAGCAAATAAAATAAATAAACGCAAGGTGTCTGCGCCATATTTCGATAACACTTCATCAGGATCCACGGTATTACCACGGGACTTCGACATGACTTCCCCGTCTTTTAATACCATGCCTTGAGTTAATAAACGGTCAAATGGTTCAGCGACTGTGATTAAATCTAAATCTTTTAAAAATTTCGTAAAGAAACGTGAATACAATAAATGCAAAATCGCATGTTCAATCCCACCAATGTACTGATCCACCTTCATCCAATACGCGGCTTTGTCTTTATCAAAAATAACACGGTCATTATTCGCATCACAAAATCTTAAGAAATACCATGATGAGTCAAAGAATGTGGCCATGGTGTCAGTTTCGCGACGGGCTGCTTCCCCGCATTTCGGGCATAAGCAATGGACAAAAGTATCAACCTTCGCCAAAGGACTTCCGCCTTCGCCGGTAATTTTAATCTTCTTAGGTAATTCTACAGGCAATTGATCGACGGGAACTGGAACAGTGCCGCATTTGGGGCAATAAATCATGGGGATAGGAGCACCCCAGTAACGCTGACGAGAAATTAACCAATCACGCAAACGCCAATGCACGCTAACTTGACCTGTTCCCTTTAACTGCATCCAATCCGCAATTTTCTTTTTCGCTTCTTCATTACCGACGCCATTAAACTGTTCGGAATTAACCAAGACACCTTCATCTTCATAGGCCTTGGTCATATCAGCGACGGCAACTTTGGGATGCTTAGGATCTTCAATAACCACAATCATGGGCAATTGATGCTGCTTGGCAAATTCAAAATCACGGCCATCATGGGTCGGAACCGCCATGATTGCACCCGTTCCATATTCCATCAACACATAATCCCCGATATAAATCGGCACTTCTTTATGATTCACAGGATTAATCGCATAACGTCCGATGAAGACACCTTCTTTGCGTTCATCACCAGACATGCGTAAACTTTTACTCTTATTCGCGGTACGGGCCACAAATTCTTGAACAGCTTTTTCTTGAGGAGTCCCTTTGGTCAATGTTGCAACCAAAGGATGTTCAGGTGCTAAAACAACATAGGTTGCCCCAAAAATCGTATCCGGTCTCGTCGTAAAAACCGTAATCGTTTGATCATTATCTTTCACTTTAAAATAAATCGACACGCCATAACTCTTACCAATCCAGTTTTTCTGCATGGCAATGACACGGCTTGGCCAATTGTCTAATGTGTCTAAATCTTTTAACAAGGCATCGGCATACTGCGTAATTTTCAAATACCATTGCTCTAAATCTTTTTGCACAACCGGAGTCTTGCAACGCCAGCAGGCATCATTGATTACTTCTTCATTCGCCAATGTCGTCTGACAGCTCGGGCACCAGTTAACGGGTGATGCTTTTTTATACGCAAGCCCACGCTCATACATCTTAATAAAAATCCACTGATTCCATTTATAATAGGTACTATCACACGTCGCAAATTCACGGGCATAATCGTAAGAGAAACCCATTTTCTTTAATTCATCATGCATTTGATGAATGCAACGGTAGGTCCAATCCGAAGGGTCGGTATTATTTTTAATCGCGGCATTTTCAGCAGGTTGGCCAAAAGCATCATAGCCAATGGGATGAAGCACATTAAAACCTTGCATCATTTTAAAACGGGCAATGACATCGGCAATCGTATAATTACGCACATGCCCCATGTGTATCTTTCCCGATGGATAAGGGAACATCTCTAACACATAATATTTAGGACGTGCTTTATCGGCCTCTACAGAAAAAGTCTTGTTAGATTCCCAAAACTTTTGCCATTTGGCTTCGATGGATTTGATGTCATTGGTGGTATAAGGCATTACAACTCCGTATCTACAAAAATAAAAGGTAAGAAGTTTAAGTCAAATTGACTGTTCATTCTTACCTTTTAGAAATCAACTACATCACTATTACTTATGGGCCAATTCTTTGGTTGCTGCATAGTAGCTTGCGCCACGTTCAACAAATTGAGCTTCCACTTTCTTCGGAGCAAAATAACGGCGGCAAAATTCTTCCGCTTTCTTTTGATCAAATTCACGGCAGCAATAAATATCGACGGTGATAAAATTCTTTGGTGTCAATGTGTGAATAACAATTGAGCTTTCAATCAAAGGAACCCATCCAGATAAACCTGCTTTATCCGGAAAACGAACACCATCGCTCTTGAATATCGACGGTGGCGCTTGCTTTTCCATGCCGAGGAATCCGACAATTTCATCCAAAAAGTTATAACAAAGCGTAAGATCGTCGCACACACCCGCTTTGCAATCATACAAATCTAATAAAAGCTCGTACCCAAATACCCCTTGTTTACTCATGGTATTGCCTGTCCTTTGTTGGGATTTTAATGTAATGTTTTAATCGCGTTATTATACAAAAATACGCTGCAATTAAAAGACTTTTTTCTGAGCATCACCTTCTGCCAACTATTTGCTTTTTTTAATCACTTCCATTAGAATAATTCTCCTATGAAACTCACAATCAATGGCCAAGTAAAAGAATACACTGACATCGCCACAGTGTCCCAATTAATCAACAAAGTTACCGCTAATCCGACTCATTTAATCACTGAATTAAATGGCCGCATTGTTCCTTCCAATGAATGGGACAAGACGACATTGAATAATGATGATGTGTTGGAATTAGTCACTTTTGTTGGCGGTGGTTAATGTTAGACGATACGTTAACAATTGCCGGCAAACAATTTAAGAGCCGCTTCTTTCTTGGGACGGGTAAATTTAAGAATAAGAAAGATTTAGCGGACAGCATTGCTTTGTCAGGTTCAGAAATTGTTACTGTAGCCCTACGTCGTATTGATTTAGAACGTCATGATGAGAATATCGTCGAGTATATCCCCAAAAATGTCACACTCTTAACAAATACCTCGGGTGCTCGCACCGCTCAAGAAGCGATTCGCATCGCCCGTTTAGCTAAAGCCAGTGGGCATGGCAATTGGGTTAAGATTGAAGTCATTAATGATAGTAAATATTTATTACCTGATAATGCCGAAACAATTAAAGCCACCGAAGTATTAGCGAGCGAAGGTTTTGTTGTGATGCCTTATGTAACACCCGATTTATATACAGCGCGCGCACTTGTGAAAGCTGGTGCCGCTACTGTCATGCCCCTCGGTTCTTTTATCGGCAGCAATCAAGGTTTACGTACCAAAGAATTCATTCAAGTGCTCATCAATGAATTAGATATTCCCATCATCGTCGATGCAGGTATTGGTGCGCCATCTCAAGCCGCTGAAGCCATGGAAATGGGCGCTGCCGCCGTACTCGTGAATACCGCAGTCGCTACTGCCGAGAATCCCCCAGAATTAGCCAAAGCCTTTGCCATGGCTGTTGATGCTGGTCGACGAGGTTTCTTAAGCGGACTACCTTCACAACGCAGCATTGCCAATGCTTCGTCTCCCCTCACGGGATTTCTGTACCAATAAACTTCTATTTACTTGTGGGATAAATTCTGTAACGCAGGGACAAAGTTAGGATCTCGTGTCAGGATATTACGCCAGATGATTTTGGCTATATCGGGATAACCTGTATTGATATAACAGACACCTAAGTTGCTGCGGGCCATGAGATTGGAGGGATTTAATTGAATGGTTTGGTGCAATATTTTCTTGGCTTGATCCCACTGGCCTTGAGTCATTAAGACTGTAGCTAAATTATTATAGAGGTTCGCATCATTAGGATCTTGCTCAATTGCTTTAGCATATTGTGCGTGAGCCTTATCAAATTGACCAAGCGCAACATAGGCTTGGGCGGATTCGAAGTACACCCCTTTTAAAAATCCTCGATAAAGATTCCCCGCAGACATTGCCTGAGTTTGATGAAGGTATTTCTTAAAAATATCTTCGGCATAAGTGTAATGCGTTAAGGCTTTGTTATAGCTCTTTTCAAAATAATAGGCCCGTGCTAATAAAGCATGCGCGCGCCCAAAATTGGGTTGAAAATGCACCGTGCGTTCAAATAGCGCAACTTCGCTTTGCCAGAATGTATTTTGATAAATTGTGCCAAATAATGCTAATAATGCCGTAATAATGACAACGTATTTGCGTCGATCTGGGAACAACCATTGCTCCAGGCAACATCCCAAACTGATTAATAAACCAATAAGAGGTAAGTACACAAAATGATCCGCGATGAGTATCAATGAGTATTCATTGATTAAAGGAACAATATTTAAAATCGGCAATAAGCCGCTAATAAAAATAATTAAGCCAAACCAATACAAACGACGCCGTTCTTTATCACTCGGGCTTATAAACACCAAGCCCCCCATCCCGACGATCAAGGCAATCCAATAAGGCCACCAAGCTTTTAAAATATCTAAACTGCGGTAATAATGTAAATCACCCGGCCAGACAATTGATTTAACATACATGACCAATGCGGTTGGAATATGCACCAATCTTAAAACAAGCTCCTGAGGATTGGCCGCAAGGTCAGCTACTAAAGAACTCTGTGTTAATGCCCCTCGCCATCCAAGAAAGAGCAAACCACTTATAATAATTATCCCCCATGCCATCCATTGACGGCGACGCAAATACCAATCTGTGGCAAGGGCAATGGGAATAAATACCAATGCTGTTTCTTTGGCTAATAATCCGACGATGAATAACACGATCGTAGGGATAAACCACCCACGGATATAACTTAACCATGCCCCTAATACAAAAAAAGCCACGGCGATATTTGAAATACCCGCTACACACGCCACCGCTTCACTTTGTACCGGATGAATACCAAAGAACAAACTAATAGCAAACGCAAACCATAACCCACATCCTAATGAGAGGCAAACGGCAAAAACAAGCAGCGTATTTAAACTATGTCCCGCGATATTGACCGCATGAAACGCGGCGGGATCAAATTCAAATGCTTTATATTCAAGACGATAAATTAATTCTAATAAAGGACGATAATAGGCATTAACGCCTACCTGTTCATTGGGAGTAAAGGTAAAAAATATTTCATTTAAATCAATGTGATTGATGCGAGGATTTTGGAGAATAAAAACGGTATCGTCGTGGACAAAGGGATGAAAAATCGCATTGGCATACGCACACCAAACAGCACACACCAACACTAAACAAAGGCCAAGTATTCGCATTAGTTATACTTTAATAGCTGATCTGCCTTAAACGAGCAACAGATGTTCACCTAGAGGGCAAAGTCTTTCTTTAATTGAATGGCATACGCTTGGATTTGAGTAAAGTAATCATCAATCTTCGGCAATAATGCAGGCATGCCGTCAAAATTCCCAGTCTTCGCTAATGACTCTAAATCCAAACACACCTGGTACAAAGGCTTTGCAGAAATATTTCCCGAAGCCCCTTTCATCGAATGAGCAACCTCTTTAATCTTCACTAAATCTTTGACACTCACCGCTTGTCCTAACGCTTTGCGTTTTTCAATAAAGTCTTCTTGATAAATATCTAATAATTCGAGTAACAACTCTTTATCATCTTGAACGCGATCTAAAACATCTTTTAAATCAATAATAGCTTCACTCATGTCAACTCCTGTATCTTTTAAGTCGTGTGTTGTTGGATGACTTTGATTATTTCATTGTAAAGCACCTGACGATCAATAGGCTTTGATACATAACCATCCATGCCTTGATTCAAATACCGTTCGCGATCTCCTGCCATGGCATTGGCCGTCATCGCAATGATTGGCACATGCTGCCCCGTTTGTTTTTCTTCCCGACGTATGACTTGGGTCGTTGACACACCATCCAAGACCGGCATATTGTCATCCATCAGAATTAAATCAAATCGTTCGGTGCTCAGTATATTTAACGCTTGTTGCCCATCTGCGACACAGACAACTGACCAACCAAATTTCTCTAGAGTCTTAGACGCAACGCGTTGATTAACGACATTGTCTTCAGCTAACAGTATTTTCAATTGCAAGGTCGAGGTCGCACCTGCTGCATTGGTCATAATATTGCCAGGTTCTCCATCTTTCAAAACTGAACCTGTATTGGCAGGTACTCCAAAGATAATCGTAAAACGAAATGTACTTCCCACACCTTCTGTACTCTCGACGCTGATTTGACCCTTCATCATCTCAACTAATTTCTTACAAATAGCTAAACCTAAACCAGTGCCGCCATAACGACGTGCTGTTGAATTATGCGCTTCGGTAAACACTTCAAATAAATGCGGAAGATTCTTTTGAGGAATACCAATCCCATTATCAATCACTTCAAATACAATTTCAGCATCAACTGTATTTGCTTTCGCTAACTTAACATTAACTTGTACTTTGCCTTTATGCGTAAACTTAACGGCATTATTAACAAGATTTACAAGGACTTGTCGAAGCCTTACCGAATCACCGACGAGTAATTTAGGAATACGCGGATCTATGTCCCAAATAATATCAATCCCTTTATTACGCGCTAAAACCGTCAACCCCTTACAGACATTACGCACCACATCAGGCAAATTTAATTCAATATCTTCAATGACAACTTTACCTGCCTCAGCGCGAGACAAATCTAAAATATCATTAATTAAACTTAACAAATTATCAGCAGCATCCCGAGCGACTTTCAGATTATCTTTTTGTTCTTCGGTTAATTCCGTATCAAGTGTTAAATCAAGCATCCCAATAACCGCATTCATGGGAGTACGGATTTCATGGCTCATTTTCGCAAGGAAAACACTCTTCGCATTATTCGCTTCTTCGGCTTCAATCTTTGCTTGCAATAATAATTCACGGGTGATCTTTGCCTGTGTAATATCTTGCAACATCCCAACTGAACCCACAATCTTGCCTTCATCATCTTTAATAATATTAACAGAGAGATCTACGTCGAGAACTGTACCATCTTTGCGAAGAACTTTTGTTTCAAGGTGATGACGAAATCCACTTTGACGGATATTCAATCCACGGATATTTTTCCACTCTTGCGGTGGGTATAACGCTGATACGGGGCATAAATACAAATCTTCTTTGGTCATCCCCAGCATTGTCTCCGCATACGTATTCCATGACACAATGCGTTCTTTATCATCGGTCATGGTGATGGCTGCGGCAGAATTATCAAGAATGATGCGCAACTTACTTTCGGATTCTTTTAATAAATTTTCCGACTTCTTCTGGGCTGTCACATCGTAGATGACCGCAATAGAACCAATTTTCTCACCTTGCGCATCAGTTAATACTGAAATCGATGCATTCACATCCATGAAGGTTTGGTCTTTTAAAATAATCTGAGTATCAATATTCGTAATCATCCCTTGTTTACGAATATTTAACGCACGGATTCTTTTCCATTCTTGAGGAGTATAAAGCGTTTGCACGGGTTTATTGAATAAATCAGCCCGTCCCATTTTAAACATCTTTTCTGTCATGGGATTCCAGGCGACAATGCATTCATTTTTATCAGCGACGGTAATAGCAGCGGGAGAATAATCGAAGACCACTTTGAACAATTGTTTGGATTCAACCAAACCGCGTTCAAATTGATTCTGTATAGAAGTATCTATTGGTTTGTCCATGTTTTACTTTTTGCGTAAGCGAATATTTTTAACGATGGCACAAAACTGCAAAATGGTAATCATAACCGCCAAGATAAGCAAACTAGCTTGCACCACAAAAC
>CAYZPQ010000006.1:16743-19100 GCA_964480185.1 uncultured Planctomycetales bacterium | reverse complement strand
GCCAGACGAGAGATACTAAAAATAAACCCGTGACCACCGCACTGGCGCAGACAACAAACAAGACAACGGCACAAATACTGGAAAGAACAAAAACCCAAATATTATAACTGATTAAATTAGCCTGAGATAATTTGCTGGCAATAAGACCAATACGCTTCATAACGTGTTATTACTTTGTCTCGCGAATAATTTCTTGCGCCGCTTTGATACGCTCCGATGTTAAAGGATGTGATCTTAAGAAAACCGGCATTTGATTTTTAGGTGACTTTGCCTGCATTACTTCAAACACTTGTATCATACCATTTAAGTCATAGTGCGCCAAATGAAGATATTTAATTCCGAGACGGTCTGCTTCGAGCTCATCCCGTCGACCATAAGCACTCATGGAGAGTGTCATAATTCCATCGGCACTTAATGAACCTAATGTCTTTAATAAAGAGGCCTGGGGCATTTTTAAACTGACAATATCTAAAATAATGGTTTTGCCCCAACTGTAATTCTGCGAAGCTTGGAATTTTTTCACCACATGCTTTGCCGAACAATGACCGATTTCATGGGCAAGTACGGCAGCAATGGCATCATCAGTACCTAATTGACGAAATAGACCTGTATAAAAATAAATATACCCACCTGGAACAGTGAAGGCATTGATCTCATCTTTGTCGATTAAATAAAAATGATACGGATAGTCTTGGCGATCTGATACCAACACCAATTTTTGTCCGATGCGATTTAAACGGTCAAATTCCGGCCCTGAGGTGATTAACTTTTCGGTGCTGGCGATTTTATGATGGTAAGTGTCTCCCATGGATTTTTCTTGGGAGGTGGAAATGTAAATGAATTCATTACGGTCGGTGGCCGCATTATACGTTGTGCAGCCTGCGCACAGGAAGGTTATTACTAAAATCCCAACGACATGTTTTAGTTTAGCGTTCAAATTTGACAACATGTTGCCACCAGGTATGACTGTCCCAGGTTTGCATGGCTTGCCATAATTTCTTGGCTGTGGCTGTTTTTAAATGATTTGGGGCGCGATTAAAGAACGTCTTGGCAACTGGATAACCACCATCGACATATTCTTTGGCTTGTAATAAACACTCAAGGATATCTGCATCGCGTGTGGCAATGCTTTCAGGGGAATTTTGTTGATCATAATCGTCACGCAAACGCGTCAGCATATCACGCAAACTATTATTAAACTTCGCGACCTGATCTTTAAATACTTTTTTCTCGGCATCACGGAATTCAATATAGTAATGCCCCATCTTATGCAAATCATTAATGCGCGCTTCATGAATATCATTGAATAAACCCATGACCGCTGCGCGGTAGGGATCAAGCCCTTCTTCATGGGCAATATAAAATGCAATCAACGCACAACGAAAACAATGCTCGGCAACACTTTCTGGATGCTTAATCCCTGCCACCCACCAGCCCGAGCGATGCACACGTTTTAATAAACCTGCCTCGGCAAAGAAATCCAAGGCGGAATTCTGAACGTCTAAATCTTTTTTACTTAATGTGATCTTATTTGTTTTTTTGGCGATTGATTTCATAACAGACGATCGATGTGGCATGCGCGACATTGAGCGACATGCGTTGATGTTTCATGGGGATCATGATTTCTAAATCCAAGCGTTTGCGAATGATATCACGCATCCCCTTATCCTCGGAACCCATGACAACCCCTAACGGAAATTGCAATTGGGCTTCTTCAATAGACTTTGATTCTTTAGTGGATGTTCCAATAATAAAGAAGCCTTTGGCTTTAGCTTTATCAATAGCATTCCCCAAATTAGAAACACGGGAAATAGCTAAATAATTCTCTCCACCACACGCGACACGCAATACCGATTCCGTAATACCAACGGATTCTGTCGTCGGAATCACAATATCAAATCCACCTAAACTACCACAGGTACGAATAATGCCACCAAAGTTCTGAGGGTCTGTTAAATTATCTAAGAAAACCAAAGAACGTTTTTTATCATAGGCATGATCTAACAATATTTGAAAATCCATATACGACGCATCATCGATATCCGCAATAATGCCTTGGGTATTTAAACTTTGGGCCATTTTCTGTATCTTGGTATAAGGAACAACCACGACATTAATGCCCCACTGCTTACCCTTTTGACGCACATACCCTAAGTCCGGATGCTCTTCGACAATGGAAATCCGTTTGATACTTTTTGGATTCTCTTTTAAACGCTCAATCACCGGATTCTTGCCGTATAATCTCATTTTCTATATCCCACTCCAATTAATTGGTGACAGCTACCAATTATTTCTTAATTCCTAACTTCAAATAAAACAAAGGTTTTAAAATGCTCCACCAGCTTAATAAAGGGATC
>CAYZPQ010000006.1:0-16733 GCA_964480185.1 uncultured Planctomycetales bacterium | reverse complement strand
TGGTATAACCGCCTAATTGCTTCGGTGGATAAATCTTGGTCACAAACACTTCTGTGAATTTATAGTCTAACACAATTGCCTTCCATAAGATATAAGGCTCAAGCTCATAGGTATCCAGCCACGACTGCTCTAAATTAATGCGTTTATCATCAAACAGCGATAATTTCATGGCGCGAAAACCATTGGTAGTATCGGTCAATTTTTTACCTGTAAATAAGGAAAATACATGGGGGTGTAAACGGGTGGCGAGTTTGCGGTACAACGGCATTTGCCCGCCGGTGCCCACTTGACCAAAATAACGTGATCCTTGAACAATATCAAAACCACCATGAATAATTGGTTCAATTAAAAAAGGAATTTCTTGAGGATTATCTTTATCATTGCCCGCCATGATAACAATAATGTCATACTTATTTTTCTTTGCATACATAATGGCCGTACGAATCGCAGCACCTACACCGCTACGTTTGGCATGCTTAACAGTCTTCACCCCTTGAGCGTGATATGATGCAATTAATTCACTGGTCCCATCATCAGAACCATCATCCACAATCATATAATCAATTTTATTGTGCAAACGGCAATTTAAAAAACGTTCAATAACGCTTTTTAATTTGATTTTTTCATTATACGCAACTGGGCAAACTAAAATGCGGGGTAATGTTGACATATTAGATTAAATGTAATTTCTGATTGATGAAGGTGTATTTCTTTTGGCATGAGCAATGATATAAATCATCTAATCTTCGCCCGCACTGGCATGCAAAACCTTTTGGCTTAGCTGGATTCCCGACGACAATACTATGGTCCGCCACATCATCTAACACAACCGCACCGGCGCCAATGACGGCATATTGACCAATGGTGACACCACACATGATCGTGGCATTGGCCCCAATGGTAGCCCCTTTTTTGACCAACACTGTCTCTAATTCCCAGGCATCCTGACGATTAGAACGTGGATTACGGTCATTGATAAAAACTGTTCCCGCTCCAACAAATACATCATCTTCCAAGGTTATACCGTCCCAGATCGCAACGTGATTTTTTAAGGTCACATGATTACCAATGCGGCCACCCTTTTCAATATAACACCCATCACAAATATTGCAGTGCGCACCGATGACGGCACCCGCTAAGATATTGGCATTCGCCCAAATGCGTGTCCCTTCACCAATCACAGCGTCAGGATTTACTAATGCTTTATCATGTTTGGTATAACTCATACATTAACCAATTCACCTTTGCGATTAATCGACGTATCAATGGCAGCTAATGTACGCACCACATCGGCAGCACGCTTAGCATCCGCTAAAATAGGTTTTTGATTATTCGTAATGCAATCAATGAAATACTGCGCTTGATTCTTCAATGGTTCATTGATACCAATTTTAGGGATTGTAATTCCACCTTCGCGAGATAACAGTTGAAACTCTCCATATGTTTCATAATACACGGAGGTCTTTTCCACATGCTTGTCATAAAGCTTAATCCCACCTTCACTGTCCAAGTCATCCCATGCCACCATTTTCTTATCACCGACGACGGTGATTTGACGAACTTTCTTAGGATCAAGCCAGCTGACATGAATATTGACCATGATATTATTTGGATAATCTAATGTGGCAAAAGCAAGGTCTTCTAAATTACCCCCTAAACATTTATGACCACGGGCAGACACAGAAATAGGAGTGCTATCAAATAAATAATTAAAGATGGATATATCATGCGGGGCTAAATCCCAGAGGGCATTAACATCATAACGAAAAGGACCTAAATTAGTACGCTCCGAATGCGCATAATGGATATCCCCCAACTCACCGGTTGACATATATTCTTTGAGCTTAACAATGGCTTGATTAAAAACAAAGATATGGCCGGTCATTAATAATTTGCCTTGTTTATCCGCTAACTTTCCTAATATCTCGCATTCCTCTGCTTTTAACGCCAATGGCTTTTCACATAAAACATGTTTAGAGGCTAACAAGGCTTCTTGGGTAATTTGAAAATGGAAATTTGTAGGTACAGCGACGACAACAGCATCAATAGCTGGATTATTTAAAATGGCTTTGTAATCATTAACTGTTTCAATGGTTGGGTATAAACCCTTGATAGAGGTCAATCGTTTATTATCTAAATCGGCGCACATGAGCACACGAGAACCCGGCAATTGTGAGAAAATACGAATATGATTCGGGCCCCAATGCCCGCATCCAATAACACCAATAGATACCACAACAACCTCCAGAGTAATGATGATTTTATACTGATATGATTAAAAACTTTATACTATAATGCGTTCTTCGTCTATAAATATTCCATGGTTTTACCAATGTCACAAAATCTATTGCGTTCGTACAGAACAAAATATACGATGAAAGCTGCACTGGCTTTATTAATGCATTATTTCGTCTCAAGGAACTCTTTTGATCATGAATATGCTCCAACGTTTTTATCTTAGTGTCGTGGTTTTATTCTCTGTAGCCGGCCTATTCACGGGCTATGGCCATATCATTATGCTCAAAACCTCAACAACCCATTTCCCCTTACATAAACTTGCTGAACCATTTCAACAACTTGCTAGTCTCTTTAAAAACCAGCATGATGCGTCGTATTTGACCGATAAAGACATTGAAATCCCCGCTGTCATTGCTCAATATCAATTGGCTCAATATAGCCTGGCTCCCACAATATTGCATTTAAATCAAGCCCAAGGACCACTCGTGCTCATTGATGCCTCAAGCAAAGAATCTGCTCAACAATTTCTACAGAAATATCAGCTAACACCACTCAAAATAAGCCCTACGGGCCTTGTGTTAGCTGTGCAATCGGATCAATTACCCAAACCATGATAGTCATTGCCCTCTGTTCTTTAATACTCATTGGAATGCTATCCCTGCGATTGCTGACCCGTAATCAATTGCCCTTACTTTTACAATTCTCTTTAGGCACATGCTTAGGTTTTTGTTTTGCGGCCTTACTTATCTTTGGCCAAATGCTTGTCTTTAATAATTTTAACCGCTGGGTAACCATTATCCTGACACTGCTTCCACTGGGAACTCTCATTGGATTAAATTACCGTCGGAAATACCCACAACCTGTATCCTTAGGGAATCGTCATGATTACTGGATTATCGCGGCCATTATAGGCATTATCACGATACCGCTTGTCGCCCAAAGCACTTCATTCCCTTTAGGGGGTTGGGATGCTTGGTCGTGTTGGAATCTTAAAGCGAAATTTTTATTTTTAAGCCAAGAGCATTATAAAGATATGTTCGCGCCGGAATTATGGCGTACAAATACACATTACCCATTATTATTACCGTCGATCATCACCTTTGGTTGGCAATGGATGGGAACTGCAAGTCAAGCATGGCCCATGCTATGTTCTATCGTTTTTGCGCTGACCATTATTCTAATACTGATAAGCACCTTACGTTTAATGGGCGTAGCCATTTGGATGACAGGCCTTTTAGGCTTATCGATATTCATCGTTCCTTTTTGCACCACGCTAGCGATCAGTCAATACAGTGATATTCTCATCGGACTACTGACGCTAAGTATCTTTTCCTGCTGGCTATTGCGTTCTCGCTTTCCCACATTATTATGGATCATGCCACTGTGCATTGGATGTTTAAGTTTTACCAAAACCGACGGCCTTGTGGCCAGCGTCTTACTGACAGCCCTTTTAATCTGTGCTGAGCAACAAACCCGTCAATGGCGCTGGCTAGCCTTGCTTGGACTTTGTTATGCACCGACGGTATTTTTTCAATTATCCCTAGCACCATCCAATGAAGCATTTATCAATGGTTTATTATCGACGACGAAACCAAGTAACTTGGAACGATTAAAAACGATTGTCTCCTACCCGATTGTCGAATTAATTGGCCTTAAATGGCAAGGTCTTTGGATTTTATTAGGATTAGGGATTGGACTTTTTTGGAAGAAGGCATTTAATCGACAACATATGTGGATTGGAATTTTTATCGGGGTTTATTTAAGTATTGTGATGGGATATTATTGGCTTAATACATTCTTCGAAATTAAGTGGTGGCTTGATACCACATTGCACCGCATTTGCTTCGCCCTACTTCCCTTAACAGCCTTGTGGGTTGGACTCTCTTCGAAGCAAGACGTCAAATAAATAACAGCGCCCTATTCTTTATCAAAGAATAAGGCGCTGTCATTTATTTTTATAACCGTTTAATCTTTTTGACTTTGTACGTCAATGTACCGGCAGGGACTTTGATGCTGACGGTTTCACCGACTTTGTGACCTAAAAGGCCTTTGCCAATGGGAGAGAATACAGATATTTTATTTTCTTCGAAATTGGCTTCTTCAGGAGACACTAATAAATATTCGAGTTCTTCATCGCTATCCACATCGATTAAGGTGACTGTTGCACCAATATAAACTTTATCCGACGGGATGTTCTCATTCTCGATGATACGGACATTGGCAAGCTTACCCTCTAATTCAGCAATCTTCGCTTCATTATGAGCTTGGGCTTCTTTGGCCGCATCATATTCTGCATTTTCAGAAATATCACCCTGGGCGCGTGCCTCACCAATTGCTTTGGCAATTTTTTGACGCTCTGTGGTCTTCAAGGATTCTAATTGCGTTTGCAATTTTTGAAACCCTGCGCGTGTTAAATAGACTTCATTTCCCATAGTTCACCTCTCAATTCTTTATAAACGTAATAAAGGACAAAAAACTTATCCCGCTTAACATAAGCGGGATAAGTTTCACTCACAGCACTTCAACAACAAATTACATTGTTTCTACAGCTTTAACCATGATTGGCATAACAGCTTGAGCTTCTTCTTTGGTCAAACGACCTAATTTCGTATAATTCCATTGAGCATCAATCATATTCTCACGGGTCAATTGCAATTTCTTAGGGGCACCGTTATAAGAAAAAACGCCAACTGTCACACGTGTTGTTGGAAACTCAATCACTTCTTTAAACGTGGCTACATCTAATGTTGCATCGTACGGCATACTTTCCCCTTTGTTATTTATGTTATGAAAGTCCAGGTATGTTTAAACCAGGCATATTTCTCATTTTAGTAGCAGCAGCTTGCTGTGAACGCTTGATCGCTGTATTTAAGCTACGTAAAATATCCATTTGAATGCGATTCTTTGTGCCTGGGGCTAATAATGACTCATCAATATCAATGGATTGAAAAAATTGCGCTCCATTGACTACAAGCTTAATACCACGAACTTCAGTAACTTCAATAACTGTCGATTCTAACTCTTTTTTGAGAATATCGGCTTGCTTCTTTAATTCCATCATCTTCTTCACTTGATCAAACATAATAATCCTCTCTCAATATAATTCTTTAACTCTTATTTATATACATTATATTTAAATACTTTGCAACATTTTCCTTACTTTAACCGCATGGCTAATTCAATCAACGACGACACTAAGAAGTGTTTAAGGAACATAATCAATAGCCATACAATGATAGGAGAAATATCAATGGGTAAGGCTGGCAATAAACGGCGTATGGGCTCCAAAATAGGTTCGGTTGTGCGATAAAGGAATTGAACAAGCGGATTAAAAGGATCAGGATTAACCCAGCTAATTAAGGCACGGATCAAGATTAACCAGTACATGATGGTTAGGATAATATTAACAACGATGGCAATGGCTTCGATAAAATTGGACACAACAAACATAGCATTCTCCACTTAGAATATTTTAAACAAGTTTCCTTCAATTAATTTATCTTCAACCCGATTAGTCACCCGTTTAATTTTACGGGATATGTACTTCCATTCTGTTAAAACATCTTGCAAATCAGTGCTGGTGGCTTGTAAAGATAAAGCGGTACGGGTAATGGTACTCGCCATGTCTTCGACATCCAAAGGATCTTGGCCCACGATGTATTTATCAGGATCAAATACTTTGCGTGTTAAATCTTCACTGATTTCAATCAACTTTTGACCTAAGACGCCTTCGGTCTTAATACTAATGCGTGAGCATTTGCGAAACTGAAACTCATACTTACGTAAAATATTCAATTTGACTTTCAAGCTACGCCCTTCAACTGGCTCATCAAGAAAATGAATTTCTCCGACGGAACCGACATCAACCCCTGAAATACGAATCGGTGCCCCTTCAATCAAACCACCCACTTCATTAAATAAAACATCAACTTGAAATTTAGGCTGTGTAAACCCGCGGTCAACGCCAATAAAGAAAACAACAAGGACGATTAAGGCAATTCCAATAATGAAAAAAAGCCCGGCTAAGATACGTCTGATTAAAAGCGGTTGCTCCATACGAAATCCCTCCTAAACCCGTGAGGCGTTTAAAAACTCTGTCACAAAAACATTTGAACTAGGGATAATTTCATCCCGTCGACCTAATGCTGCAATATGGCCGTCATTAAGCACTAGTACACGATCTGCGATACGCAATGAATTAAACACATCATGCGAGGTCATCACCAATGTTGACCCGATCTTACGTGCAATATCTCTGATTAAATCTGAAATATCACGGCTACGGATAGGATCTAGACCTGATGTAGGCTCATCGCATAATAAGATTTTTGGATTTAACACAATAGCCCGGGCTAAACCAACGCGCTTTTTCATCCCTCCAGATAATTCGCTAGGCATACGTGTCATGACATCGGGCAAATCAACCAAATGCAAGACTTCATGAACACGGGCCTTGATCTCATGAGCTGACATGGATGTATGTTCTCTTAAAGGGAAGGCGACATTATCAAAAATATTCCAAAAATCATACAAAGCCCCTTCTTGGAACAAATAGCCAAATTGCCGACGGAATTTTAATAATTTATCTTCGCTTAAGGTAGCAACATCGACTCCATTAATGGTGATGGTGCCACTATCGGGTTTCATTAAACCAATCATGTGTTTTAAAAGAACCGTCTTACCTGTACCACTTGGCCCCATCACGACAAAGATTTCCCCGTCTTGAATATTAAATGACACTTTATCAAGAACAGCTTTGCCATTGAGTTGTTTTGTCACATTGACAATATCAATCATTCATCATCCGCTCATAGTAACGAAAACGTCCTCGAGAAAACTTGGTATATAATCGCTCAAAAGGACGCACGTCGGACTTTTTCACCGATTTGATACACTTCATTGTCGGTAAGACTTTCGGTATCATCCATGGGGTACCAACGATTTTTTTCAAAGACAATAGGGTCACCATTACGTATCCAACTAGGCTCAATGACCGGCGCATTAAAACTCTGTACCAATCCTTGATTGGATGAGCTTGAACGACTGCAGCCTAAAGCAATAAAACCTAAGGCTACTATCAGTAAACTAAACATTGAATATCGCACATGCATCACTTTCATATTATCCCCAAACCGTTAAAATTAACATTGTTAAGACCACATTTGAGACGACAACTGCCACATAGGAGGTGGCCACAGCCTTGGTCGTAAATCGCCCAACACCTAATGAACCACCATTAGTAATATATCCTTGATAACAACAAATCCAACCAATGATCACCGCAAAGAACAGTGTTTTAATTAAACCGCTTAAGAAATCAACATACTTAATAGCGCCAATTGTTTGATCAAGATAGACAACACCGGGCAATTGGGCTTTATACACCGCCACCAAATAACCACCACCAATACCAACCAATTCAGAAACAACGACGAGAATAGGCAATACTAATACGCACGCGAGAAATCGCGGCACCACTAATAATTCAATGGGGTCAACACCTAAGACACGTGTGGCTTGAATTTGATCATTGGTATTCATTGTGCCTAATTCAGCCGTAATCCCTGCCCCAGATTTTCCCGAGAATACAAATGCCGTAAATACAGGACTTAATTCACGCACTAATGATAATGCAACCAAAGGCGCCATGAATTCTTTGGCGCCAAAACGCTGCAATGTGGCAAAACCTTGCAACCCTAACACAGCGCCTGTCGCTAAGGAGGAAAGTATCACAATTAAGAGCGATGAAATCCCTTGATGGTACATTTCATCACCGAGTTGTGAAAAACGAATTCTCCCTCGACAAATTGTCTTAATAATTTTACCTAAGAATAATACAGCATCTCCGCAGGCGGCAATAAAAGAAAGGCATCGGTATAATACGTTTTTAATCATCGTTGATCCAAAGCTTTCGTAACTCTTTATTGATCGCAGCCGCCTTGACGTGTGAAATATTCTTCACGGGCTGTTGTTTATGATGTTTGGCTTTTTTACCCGATGCCTGCGACGATTTAATGGTACGGTTTAATCCCACTGTAAAACGCTCAACTGATACAATCGTCGCCCCTAAAGCCCTAGCATAAATGGTAATGTCTTTATCATTACTGACGACAACAACATCTTTAATACGTGGATATTTCTCAACGATGGAGCGAATACGGTCATCGGCACTCGTGCCGTGAGTAAAGATAACTTCAACATCTCCCCGTATTGCTTGGCCAAACACATCACCACGCCCGTCAAACACAACGGTGACACGGTTATTCATGCTGCCTTGTGGCCTATCAGTTTTAAGCCATGTGATAAAGGCATCACGCCCATCAGACAGCGGTTTATTGGAAAACGCCGCGACCGATTTAACGACATTATACCCGTCGATGAGATAATGTAAGGACATAGAGAAGCCCGCCAAAGATGCCAATGACAACGGTGAATCCAAAATTCATCAGGCTTAATCCCAATGCCACACCTTCATGCACCCCCACCTTACTTAAGAGGTACACCCATCCGATTTCTCGAACACCCAACCCGCCAATCGACGGTAAAGCGGTGGCCACACAGACAAGTGGCGAAAAAATAATAAAATACACCAAGTTTACATCCTGATGCATGGCCAAACTTGTGATATAAAAACCAAGTGCTAACACCAATTGAGCTAATACAGACAACACAATGGAATACCAACCCCGACGCTGCTGCGAGCGCAATAAAATCACATCATCATGCAATCGCAACAATGCTTCTTTGACTTTCGGTAAAAAACCAAAGACCTTGCATAAGGTGGTAAAAATACGCTGACTCATTAAGACAATGGCTAAGGTCACGGAAAACACTGTCATCGCGGCAATGGATAAAACAACTGTTTGATCATTGACGATAGAACGACCAAATGAAAACGCCAAGACGGATGTTAAGACAATGCCAATAAAACCTGTTAAACGATCGAGGACAATCGACGCAAATACTTTCGGTTTATTACCGATCACATTGGCAAGCCCAATGCCTTTGACCACATCCCCACCGATTGAAGTCGGTAAGAATAAATTACAAAATTGGCCGATGAAAAACCAACGGAAAGTGTTGTAATACCCCACTTTTAACCCAACAGATTTCATTAAAATACGCCAACGCCAAAGAATAATTAACGTGGTCAATACCACGACGCAAAATGCCACAAACATGAGCCCATAATCAGCCCCTTGCAAGGACTCGGCCATGTGCTTGAGATCAACTTTACTTAAGACCCACCACATCAGGGCTGCACTTAAACCAAATCGTCCAATTAACGACAATGTATTTTTGAGAGAGTCTTTCATGAGGGTGATTGAAATGCTTTTAAGGTTTCACGATAGCCGCGCTCGGCGATAAATGAACTGCGCACCAAGGGGCCGCTTTCTACATACGTTAAACCTAAATCTCGACCGAACTGCGCATAACGCTCAAATTGTTCCGGTGTGACAAAACGTTTGACGCGCAAATGACGCTTCAGTTGCGTCGGTGCTAAATATTGGCCAATGGTTAAAATCTGACAACCATGGTCCACTAATTCACGCATTAAGTCTTCGACTTCTTGATCGGTTTCACCGGCACCGACCATGAAGGAGGACTTTACAAAACTGTGTGGGGCTAAACGGCGAAAATCTTTTAAGACTGTTAATGAACGGTCATGCTGCGCTTGAGGACGCATCATCTTCGATAATCGACGGGGGCATTCAATATTATGGCTAATGACTTCAGGGGCAGCATCGCTTAAGGCTTGAAGCAATTCTAACCGTCCTGAGAAATCAGGAATTAACACTTCAATCTTTGTCGATGGGTTTTGCGCTCGTACAGTCTGAATGGTTGAAACAAAATGCCCTACCCCTTCATCATCTAAATCATCACGGGCAACTGAGGTGATGACCACATAACTTAATTTCATTGTCTTTACCGCTTGAGCAACTTCGTCGGGCTCATGCGGATTTAAGGCATCTGGTCGACCGGCAGGGACAGCGCAAAAACGGCAGGCACGTGTGCATGTGCCACCGAGAATCATAAACGTTGCAACTCCAGCACTCCAACAGGTACCCATATTCGGGCAACGCGCACTTTCGCACACGGTATTTAATTTGGCCCCCCGAAACATATCTTTCATGGATTGAATTTTATCCATAGAAGGCACATCTTGCTTAAACCATGACGGCAAGCGCACTAAACCGGATTCATACTGTTGGTTCATTTCCGTCGACATCTTAACTTTTTCCTTGATAAGTTCCGTCTTTGATTAAAGCAATGACTTTAGCGCGTGCTGCTGGGGCTAAATAATCGGTGATTAACACACCATTTAAATGATCAAGCTCATGTTGAAACACTTTAGCAGGAAGGCCGGATAAATGGGCCGCAATCACATTATTATTTTCATCCGTGTATTCGACGTCAATCTCCGTCGCACGCGCGACATTAACAGCCAATTGAGGAATACTGAGACATCCTTCTTCCATGATTTCACGGCCGCGTGTTTTTAAAATCTTAGGGTTAATGGCCACTAATCTGACTTTACCTGTATCGACGACAAAGATCTGTTCATTCACGCCAATCTGCGGTGCCGCTAAACCAATGCCTTTATGCGCATGCATGGTTTCGACCATCGACGCGATGAGCATCCGTTCAACAGGCCCTACACTTTTGACAGGTTTTGATTTCACTGTCAAACATGGATCGCCGAACACTCTTACCTTTAAGCTACCTAACATCATTTTTTCTGCACACGGTTTTTAGCATCACAGTACACAATTTTAGGTTGCACCTTTTTAGCTTCGTCAACCTCCGCCAAGGCATAACTTAAAATAATTAACTTATCACCGACGAACCCTTGACGTGCGGCAGGACCATTCAAACAAATCTCACCACTATTAGGTTCCCCTGCAATAATATACGTCTCTAGACGAGCGCCTGTATTCTCATTAAGCACATGGACTTTTTCCCCAGGGATCATCCCGGCGGCTTTAATTAATGATGAGTCAATTGTAATAGACCCTTCATAATAAAGTTCCGCCTTGGTAACAGTCGCATGCCCTATTTTTGATTTCAAGACTTCAATAAACATTTAAACTCCATGAATTAAACTTATAGATGTGGTTGTAACTTCGCTAATAAGCGGTCTTTCGGCATAGCGCCAACGATTTGATCTACCGCTTCGCCATTTTTAAAAATCAATAAGGTTGGAATGGACATGACATTGTAGTGCCCGGCTAAATCAGGGGCTTCGTCCACATTAACCTTGCCAATTTTAATCTTACCTTGAAGTTCAACAGCCAATTCATCGATAATCGGTGTCAACATTTTGCAAGGCCCGCACCATTCAGCCCAAAAATCCACTAAAACCGGACCAGTGGCCTTTAACACTTCAGCCTGAAAGTTCTTATCGTCAAAATTCAATGCATTTCCCATACAAACCTCCTACGTTAATTTAAGGATTCTTATTATATATTTACTATCTAATTAGGGCAATCGATTATTTAAGAGGCTTTAAAACAAAGCGCCAGTTATCAATTGAATCATTGATAACTGGCGCCAACTCATAGACTTAAGCGGGACTTAAACCGAGGAAAGGACGAATATCTTGAATAGGAGTAATGTTAATAATCACAGGATTAATAGACTTAAACCCTTCGCGCTTGATTTGTTCAATCATGGCTGAATCAACTTTAACTTGAACACCACCTTGAGCATCAGTCTCAATGGTCATGCCCATATCCGCCGTATTCAAATCAATACCCCCGGTGGGGCTAGTTAAAGCAGCATCTCCAGCTGCAACTGGAAGCAATTTATCCACTTTTTCTTCTAATTGAAATGATTTACTCAATTCAGCAAAAACATGTTCCACATCATTATCAGTAAAACCTTGCGCTTCCACAGTGAATTCTGGAACATTGCTCGTCCTTCTGTATTTAAGAGTTATTTCTTGTTCTTGAAATCTAATTGTTAAACCAACTTGCCCTAAACTAAATTCATAAATACCTAAATCTGTCGCATCAAATCGCAAGGTATGAGGAGTATTATTTTTTAAACCCACCTGCATACTTACAACCTCTGATTGTTGCCTATTTAAAGCACGCAACACAAGTCTTGGAAATGTAAGTATACCTTTCCCTTTTAAATTATCACTTATTTGCTTAACCCCGTCCTTATTAAGTCGATAATTTTTTGTTTTAACAATCCGTTCGACAGGCACTATCATTGCTTGACTTACTAGGTCAGCCTTTTGCTCAATAAGCCGCAAAGAGAATTGCTTCATCAGTGCTTCAAATACATTTACTATTTGTTCTTCATTAAAACCTTCGGCCTTAATTCGAATTTCACTCGATGATTTTGCCGTCGAATAATGCATTGATACAAACCCACCATCACGAAAAGTAATTCTTAAATCTTGTTGTGCCAAATTAAATGTATAGATAAAAAGATCGCTTGTATTAAAAGCAATTTCTACTGGCTCTCGTTGACCTAGACGGCCAACCTTCATCTGATCAACATCTTTTCTTTCCCTCCCTAATCCTGTTAAAATTGTGTCTACCAGAGTAAAAATCCTACCGTCTCTTAATACAGCACTTAACCCAGTAACCGTCCTTTTATTAAATTTTCTTGTAACACTTACCATCGCTGAACTAGCAATACCAAAAGCCGCCTTGACATCATTGGGCAATTGATCTCTTTTAATTTTAATTATTTCCTTCGCAGGCAAATCTGCTTTAGGATCTATCACTCTGTAGGTGATTGAACCATCATCTTCTTTGTCAGCAATGTAGAATTTACCCCTATTCATTTTAAACGCAGTGACATTAACAAATTGAAAATGCCTTCTTTTTTCTAACAATGTAACTCCTAGAAATCCATTCCCATTCTTACTATAAACTTTCATTCTCGCACGACTATAAGCGCTAACCTCTCTCCCCATCATTTCTTGAATCTCTCCAAAAGACATAACATCTTGAGTATTCATTGCAGGGTCTTGCATACCTTGTGGTGGCAAATCATTATAATCAAGAACTTTGCCATACCCCTCAAGCGCAGACATGAAACTGCTCAATTTTTCTACCATTATTCCTGGAAATATAAACCTTGCATCAAAATCATTAAAACGTCTGACTCTCTCGATTATCTCCGCATCTCCTGTATACTCCGGTCTCTCTGCAATGGTTTTATTCTGTCGGTATAATGCGAGTAACGCCCCTACAACATCACTCAACAATAAATAATATTTTTTAATTCTAGCCCTATCATCGCCGATTTCTTCTGTAAGAACTTTTGTCCCACTTCTGAATATTTCTGATAAAGGAGAAGATTGGCTCAGACGCACATATTCCGCGTCGCTCATTAATTCCTCCCATGCTAGAACTACATCATCAGCTACATCATCTAAACTGGTCATAGCTTGACTTGTTTCAGTGCTTAATAATTTAGTGATCGTATCCATATCTTTATCTATTTCTACTACCACACGCTTAATATCTGCTTTTATTTTACTTCTCTTGGGAATCTCTCCTAATTTGGGGTTTTGTCGCCAAGATATCAATAGCGTTTGATGCTTGGGTGATTTAACTAGAGTAAACTTCAATAGATCCATCAAAGGACTGTATTGCCGTCTAAATAAATCAAGAAAAGACATCCACTCTTTTTCAGTATCATCAGTCGATTGAAAGGTAATAATGTGCTGTGAATCCAATGGATTAGTTATAAGCTCATCTATTAAACCTTCTCCTAATTCAGGATCTAACTCAAGAACAAGTGCACCTAAAAAATCACCTAAATCATTCAATTTCTTCTGCGTAACAAATTCTCTGCCTCCAAAAGCAAACTTTCCTGATCCAGATTTTGTGAGAGCTGCTCTAATACTTTCTAAATCAGCCTTCTTTTTCATCGCCGGGGACACCATCGCTGCATTTGCGGAAGGAGTAGGAATTTGACGGTCTTTTGTACTAAGCGTTAAACCGAATTGATTCATTATCGAAGCAAATACTGCCTCAATTTGCTCAGCGGTTAAATTTGTTCCTGTGATACGCATTCTTGGAGGATTTGGTGCAAATCTCGACCACACATTAATAACACTTCCATCCTTAAATGTGATATTTAATCCTTTGTCACTTAATACGAATTGGTAAAAGAATAAACTAGGATCATTAAACAGAAGATCAATAATCTCATTACTCCTTAATTGAGCTTTGATGGTCGCAACGTCATCTCTTTTCTTTTGTAATCCTCTTAAAATAGCATCTATAACTACAAGAATTCCTTTTCCTTTAAAACTCTTAGTCAATAAACCACCATTAGTCTGCGTCAATATTTTCTCTATACTAATAGGTTCAACTGCTGTCATGGCTTGGCTGGTAATATCAATAGACCGCATCGTCTTTTGAATTAAGAATGATAATTCAGTAGGTAAAAGATCTAGTACTTTTCCATCCTTACTTGTGAGCCTCACGAATTCTTCAAAAAAGTTTGTCTTGAAAATATCGAGACCATACTCATCGCTGCCGACGAAATCCAGCAAATCATCCGTATTTAAATATCTTGACGCTATGTACTTCTCTATTAAAGAAAGCTCAACTGGATAAAACACAATTTTGCTTTCCTTATCAAAACCAATTTGATAAACAAAAACACGCGATGCTTTCTTGACAATAACCAAACCATTATTCGCCATCCATATTTTGTCAGCATCACTTAATCCTGTAATTCCCTCCATTGCCTTTTCATGTAACTGCAGATTATATGTTCTTAGTGGCTCTTGATACTTTAAATAAACATCTCCGTCGCTACTCAATGTCAAACTGCCTTGACCACTAATTCCAATGTTAAAGACTCTATTGACTGAATTAATCAATAAACTTCCCTTTTGGCCTTTGCTGATTAGCAAAGTAGAATGCATCCATCATAGCAGCATCTTTCGGCGCTACTCTCAAAGAGCCAGATTTTGCGAGTGCTACGCTGACTCTTTTTAACGTGGCATTATTTCTCATCGCCTTTGTCACCATCGCTGCATCTGCTTTGAACACTTCAAGACCTTGTTGCTGGGTAAACCCTCCGGAGAAATATTTACGAGGCAATGTTTCTTTGGTAATTGGATTTTGCTCTTCTTTAATAAGATTAAAGACACCTTTTTTATAGGCTTGTAAATACTGCTGATAAATTTTTTCTGTGGATAAAGATTGCGCGTCAGCGACTAAACCATTGACGATATTTTTATCCGTAATCGCCTTATTAATAATAGACTCTTTCAAATTCTTCTTAAACCATGTCGCTAAAATAAGGCTATTAAAGATTTGTCGTAATTGAGCAAAGTTCTTACCCGTGTTAACTTCATTTTCAATCTCAGGAATAATAAGATCACGAATCACCTGCGTTGATAAAGTCTTAGTCACATTCACGGGTGGCACTGCGACGAGTTCTCTACCAACCGGAGGAGCCTGCTTTTGAGGCTCTGAGGATTGGGAGAGTGTCGCGGTGACAGGACCCGTTAATGTGTGGCTATTTCTCGATAATGCCAAGTAGTCTTCTTCTAACATGACTTTCAAATGCCCATCCACAACCCAAGCCGTCTGCCCATGCTCATACACATGCGCCTTCTCAGCGACGATCCACACTTTATTAAACGTATTCACAGGAATATTCACATCTGCCCCATAAGTTTCACGGGCCTTCGCATAAATCTTATCCCAGAACTTTTTCCCTAAGTCTTTCTCAGGATAAAGCAATGACGCTGTTAATTGCTTAAGAATATAATCTTGAGCCAACAGATCACGCCCCATTGCTGTTTGCCCTAAAGCATCAGGAACAATACGGTCTTTTTCATAAGGGCTTAAATTAACCCAGGTATCTTTTTCAGGAACGCTTAAGGCAGAGAAGAAATACTTAATCATGCGATCCGATTGCTGCTTTAACTCATTGCCTTCAATATTGTTTTCGCCAGCATCGACAATAAAATCGAACACAAATGGATTATCTTTATTAATGGTTAACCCTTTAATCAAAGCGGGTTCAAAGGCAGGACTTAAATTGACCATGGTGCCGGGAGTTGGCAAGGCCATGTTGGCATGGACAGCTGTAATACCGAAAGAATTAAGGACAAAAGCAGTTAAGACAATAAACGATACAAAACGTTTCATGAACAGTACTCCCGATGAGCGATGGATGTGATTAGAAGGTCTATACAAATCGCTCAAAGATACCACAGAAAACGCTTTCGTCAAGGAGTGTAAGTTATTGAGAATAGATGTTTTAGGAATATTTTTAATTAATTCGCGCGAAAGCTGGATCCCCGACGACTAATAAGTCGTGCCCGGTATGAGGGCCTAAAACATTCGGGGATGACAGGGAAAAGCTATCCAAGGAAACGGCAGATTTGACCAACGAGAATACCGGCATAAGTGCCGATTACATTACCCAAAATGGCCATGAGAAGACCAACGGAAGCGAGGCCTGGGCGGTAGATTTCAGCGAGCATCGAGGCTGAGGCCACC
>CAYZPQ010000005.1:10761-33204 GCA_964480185.1 uncultured Planctomycetales bacterium | reverse complement strand
CATCGCGTGAAGGGCGAATAATGGCATTGGTCGGATAACCAGCTTGGGCCATGTACAACAGCATCAAAGGGAAATTACCAAAATGGGCGGTGATTAAAACGACCCCTTTGCCCTCGGCAAGTGCCTTGTCGATGAGTTCTTTACTGCCAGGGGCAAAGAATGCTTTTTGTTTAAGCAAATGCGGATGCATGCAAAAATAACCAAGTTCTAAAGCACCACGGCCAAAACCTTCAAAGCAGCGTTTAAATATTTTTTTGATTTCCGCAGGGGATTTCTCATTACCAAAGGCAATGGTTAAACTTTCACGCGCATGCGCTTTCATTCTCCATAAAAAACCATAGGCAATGAAAATAAACATATTCGTCATAATACGCACAACCCAATACGGCATGACTGTTAAATACCAGATGAAAAAATAATAGACCTGGCGGGCCAACATGCGTTTAAAACGTTTCATCTTATCTTTACTCATCCGACTATTCCTTTAATCACTTTCAATAATTCTTGAGCATCAACTGGTTTTGTTAAATGGGCAATGCCACCGACTTTAAGTTCTGCTTCAATATCATCGTCGGAGTCTTTGGCTGTTAAGAAAATAATCGGTATCGGTTCAAGCACGGGATAGGCTTTAATGCGCGCACATAAATCCCTTCCCTTTAGACCTGGCATAATCACATCGAGGATAATTAAATCTGGCCTTTCACTTAAGGCCAACATTAATCCCTGCTCCCCACTCGTTGCTGAAACTGGAATGTAACCCGCATTCGTTAAGAGCTGAGCCACAACTAAATGAATACCTGGATCATCATCAACCAAAAGGATTTTCTTAAGCATAGTGGCCTCGATGTGCGGTTAAACGTTTCACATACCAAACGGCCAGTAGTATACCTAAGAAACATCCATAAGTAAAAATATCTGCGTACTTTGTATAAAACGTCATGCGATCGACCAAAGGAACATTGGCTTGAGCGACCCCGGCGATAAATGTCTTCTTGCCCTGACTATCTTTGACAGAGTCGATGACGCGGCCAAAAGGATCGATGAACCCACTAAACCCTGTATTGGCTGAACGCACCAAAGCCCGCTTATGCTCTACGCTTCCAAAGACAGCCACTTGCAAATGCATGAATGGGGCTTTGGTGTCTTGGAACCAGGCATCATTGGTAATATTAATCCAAAGTTTTGCGCCAGATTGGGTTAATTGGCGACGGATATGACTGAGTGTGTCTTCAAAACAAATCAAGACCCCAACACTCTTTGGGTAGCTTGCAATATCAAACAAGTGATACGTTTTACCCGATGTGAAATCTTCTAAACCGATGTAGCGATTGATCCATCCTAAAATAGGACGCAATGGTAAATATTCCCCAAATGGCACTAAATGAATTTTATCATATTGCCCAGCAGATTCTCCGTCGGCAGAAAACTGCAAGGCGGAATTGAAGTATTGTTTATCAATTTGTGTCATGGCCCCAAATAAAATAGGCACATGTTTATTCTTGGCGGTGTTGGCGATGGTTTCCATTAACTCGGGAGATTCCCATGTAAGGCCAGGCAAGGCTGTTTCTGGCCAGACGACTAAATTTGTCGTTGATGTATCTAATAAGCCCGTTAATTGCACTTGTTTATCGATGATATTCTCACGTAAATGAGCGAGCCATTTGATGTCTTGAGGAATGTTGGGCTGAACAACTCCGATATTAACAGTGGGCCATGAATTCTTTTGGGATAATTGGGCTGTACTATAAAAGTAGGCTCCGGCAATCAACACACCGACGACAAGCCACCCTGTAACTAATTGTTGTTTGGGGCCGATGCGATTATTCTTAACAAAGTGAATGGTTTCAACGATGAGTAAATTAACCAGTATAACTAAGAATGAAATGCCATAGACACCGGTAATGTCGGCGACTTGAATTAAACTTAAGTTTTGATATTGGCTATGTCCTAATAAAGCCCAGCCAAAACCTGTGAATAAATAACTGCGTATATATTCAAGTGAAACCCAAAGGGCTGCGCGTGCTAAAAGGCGTGGAAAACATGGTAATGGAGCAAAATATTTATGCCCGACGCTAAATAAAGCAAAGTATAAACCTAAATAGGCAGATAAAAGAATGGCGCCGGGATATGTAACATAAATAAGCCAACCAAGTGTGCCAAAGAAAAACAAGAAACCTGTTAGGAAAGACCAACCAAATGCGGACTTTACCGTCTTATGTTCGATCAATAATAATAATGGCACCATCCCCACCCACGCCAAAGGCCAGAGTGCTAATTGAGGATAAGCGAGGACAAGCAAAGCTGCGGCAAGAACAGATAATCCTAACGATTGTAATTTTTTCATGCGGTTAGAATAACATAGGCCTCTTAAAATTCAAGGCTTAACAACTGAGCGGCACCATGGATAGGCTTAATATCAACGATGACGGGGTAAAGGCCATCAAAATCAGGGGATTGGAATTGGGCGATGAGGGCTTGGTCGTTAGAAAACTTAAGGTTGTCACCAGTTTCCTTGACGATTAAATCGTTGGAATTAAAGTCGATACCACCAGTGGCGGTTGACATGGCTGGATTCTTAAGCATTTCAAGCGCCTTACTCACAACGCCATCAAACCCTCTATTTTTTGAAAAATAACCTTTCACTTGTTTTGAATCTTTAAACACCTCTCGTTGATAATCAGTATCTCCTCCCGCAAAAACAAACACCGGAACTTTATTTCCCATTCTCTTTAATTGATTTACTAAATAGGTGCCAGGTCCATTGTCCATATGTAGATCTGTAATAATAAGATTTAATCCACCACTACTTTTGATCTTCTCAAGCGCCTCACTTCCACTAATTGCCGTAATGACACTATAACCTTTATCCTTAAAAGATCTCTCTAAGTATCTTAATACACGGAGATCATCATCAACTAATAAAACAGTCTTTTTAGATTCTCTTGTTTTCCTTACAGCCATTGCTGAATCTCTAAATAGATCAACATGATTCAATGCAGGTAATACTTGTGTCATTGTTTCAAAATCAACTGCTTGCCAAATCTTCTTACCGTCATCGCTATTCGCTTGTAATCGCAAATTGTAGTCAAGTAAACCTTTGATATAGTTCATATAACTGGGGTCAGAAATCGCAAATTGTTTGTATGACATTAACCCGAAATAAAGCAATTTATATCGTCCATCGACTGAAAGAGATGTATAGACCGAACGATTAGTTAACATGTCTGTATATTTATCATACAAAGGCACATCACGTATTTGTTTTTCAAATGTTTCTATCCATTTCTGTTGTTCATTTTGATATTGATTTAAATCATCTGCCTTTGCTGCAGCTTCACTAAAAAATGGTAAATCATAATCGATGGTTTGATCATGCAAACGCTTTAATATTAAATCTTTTGCCCTCTGTCTTATTATTTGCTGTTGCCCAATATCTGTGGTTAGCACAGTAACGATCTCAGGATGTAAAAGGATAACTGCAGCAGCTGTTTGGGCGTATAAAATATCATTTGAGTTTAGTGTTTCTCCAATAAATTGAATTGCATCTTGAATAATGTTTGGATAGGCTTGGGTCGACCCCCCAACAACGACGCGCATAGGCCACAAATAAGGAGCTTTTAACATATAATCAACCACGCGTAATGCCCAAAACTTTTCCGCCTCTGAAATATGCTCATGTCCTTCACTGACTTCTGTTCCATTTTTATATATTTCTTCAATGACATCTTTCATCGCATCCTTGCGATCTTTGGATGTCATTGCCGCATTAGATTGGGGCTTCACTGGGACAGGGATTTTTTCAACAAGATCCTTAGGATCTTTTTTTGGTCTAAGTTCAAAGTCATCTGGATACGATAAAGCGGATAAGAGTAATAAGACTGCTTCGGGAGGAGTTGGGAAACGTAGGTCAAGATCTTCATCAAGGAATTCTCTTAACCGTGCGATGATCGTTGGATTTTTCAGATCATTCTTATTGTCTAATAAAGCAAGCGCAAATAAAGGATAGCACGTCGATAAATGCTTTGCCTCAGTCCAAAAATTCTTCCAGTCATTTGTTCTCACATCCTGGAGTGCGGGGAAAAGCACAACATTAATCTTTGCTGTTAATGGATCCTCTTCTGGAAGAGATAATGATTTAATAGTGATCGCTACTGCAAGTAAATTAAGTAATTCATCACGATTATCTTGAGCGAGAAGGGTATATTTGTCTAAAATATGATCAAGAATAGTATTGATTGTCTTATGCCTACTGATTCTTTTACCTGCTGATGAATTATCTGAAGTAACAACCGAAGCTGTTAATCTTAAAATCATTGCGTCAGCAACAGTCCATTCCCGACGATGTAACTCTTCATCGACATTCATTTCATCCAACCATGCCAACACTTTCTCTTTCGCAATCTCATTCCATAAGGTGTCTTCAGTTTCAACTTCATTGTGAGGCATCTTTGCTGTATGCGCTATTGGCTTTGTAAGAACTACTGGCCCTTTAAGATCATCACCTTGCTTCTGCGTTACTTTGACCACTTTGCTCCGTGTTAATTGTGCAATCTCCTCTTTATCTTGATGGCCTAAAAGAACAGCTGAGGCCGCAACAGACAAAAATGGATCATCGGACTCAATCCATTTCAACAAATTAGCTATAGCTTCCTCAACTATAGCAGGTGGCATTCCTATATATTGATAAGTTCTTAAGATACGATCAGTAACTAAAATTTCGCGTGTGCTATCTTCTGAAGTACGTTGTGCATTAGTTACAGAGTCTTGTTTAAAAATCTCTGTCATAATACTCACAAGTTTCAGGCGACGCTTGGTTGGTCGAATGCTCTCTTTCAGGATATCCAATTTGGCTAAATAGTGACGACGCTTTGCTTGCAATTCTGGAGGGATTCCATCATTCTGGGCTGCATCAAGAAACTTGGACCATGGGGATAGTGGATCCTCCTGTAACTCTTCAAGAATACTTACATAATTTTGAATCGATTGTTGAGATGCTACAGAATTAAAAAGCAATGCTTTAAGTTCACTTGCCGATTGCGCATAAGGCTTGCCATAATTAACCTCTCCCGTCAATTTGCCCACGAAGAAATCACACAGTTGCAGGAAACGTAGCATATGTTCAAAAGGCCTGTGTGCAAAGAATTTAAAATTGCCAGGTATTATAAAGACGTCTTTCTTTAAATATTCCTGAAGTTCTGTGCGCTCATTAGCATTATCAACAAAAACATAATCTTTATCAGAGACAATAACTAGATATTTGAGAATTAAATAAATACGCGCATAATTCTTTACAAAATCTTCACTCTGAGGAGTAATCAAATTTACCGTATTTTTCAAGTCCTGTACTAATTCTTTATGTCCTAGTGTAGGATGCCATACCCGATTCATGGCATCCTTATCACCTTGCACCTGCACATACTCCTGCAATAACTCGTCTCGACTAAGCCCATCAATCCGTTTTTTCTCTGCGCTAAATTGCGGTGCCGCTAAATTCAAGAATATCTCATCAAACAATGACGTCACACTCTGCCCATGCTGAGCCTCTAATAATTGAACCGCAGAAATTCTGCGGATTTCATCTAAATCTGAAGTGATCATGGCAGGATTCACGATGGGTAGAGTTATGATAAACTCTGCTCCAATAACATTTCCTTCTTTATCTTTTTTATTACGTGCAATGATCTCTCCGCCCATGTCTTTGATAACATACCATGCTTCCGTCGTGCCTAAGCCAGTACCTTTTTCTTCTGCATTGTTTTTTGTAGTTTCATTCAAGTTAAATATAACAAGTCGACCTGTCTTAGGATCAAATGCAAGAAGATCTATAGGTTGTTGTTGTATCCCTTTACCTGAGTCTTCAACGATGATTTGGGCTCGACCATCTTCAATCTTTCTTACCAAGATCTTAACTTTGCCCGCATTCTGCATCGCTTGACGTGCATTCGTATACAAATCAAACATCACACTCATGAACGATAAAGTATTACCATGAAATTGAATACCCGTATCCTCTTCGATCAATTCATAATTCTCTGCAGGTTGTTTTAAACTTTCTACAATTTGTTTTAAACTAAATTTATCATTACCTCTTTCCCCATTCGCTAATAACCGTCGACTTTGCCATAATGCCCATGGCCCAGGAATCATATCGACAATTCCTGCAATGATTTTTCTTTCCTTGGGATCAGCAGTGGGATTATTAATCCAATATCTTCTCATCACATTACGCACATCTTTAAATGCATTAATAATCTCATCAAAGATCTGTGGATCTAGAGGTGCTTTCATTAGTTTAAAATAGAGGGCCGCTGTCCTAGCTTTATGAATACTGTTATGAAGAGTTCTGGATTTCTCTTTCAATAATCTTAACTGAGGTGTGTCTTGAAATTCTGCTACTTCACGTTCAATATATCCTGAAGCAAATGCAATTGCTGAATAGTTAAAGATCGTCTTAGAATGCTCTAAACTACGCACTGCAACCTCTAAACGCTCTTGTGCCTGCCAGCTATCTACATCCATACCTTGATTAACGTCATAAGCCATTGTCATGGCCATGTCTCGATCATATGCTGCTCTCTTCTCCGGATCACTTAATATTTCATTCGCTTCTACTAGCTCTCTGAAATTATCTTCGGCTTCTTTATCTCCTGGATTTTTATCAGGATGATATTTCACCGCTAATTTTCGAAAGGCTTTCTTAACTTCATCGGGAGTTGCTGTGCGAGTAATCCCCATCACAGCGTAATGATCTTTCTTAGTGGTCTTTGTTAAAGCGAGGGCTTGTTGGTACTCAGCCCTTACTCTAGGGTATTGAGGAGATTTATCATAAATTAACCATTGTTCGATAATTTCAAGTAACACATCAGTAACGAATTTATTCTTTTCTTGATAATACATTTTAAAAACATTAATAAAACCATCTTTCCAAGCGGCCTGCCAGAGCTCAAGATGTTCTTTATAGACCTTCTCTGACAAACTTCTAAATAACTCGCGATTCATCTTGAATCTTTGTTCTAGAATTTCATCTTGTAATCGCTTAATTATTCTCTTAAAAACTTTTCCAGCCTTCATACGCGCTGCAATATCATCCGCTGAATATAGTATGACTTCTTCCCATGACTCTAACCCTAAATAATATCTCTTAAAAATGACTAAATCATCTCGAGGAATACTGTTATCACGCCAAGGTGTATATTCAGCAGAGGCTTGATTGATTAATTGCTGTTGAGGCTCAGCTGCTTTGTGTCTTTTTCTTATTTCTTCTCGTTTAGCTGACGCTACTTTCTCAAATGCTTCTTTCAATCTATTACGACCAAACCCAAACATAGCCATGTCTGCTTGGACAACATAATTAGATTCTTGCGCAATAGCATTACTTTCTTGAGGTGAAAGTAAAGCCGCATCAGCTACAACTTCTGCACGATCTTGAAACTCAGTTCCTCCGGTGAAATATTTACGAGGAACTACTGTGTGCGTAATAGGATCTTGTTCTTCTTGGATTTGATTGACCACACCTTTCTTGAAGGCTTGGAGATATTTTTGATAGATTGATTCGACATTAATGCTGTTTTCATACTCGGCACCATGAATTTTATTTTGATTGGAATAATATTGATTGATAATCGATGTCTTTAAGTTCTTCTTATACCAATTGGCTAAGATGAAAGCATTGTACATTTGACGCAAAGGCGCAAAATTCTCGCCGTGATTAACTTCGTGCGTAATCTCAGGAATAACAATCTCTTTAATAATCAACTTCGACAACTCGCCCGTCAAAGAGTTTCTATTCTCAACGGGTGGCCCGGAGGCGGGTGCCCTCTCAACCGGAGGGGCGAGCTTTCCCAGCCCTGAGGATTGAGAGGGTGCCGCAGGGACAGGACCCGTTGGGGTCTGCACTTTATTTTTTTCTTGAGCTAAATAATCGCTATCGAGCATAACTTTTAAATTGCTACTCAATACATAAGCCGTATTATTCTTCGTAAAAATACGTGCCGTATCAGCAAGTATCCAGACTTTATTGAATGTATTCACAGGAACATTCGTAGTCCCAAATTGAGCTTGAGCTTGAGCTTTGGTGTACACTTTTGCCCAGAATGCTTTACCGGTTGTGGTTTGTGGATCGAGTAATGATGCTGTTAATTGTTTGAGCACATAATCTTGAGCTAAGAGATCGCGACCTAGTTCTGTTTTGCCTAAGGCATCAGGGATCATGCGGTCTTTTTCATAGGGGGATAAATTGACCCATAAATCTTTTTCAGGGATTGATAAACAGGCGAGGAAATATTTAATGAGACGTTGAGCATCATCACGTAAATGAGCGTCATTTTTAGTCACATTCAAAATAAAATCAAAACGCATGGGATTTGTGGGATCTACCTTTACCCCATTAAGCATGATTGGGGTACTTACTTGAGAAGGCATCACCTTTGTTCCAGGCGTTGGTAAAAATACCTGGCTTGGAGGCAATAAAGTACTCTGGGCTAAACTAGATGCTGGGCAAATAGTGCTTAAGCCAAAGCAGAGTAGTACTAATAAGGAAATGGACTTCTTAAGAGACATGTGAAAGTGTAGCATGTGGGCATGGAAAAAGCCAAAAAACGTAGAGTTATAACTTATTGCTATCAAATATGTTGTAATAATAATGCTATTTGATAAGCAATAAAAATTCCCGCTTGCGCGGGAATGACATCTTTACTAAAGATTGCATCTAAAACTATGCCCCGTGGCACTTCTTATATTTTTTGCCTGATCCACACGGACAAAGATCATTACGGCCTACTTTATCATCCGATGAAGGCAAAATAGCTTGAGGACGTTGTGGGACTTCGCTTTGTTCCAATGCATTTTGTGCAGGTGATGAAGGATTTCTCATCGCAAATTCTTGATGAATCGCTTGTTGAGGTAAATCGGCAAACACAGATTTGGGACGATTATCTTCGCGTGGTGGTTCTAACTTAAACATCAAGCTCGCAATATCATCATTGATGGTGTGATACATGGTCTTAAATTTCGCAAAAGCTTCCTTCTTGTATTCAACCAAAGGATCGCGTTGACCTAAAGCACGTAAGCCAATCCCTTCTTTGATACCATCCATCATGTGCAAATGGTCTTTCCATTTATTATCGATAACATGAAGCAATAACATGCGCTCCATACGACGCATGATGTCAGCGCCTAATTGTTGTTCTTTTAATTCATACGTTTGTACTAGAATTGTGCCAAGCTCTGCTTTTAATTGAGCATTGTCTAATCCTGCCAACTTATCTTTAATACCGTCGACATTCACAATAAAACGTTCTTTCAATTGAAGAATAACTAAATCTAATGCTGCATCCGCATTATCATTAACGGCCATATGCGTATCGACAATCGCTTCCGCAGATTCTTTAACTGCATCTAAAATAACATCACGAAGGTTTTCTCCCTCGAGAGTTGAACGACGCATGGAATAAATCACTTCGCGTTGCTTATTCATGACATTGTCATATTCGAGCAATTGCTTACGGATTTCGAAATTGAAATTCTCAACACGTTTCTGGGCAATTTCCAAAGCCCCAGACACCATCGAGGATTCAATCACTTCCCCTTCTTTCATGCCCATCTTATCCATGACAAACATAATACGGTCAGAAGCAAATAAACGCATGAGATCATCTTGCAATGACACAAAGAAACGCGCTTCCCCTAAGTCACCTTGACGACCGCAACGACCACGCAACTGATTATCAATACGACGGCTTTCATGGCGTTCCGTACCTAACACGCATAAACCACCGGCCGCAATAACTTGCTCATGTTCTTTTTTAGTTTGTTCTTTAAATTGCGTGATGAACTTTTGCACCATTTCCGTGCGTTCTTCATCCGTCGCATTTTTATCTTTTTCATTTACGAGCTGACGGGCGAGGAATTCCGCATTACCGCCTAAAACAATATCTGTACCACGACCTGCCATGTTGGTAGCAATCGTAACAGCCCCAAGACGACCTGCTTGAGCGATGATCTGGGCTTCTAATTCATGGAACTTGGCATTCAACACTTGATGCGGAACGCCTTTTTTCTTTAATAAAGAACCTAATAACTCTGACTTCTCAATTGAAATTGTACCGACGAGAACAGGTTGGCCTTTTTGATGACATTTGGCAATTTCTTCCACAACCGCATTGTATTTCTCGGCTTGAGTTTTATAAATGCAGTCCGCATAATTTTGACGCGCCATCGGACGATTAGTTGGAATAACAATCGTATCGAGATTATAAATTTGTTTAAACTCATTCGCTTCCGTATACGCCGTACCTGTCATCCCCGCTAATTTGCTATACATACGGAAATAATTTTGGAAGGTAATGGTCGCAAGTGTTTGATTCTCACGTTCAATCTTAATACCTTCTTTGGCTTCCACTGCTTGATGCAAACCATCTGACCAACGACGTCCTGACATCATACGGCCAGTGAACTCATCGACGATAATAACCTTACCGTCTTTGACCACATAATCGACATCTTTGACGAAAAATTCTTTGGCACGTAAGGCTTGGATAATATGATGACGGTATTCAACAGTTTCAATGTCATGCAAGTGAGGCACGCCAAATAATTCAGCGCCTTTTTTCTCACCTTGCTCTGTTAAAGAAATCGACTTATTTTTTTCTTCTGCTAAATAATCAAACCCTTCACCTAAATCGACTTGCTTGTGTTTCGCATCCACTTCTTCCGATTCAGTAATGCGACGTCCCTTTAACTGCACAACAATTTGCTGCGCACGGTAATATTTATCGGTCGATTCTTGAGCAGGTCCAGAAATAATCAACGGTGTACGCGCTTCATCCACGAGAATACTGTCAACTTCATCGACGATGGCAAAAGCATGGCCGCGTTGCACCATTTCTTCACGGTAGCTCACCATGTTGTCTCTTAAATAATCAAAACCAAATTCATTGTTTGTCCCATAAGTAATATCACAGCCATACGCCGCTTGACGTTCTTTGGGAGATAAATCATGTTGAATACACCCAACGGTTAAACCTAAGAATTCATAAATCGGTCCCATCCAATTGCGATCACGGAATGCCAAATAATCATTCACGGTCACAACATGCACGCCATCACCAGTGAGCGCATTTAAATACGCAGGTAAGGTCGCCACCAATGTTTTCCCTTCACCGGTTGTCATTTCCGCGATACCGCCTTGGTGCAAGACCATCCCACCGACGAGTTGCACATCAAAATGACGCATGCTGCGCACACGTTTACCTGCTTCACGCACAACAGCGAATGCTTCATTGAGGATTTCATCTAATACTTTTTGTTTGGCAGCGAATAAATCTTTCTCAAGGGTATTTAATTGCAGACCTAAATCTTCACGTTCTTGCGCACTTTGAGCTTTGCGGTATTGATCTAATGTGGTGGAATGCACTTCTTGTTTAGCAGCAATAGCGTTTTGAATCTTTGTTCTAAATTCTTCCGTCTTACCACGCAATTGTTCATCTGTTAAAGCGCTGATTTGAGGTTCAAGCGCACAAATCGCAGCCGCACGGATAGAAGCCTTCTTCACGACGGAGATAGATGGCAAAGGTGCTTCAGGGTGAATATGAATTTGCACCTTAGGCGTTAAACGCTCAATCGCCTTTTGCGCGGAATTGACAATGCTTTTACGGATTAGAAAATCAAACATGTTTATTCTCCTTTACCACAAATTATATATCGTCTTCAGCGCCCGATTTCTTGCGTTTATCGCGGTCTTCGGGTTTTGATTTTAAATAGCCTTCAATGAATTGATCAATTTCTCCGTCGAGCACTTTGGCTGCTTGTGCGCTTTCAACACCGGAGCGGTGATCTTTGACCATTAAATAGGGGTGAAGCACGTACGAACGAATCTGCGAACCCCATTCAATCTTTTGTTTATCGCCAGCTTCTTTATTTAAAACAGCTTCTTGTTCACGTATTTTGACTTCATAAAGCCTTGCGCGCAAGACTTTCATCGCTTCTAATTTATTCTGTAATTGCGAGCGGCCTTTTTGCGATTGCGCCACTAATCCCGTCGGTAAATGCGTTACACGTACCGCCGAATCCGTCGTATTAACCCCTTGCCCACCAGGACCAGAGGCACGGTACACATCAATACGTAATTCACCCGGATCAAGTACGAGGTCATTATCATTCTCGATTTGTGGAATCACTTCCACTGATGCAAATGATGTGTGACGTCGCTTGTTAGAATCAAAAGGAGAAATACGCACCAAGCGATGCACCCCTTTTTCTGATTTCAAATAACCGTAAGCCTTTTCACCTTCAATGGACAATGTCGCATTTTTAATACCAGCTTCTTCACCCGCCAAATAATCAATCACTTCATATTTAAACTGCCGACGATCACACCAGCGGCAATACATGCGAAATAACATCTGTGCCCAATCACACGACTCAGTCCCACCAGCCCCTGCATTAATACTTAACAGCGCATTATTCCCATCAAACTGCCCCGATAAATGGGCTTCTAATTCCAGGGCATCAATTAATACAGCTAAATTTGTCACTTCTTCGGTCAATTGACTAATCAACGCCGCATCATTCTCTGCTAAACCCACCAATTCCTGCGCATCCGTCACACGCTTCGTATATTCCTCAAAAGGCTCGACGACATTCTTCAAGCCCTTTAAAGTCTGCATCACCTTATTCGCAGCTTCCCCATTATCCCAAAATCCTTGACCCGACATTTCTTCCTGAATATCAATAATCTGCTTTTTCTTCGCAGACAAGTCAAAGATACCCCCTTAGGCCAGCCAGCCTTTGGGCGAGATCATCTAATTGTTTTGTTAATTGGTCAGACATAATTCTCTTCTAATCTCATATCTCATATTTCACGATGCAACATGCTAGTGTCAACGGGTGGCCCGGAGGCGGGTGCCCTATCACCCGGAAGAGCGAGCTTTCCCAGCTCTGAGGATGATAGGGTGCCGCAGGGACAGGACCCGTTGCCACGTTCACACCGTATTAAACTACAAATTACACGCTGAATCTAAAGTAAGCCGCATCCCCATCCTGCATGATGTAGTCCTTACCTTCAAGCGTAACCAAATTTTTTTCTTGAAGCGCTTTATAAGTACCCAACTTCACTAAATCATCATACTTATAAATCTCAGCCCGGATAAACCCACGTTCAATATCGCTATGGATTTTACCAGCTGCTTTGATTGCCCGGGTATTTTTTTCAATTAACCATGCATGCACTTCTTGAGGGCCAGCTGTAAAAAAACAGATCAATCCTAATAATTCCCGACCAGCATGAGCTAATCGCGCTAAACCCGGGGATGTGATCCCTGCTGCTTCATAATAGGCCGCACGTTCTTCCGGCGGTAATTGCACAATTTCTGCTTCAAGCTTGGTACACAATGTAATTAAGGCAGCTCCTTCTTTAGCAGCCCGATCTTGCAAAGGCTTTAAAAGAACAGGATCCGCTTCACCCTCGTCGGTATTAGCCACATACAATAAAGGCTTACCTGTTAAGAATTGAAACTCTTTATATTCTTCTGGTTCTAAACCTTGATTACGCGCAGGCTTGCCATCATTAAATCCTGCTAATAATTGTGTCAATAATTCGCAACGCTTCTTCGCTTCCGCATCACCAGACTTGGCCATCTTCATCCACTTATCCAAACCCTTTTGCGCTTGCTGAATATCAGCTAATAATAATTCAGTCTCAATAATCTCAGAGGCCGCTAAAGGATTAAGCTCGCTCATGACATTAACAACATTATCATCTTTAAAACAACGTACCACGTGCGCTATCGCATCGACGGAGCGAATATTCGCTAAGAACTTATTCCCTAAACCTTCCCCTTCGGACGCCCCCTTCACAATCCCTGCAATATCCACAAAACGAATCCCTGCAGGAACTAATTTCTGAGACTTCCATTCTTTGGCAAACACTTCCATGCGAGGATCGGGCAAAGGCACAACCCCGATATTGGGTTCAATGGTTGTAAAAGGAAAGTTTTCTGCGGCAGCTTGGGCCCCAGTTAATGCATTAAATAACGATGACTTACCCACATTGGGTAAGCCGACTATACCAATTTCCATTTTTACTCCTTACTATCCTATTAACGGGAGGACACGAGGTCCTCCCCTACATATTTATCGTAATTAAAGGGTGTATCTTAGATGGAAAGGAAGGGGTTGTCGACTGTTTTGTTCAATGACGATGGGGCATGTACCCATAAAAATGCCCCGTGTTTTATGCAAAAACACGGGGCATTTCACTGTAATCTCGTATTAATTATTTAATACCAATATTACCGCAATTATCAAACAAGTAGGACACATCCTCAACATCATAATCAAATTCAGCTTCTGTTGGGACCGGTGACCCTGGAGGTCCATAAATAATAACTTTTATCTTCAAACTAGCTGCAATCAAATCTTTAGGCAATGGCTTAGTTAAGACAGTTGGCGCAACATTACTAAAAATAAAGTTCTTATATAGCGACTTTAATCCGCTGCTCGTACCAAAACCATTATTAGATTCTAACTTAGCAATCTGAAGACCTCTCCCACTAACTAACCTAGAATCTGAAAATTTAAAATAAACACCTGTTCCGGGTTTAACATTTGTTGAATGATTTGTAATTAATACCCCTAATTCAACTTGTTTAGTAGTCGTGGTAATTTTGCCTTTAGTTTGCGCATCAATAGGAACTAATTGAAAATCAAACTTATAAACTGGTTTCTCCGCAATTGCTGTTGCTTGCGCATGCCCATTACCCGTTAAAATAAACAACACTGCCGCTGATATCATCATATTCCAAAGCAACTTTGGCATATATCCTCCTTAAATACTTCATTGTAGTATAATTTCGATACTCTCTAAAGTATACCCCCCCCGAGCCAAATGCAAGTTGTTAGGCAATTTACTTAGCCTTCTAGCATTCCCTTAGAACGCAATAATCGATGATAATTAAGCCCAAAACGATGCGCTTCATCGCGTACGCGCATGAGTAGTTTAAGGCCTAAAGAATCATGTTTGAGCTTAATCGAATCGCGTTTGCCGGGGACGAAGATTTCTTCTTCGCGTTTGGCTAAGCCGATGATGGGGATTTTTAGGTCTAATTTCTTAAGCTCTTCAATGGCCGCCCCTAATTGACCTTTACCCCCATCAATGACAATCAAATCCGGCATGAGGCGATTTTCATTTTTTAAACGTGTATAACGACGACGGACAATCTCACCCATCATGGCAAAATCATCGATACCTTCAACAGTCTTAATTTTGAACCGTCGGTAATTCGCTTTATCTGGCACCCCATTTAAAAAAGATACCATCGCCCCCACACTAAAACTTCCCATCGTATTTGAATTATCAAAACACTCAATTCGATTAGGACTTTTATCCATGCCAATCGCCCGCATTAATTGTTCCGCTTCTTTATAGTAATTAACATCCTTAGTACCCGAATACAAAGCACCAATGGCACGGATTTGATCACGAACCTTGCCTGCTTCTTCATACTTCTTCGCTTGAGAGAGTTCATCCATGCTGCGATGCAATTCGCGCATCAAATCTTCACGTTTCCCCTCGAGGATTAAACGCACATGACGAATATTGCGGGCATATTCTTGTTTTGAAATCTTCTTCTCACAAGGGCCTTGGCATAGTTGAATATGATAATCCAAACAAATCTTATCGGCAAATGGTTCGCAGGAACGGAATGGAAAAATCTTTCGAATAATACCAAGCGCCTCACGGATCAAGGCAGGATTTACATAAGGGCCATAAAAGTTAGCGGGTATTTCTTTAAACTTACGCGTATTTAAACGGACAATGGACACTAAAGGAAATTCTTCCTGGGTAATTTGAATAAATGGATAAGTCTTGCCGTCTTTGAGTTGAATATTGTATTTTGGTAAATGTTCTTTGATGAGACTTGCTTCTAAAATGAGGGCTTCGGCTTCGGAATGCGTCGGAATTGTTTCAATAGTATGAATATGCTCAACTAAAACATCAGTCTTTAACGTACGTCCTTTCTTTCGAAAATAGGACTCCACACGCTTACGGATATTAATCGCTTTGCCGATATAAATAATCTCTCCATCGATGTTTTTATAAATATAAACACCGGAAGAGAGTGTTAATAATTTGACGTGTTGTTGTAAGGTGATCATGTTTTTAAGAATTTTTTCTTCATTAAATCGAGGATGTAATGCACTTCATGGACTTTGGTTAAGATGCTGACACCAATATAAGCGGCAATGGCTAAAATAAGTACGACGATAGTTTTAATCATGACAGGGCCTTGCACATAATGGGAGGCAATTAATACGGCTGTCATCGCCGCGAGCGGCCACGTTAAACTCATGAAAAATTGTTTTAACTCAATACGCATTGACCCTACTTTGCCCTTTAAGGCGCTCACTAATAAAAAGACATTCGCTGCACTTGAAATACTGCTCGCCAAGGCGATCCCACCAATCTTTAATGGAAACATGAGAATAACATTACCGACAACATTAATGATTAAACAGATCGTCGCAACCCTAACCGGTGTACGTGTATCTTGCCAGGCATAACAGGCTGAGACTAAAATGCGCGAGATGCCAAAGAATGGCAACCCTAATGCGGAAAAGATAAGCGCCTGAACTGTAATCATTGTCGAATAACTATCAAAAGCCCCGTGTTCAAATATCGTGCTCACAATCGCTGTGGATTCAACCATGAGAATAATCGCGGATGGAATCATGACAAAAAGCAAATTGCGTAAGGCAAATAATAAGGTATGACGAAATTCATCCACATTATTATTGGCTGCTGATGTTGAGAGCGACGGCAAGATAACCGAGGCTAACGCATACCCAAATACCCCAAGCGGAAACTGCACCAAACGATTCGCAAAATAAATAGCGGCAATACCACCTGACCCAACAATCGATGCCAATGAAGCGCAAAACATGTCGGCAAAAATATTTAATTGATACACCGCGCTTCCCCAAATGCGTGGCACAAGCAATTTACCAATTTGAGTCGCACCCGGATGTTTTAAATTCAAACTAAATTGCCACGGCACATCTTTTTTTCTTAAGGCATCCCATTGCAACCAAAACTGCCACACCCCTCCAACTAAAACCCCGATACTTAATGTATAGGCTAAAGGAAAACTAAAAATAGCAGCCACCCACGCGCTTAAGATCATGGCCACATTTAATAAGCATGGGCCAAAAGCTGGTGTAAAAAAAGAACGTAAGCTATACAGAATGCCTGTTTGAATCGCGGTTAAGGCAATGAGGATTAAATAAGGAAACATGATACGGGTTAAATCAACAGTGAGCTGAAATTTGGCCTCATCTGCTAAAAACCCAGGTGCCACAAGGCCAATAAGCCATGGAGCGGCCACAATACCAATAACCGTAATAGCCCCCAAAATAATACACGCCCAAGCCATGACCACATTGATTAACTTAAGCCATTCCTCACGGCTATGCTTTTGCTGATATTCGGTTAATACAGGCACAATGGCGCTGTTAGCAGCCCCTTCACCCACTAAATCACGCAATAAATTAGGTAAACGCTGAGCGACCAGAAATGCGTCGGCAATAAGGCCCGTCCCAAGCACATTGGCCAAGACAATATCGCGGGCAAATCCTAGAATACGGGAACTTAAGACCCCTAAAGCGACCAATCCTGAGGACTTAACCAGGGCTTTGTGTTCTTGGGGGGGTTGAGATTTATTAATTGACATAATTTAGGGGCTTTGCTATTATTACGCCTCATTAAAGAGAACGTATTTAAACTTTTTGTAAGGAAAAAATTATGCCACAACGTCGTACAGCCATCAAAGACCTGCGCAAGAATCATAAGCGCCATTTACACAACTTAGATATTAAAACAGATCTCAAGAAAACTGTGAAGTCTTTCTTAGTTGCTGCTGATACAAAGAAAGCAGACACCAAAGATTTATTAAAGACTGTTTATAAGAAACTTGATAAAGCTGCAAAGCGTAAAGTCATGCACAAGAACACTGCAGCTCGTCGTAAATCTCGTTTTGCTCGTCTCTTAGCTGCAGCAACAACTACCAAAACTAAGTAAGCATTAAGTATTTTTTAAAACCCTCAATTGGTTCATCCGGTTGAGGGTTTTTTATTTCTGCAATTCAACTAACTGCACAACAACTTTTTCTAAGGCATACCCAGGATTTAAACGACTGCGTTTGATATTTAAATCTGCTTCTTCTAAAAGCAATAAACCTTGCTGAAAGTTCTTCGAGGAGAATTGACGGCCATGCTTCCCCCAATACCACACCAAGACGCCTAAAATATTGGCCGGATACATGCCATCATCAATAAATCGATTCAGTGACTTTAATGCCAATGCAGTTTGACTGCGCTGCATGTGATTGGTGATTTCAAAGGGTTTGGGTGCAGGTTGACCAAACACTTTGACTTGGCTGGCTGCTTCAATGGCTTTAAATGCTGCTGGTAATTCAAAAAGGCTTGTTTCTAAAACAATATCGACGTGTGTTGGGCGTGTGGCAATAAATCCTGCCAGGCTTTGAATATCGGGTGTTTTTAATTTATTCACATTGGTCACAATGACTAATCGTTTCTCTGCCGCCATGGGCAAAGCCACCAATGCTTTTTTCAAATCATCTTTGGAAATACTCGACCCATCTAAATTTTCAATGTCAAATGAAGCGCTTTGAAATGCTGGTGATGCAGATTTGATGCCGGCGATAAACGGGTCTTTTTTGTCCATCTGATCGCCAAAGAGAAGATAGATCATTACCAATTTTCAAGTGTGCGTTCAACAATACGGCGGGATAAATCGACTAAAGCATCCTCAACAGCCGCGCTTTCAGATTTGGCTTGAGGCCCTGTAGTAAAATAAGTGGCTTCACCCGCAAAAGATGGTTCGCTCCACATCACTTCCCCGACGGTATTATCGGTCATCACTAAACTGACAATAATGCGAATACGGTATTCTTGCACATCACGATTTTCAGACAAACGCAACTCATCACGCTCAAAACCTTTTAACTCACCCTTAAGGGATAAATCAGCGCGTTCACTTGGGGTAATACGCAATTGACCGGAATATTGATAACGGTCCATGATCGCTTGGCGGACTTTGACTTCAAGTAATGGGATATAAGCGACGCGGGAACCTTCGGCAACAAAGTTAATGCTATTGGCGAATGGCTCAATGCCGATGGTTTTATACTGACTTCCTAATAAAGATCCTGTGGTATAACCACATCCAGAAAAACAGACGAGTGACAAAATCATAAAGGCTATAGACCGTAGACTATAGACCATAGACCTATTTATCTCCGATGGCTTTCAAACGATTCAATGCTTTAGGTGCCCATTGGGTATCTGCGTATTGATTAACGATGTCTTGATAATAGACGCGGGCGGATTTGAAATTCTTTTGCTTCTCATAAAATTCAGCGATGACAAAATTATTCTCAGCTTCTTTGTCGCGTAATGAGCCAATTTGAGTTTTAGCTTGAGGTGTTAATTCACTTTCAGGGTGGGTCTTCACGAATTCTTTAAATTCATCTAAAGCAATACTGGTGACTTTTTGCTCACGCTGTACTTGCGAAGAACGCGCGGTATCCGCCATGGCCACTTGAAACTTCGCCGCCTTGGCCCATTCGGAATTGGGATAATCATTCATGGTCTTTTCAAATTCATCACGGGCTTCTTGATACAGGCCTTTTTCTTTTAAGTATAAACCAATTTTGTATTGGGAAATCGGTGCATATTTCCCATACGGTGCATTTTTAATGACCGTACGAAATACATCAATCACCCGATCATCCGCCCCTAAAACAATTTGAGACCATTTACCACGACGACCTTTGCCTTCTAATAAGGCATTGCCGATTTGATATTGAATTTCATTAATTTCTGCTGCGCGTTCGCTAAAGGGGTATTTATCAATGACCACTTGATAGGCTTTGTAGGCCTCAAATGGTTTGCCTACTTCTTCAAAAGATTGGCCAATGTAATATTGTGCTTCAGGAGCTTCTTTGGCGCGGGGAAAACTCTTTAAGAGTTTCTTAAACTCAGCGATAGCTTTGTCAAAATCGCCACTATTATAGAAGCTAAGCGCGAAATCTAATTGTAATTTGGGAGTTGATTTGACCGCCATTTTGGGATTAATAAACTTCCCCGTCTCAGGCGTCCAAATCCAAGCCGCATGGCTTGAAGCTGGAAGGAGAACTACAGCCGCGATGAAAAAAGATAAAATACGACGATAAATCATTTGGTCAATGTAACATATGAGGTTATTTTTGTCAATTCGTCTAATTATAAGCCTTATGCCCTGGAAATCGTCGCAGCAATCTTAGCCGGAAGTTTAGCTTTCAGGCGAATACCCGTGGCTAAATATTTCACTTCCAAGACCTTGCCATGCTTATGCGCGAGATTAATGAGGTCCATACGATCCGAAGGAATTTTAATATTCACATCAACTTCACCTTCACTAAAAATATCTTCAATCTTTAACAGCAATTGATGCATATTCTGCCCGGTCTTAGCACTAATGCCAACAATGTGTTTAACCGTCTTTGGAAATTCCAACAACCTGCCCTTATCTTCCAATATATCAATTTTATTACAGACTAAAATCGTTGGTTTATCCAATGCCTTCAATTCTTCTAGTACTTTATTCACGGCTTCATAGAAATGTTTGTAATTGTCATGGCTAATATCAATGACATGCAGCAATAAATCCGCATGCGAGACTTCTTCCAGTGTTGCTTTGAATGCTTCGATTAAACCGTGAGGTAAATCATGCATGAACCCGACGGTATCAGAGAAAACCACTTTGCTTTTATTCGGCAAGAACGCCTGACGTGCTAAAGAATCTAAAGTCGTAAATAATCCATCGAATGTAACTGTATTCGCTTCTGTTAATGTATTTAATAATGTCGATTTACCGGCATTGGTATAACCAACTAAAGCCACCGTCGGTATTTCATGTTCTTGACGTTTCTTGCGCTTGACTTCACGACTTAACGTAACACCTTTTAATTCTGTTTTTAATTTATCAATACGATCACGGATTTTACGGCGATCAACTTCAAGTTTTGTTTCCCCAGGACCTGATGTCCCAATACCGCCCCCTTGACGCGACATTTCTTGGCCATGCCCGACTAAGCGTGGCAACATATAATTTAATTGAGCAAGCTCCACTTGCATTCTCCCCTCGAGAGAAGTGGCATGACGGGCAAAAATATCTAAGATAACTTGCGTGCGATCAATGGTCTTTACCCCAAAATCACTTTCCAAATTCCGTTGCTGCACACCTTTTAAATCACGGCTAACAATGACACAATCAATATCACCTTGCTGGCAACGGGCTTGAATTTCTTTCACTTTTCCCGACGTGATTAAATGCGATGCTGTGGGGGGCATAGTCTTACACATCATGGTTTCAACGACTTCACCAAAACAGGAATGAATTAATTCCGTCATTTCCGCTTGTTCATGCTCAGGTGTCCAGCTGGCACGGGGATTATCAATAATAATGGCTAAAAGTATGCGTTCTTTTTTCAAAGTTCTCCTTAAATATGTAACAACTGACAGACAGATTGAAAGACATCGTTGGCTGTTTGAGTTGGTGCTATATCAATCCACTGAATACGTTCATCACGTCTAAACCATGTTAATTGCCGTTTAGCTAAATGACGGGATTTTAATTTCATCACATATTTGGCACGTTCAAGGTCATGCGTTCCATTTAATAATCCTAATACTTCTGGGATACCAATCAATGCATGAGCTGTACGGCTAATAGGCAAATGACTAATCGCTTTGATCTCATCAATGAGTCCTCGCTTAAACATGTCCTCAATACGAGCTTCCACCCGTCGGTATAATAAATCGCGATCACGGTTTAAACCAATTAAAGAAATATTATGCTTACCCCACAGTCCTTGCCGCTGAGGTTGCAATTCTGAAATAGGCTGTCCTGTGAGAGTCACCACTTCCAGAGCCCTCACAATACGCTTGGTATCATTAGGGTGAATTTTCTCAGCCGCTTTCTTGTCCAATAAAGCCAAACGCTGATGCAATACTTCCGGGCCTTCGACCATGGCTTCTTCAAATAGTTTTTCCCGCAATGGCTCATCTGATTGCCGGCCTTCAAATATTCCGTCGAGTAACACCGTCACGTACATCCCACTACCACCTACAACAATGGGTGTCTTGCCTCTTTTTAAGACATCTTCAATGGCTGCATTGGCCAATTGACGGTATTGCTCCACATTAAAGGCATGCGTAACATCGACGACATCAATGACATGATGAGGGATTTGTTGACGAAGTGCAAGCGATGATTTATCGCTGGCAATATCAATACCACGATAGACTTGCATGGCGTCGGCATTGATGATTTCGCCATTAAGGTGCTTGGCTAATAAAAGACTGACATCCGATTTGCCTACACCG
>CAYZPQ010000005.1:9703-10751 GCA_964480185.1 uncultured Planctomycetales bacterium | reverse complement strand
TAACCCAACGTGGCTAAACTTTTCTCAAGCTCTTCGGCCTTACCTAATGATGCAATCTGTCCAACACGCACGCGGTAGAATTTCTTATTATCGTGCATCATGGTTGTTTCAACAATATAGGCATAGAATTCCTTGGCCTTTAATTCATTGGTCAGACTGACCGCTCTGCTTTTATCTTCAAAAGCTCCAACTTGAACGGCAAAATACTGTTTCTCCTCGAGTAAACCTTGGGCAATAGGTGCTTCCATACTTTGAGGAAAATCTTTGGTGATCTTATTCAGAAGATCATTGGCTTTTTGCCAACGCATTAATTTCAAATTCGCACGGGCCATCTTTAAATAAACCACACTTAAATACGATGATTGGGAATTTTTCTTGATGTAACGCTCACCTTCTTTAAGCGCATCTTGATAAAAGCCCGACATATTTAAACCTTCAATCAAACCAACAGCCGCCTTATCATACAATTCTTGGTCGGGATGTTGCTGCATGAGTATGCCAAAAGTCTTACGGCTATCAGCATACTTACCTAAACGCAATTGACTTAAACCAATGTAATAATGGGCTAAAGCTCTTTCCTTACTACTATTAGTATGACGTAATAAATCCGTCGCTTCTTTTTGGACAGACTGATAATCTTTATTCATGACCGCTGTTTCAATGTCTTCCATAGAAGCAAAGGCATTGGTGCTAAGTAAGATAAATACAGCTGCAATTACACGATTAATATTCACGTCTACATTTCCTATTTAGCTTAATGCTTGATTTAAGTCAGCGATCAAATCATCCGCATCTTCAATACCGACGGAGACGCGTACTGTTTCTTTGGTAATACCGGATGCCTTTAACCCTGCTTCGCCCATGGAGGCATGGCTCATGAACCATGGTGATTCGGCCAATGATTCAACCCCACCTAATGATTCAGCTAAAGCAAAATATTTGAGCTTCTTAAAGAAAGTCTTTAAGGGCACTTTCTTGGTATTTAATTCGAACGCCAACATCGCCCCAAAACCCTTCATTTGGCGACGGATTAAATCGCCTTGAGGAT
>CAYZPQ010000005.1:5996-9693 GCA_964480185.1 uncultured Planctomycetales bacterium | reverse complement strand
TGGCTAAACCGGTGTAATACACTTTCTTCACATTCTTATGAGATTCTAAAAAGTGCGCCAATTTAATCGCATTGGCTTGATGAATTTCCATGCGCGGCACTAAAGTCTTCACACCTCTTAAGACAAGCCAGGCATCATAGGGTGATTGGGACACCCCAATGGCATTGACTAAATAACGGCCACGTTGTTGCACCTCGGCATTGCCATACACAATGGCCCCACCGACGACATCAGAATGACCATTTAAATATTTTGTTGTGGAATGCACAACCATATCAGCGCCTAATTCCAATGGTTTTTGGAAATAAGGCGATAAGAATGTATTATCGACGACACTTAATGCTTTTGCTTTTTTTGCTAAGGTGCAAATGGCTTCAATATCAATGATGTTTAATAAAGGATTGGATGGTGTTTCAATCCAGAACATCTTGGTATTCTTTTTGATTTCTTTTTTGACCTTGGCTAAATCACGCATGTTCACAAATGAAAACTGATAGCCCATGGGCTTAAGCACGGCATTGAATAAACGGTAGGTTCCGCCATAAATATCATTACCCGTCACAATGTGATCGCCTGGCTTTAAGAAAAATAAAACAGCCGTAATAGCGGCCATCCCTGTGGCGGTGGCAGATGCATCCACACCACCTTCAAGTGCAGCAAGATTTTGCTCTAAAGCCCGACGGGTTGGATTACCACTGCGGGTATAATCAAAACCTTTATTCTTGCCAATTTCATCAAAAAAGAATGTGGATGTTGGATAAATCGGGGTGATTACCGAATTAAATGTTTTGTCAATGTTGACGCCGGTGTGCACGGCTTTGGTACGTAACTTCATAAAGACTCCATCGTAAGTTTAATGTTTTAAAATGCGGTTAATTCTAGCACTACTCAATATTTTTCACAAACACAAATCCCCTGATCCTGCCATTAAAGGTGTCCGTCCCCTTTGTTGTCATTTTAGCATGTTCTTCAGGCGTACATTCATCCGCGTAGCGGACGACTAGTTTCCAGGTGGGTTTGGAGCGGTGATGAACTTTGGCAACTGGCTCTTGGCCTAGAAAGCAGCCTTTGGTATATGAAACATAATTGTGTTCATGCACATTTAAAATCATATCGCCACTTTGATAGTCAATGGTATGTAATGGAATGTAGTGTGCTAAGCGAAATTGATTGAATTCATCATCGGATACAGTATTGGCTACATCCCGAGTGGAAATAATCAAGCGGCCTTGATGTTGAGCAATGGCATACTCCCCCTGATCTAAGACCCATTGATTGTCTAAATCAAAATAAACATAGGCATTCAAAGGTTCAATGGTGCTTTTACTCAACTTGGCAAATCGGCTGGTTTCTTGAAGCAATTGATCGGCGGCTGATGAGGCAACGACGATTAAAACGCTTCCATCTGATAATTGCAATTGATCAAACGTCGCAATAATGCGCCCATGAATATTGAGGAAAGCATTCATGGGTTTATCGAGTGAATTAGAGGTTAGCCCATTTAAAAATTGCGGGGCATTGCCTTTAATGTGATACGCTTTCTTATTTAACCGAATCGCCTTCATAAGTTCCATTCACAATTTTCTTTGCCAAAGCTAGGGCTTGGGCTTTAGTTGTAATACGCCCTAATGATTTCTCTTCTTCAACCGTTGTTAAAATCTTAGCAAATAGCGGAGATGGTTTTAATTTTAAGGCTTTCACTAAATCATGACCAGAAATTAAGCGTTTCTTAGGCACAGCTACGGCTGGCGCTTCAAATTGCCGACGGATAATATCCTGACAAATGGCGGCATGATGCGCTAATTTGTCAGCCGTCGACAATGGTCCTTTGGTTGCACGTTGATCTGCCATGGCCAATAAGGCCAATGTCACAGCCTCCCCTTTGGCATCTCTCATAAATCGATACACAATCTTTTCCGAAGGCTTTTCAAAATTGGATAAATAACCAGGTCTTAAATGCAACTTCACAATGTCTTCTAAGAAATAACGCTCTTTGACAGTAAGTCTCAATTGCTTCGCCATATGACGGACAATTCCGGCACCCACATTCTCGTGACCATGAAACGTGAAGCGTGTGCCATCAAATTTCTTCGTCGCTGGTTTGCCAATATCATGGGTTAATGCTGCTAATTTTAATAAAGCCCGTCGGCTATGATCTCCACCAATTTCTTGGGCTAGAAAATCTTGTATGCCTTGATGGTCTTTATATTCGACTAATAAATTCTCATACTCTTCTAAAACTAGCACGCTGTGATCAAATACATCTAAATGATGATACCCACCTTGTTCGACTTTCTTCATAATGGCCAATTGAGGTAGGACATAATCCAATAAACCAACTTTATCCATTAAACGAATTATTGCTGTGGTGCGATCGCTATGCAAAATCTTAAAGATTTCTTCACGAGCCCGCTCTGCCGCTGATTCCACAATACGATGATTGATCTTCTTAATCTGCGCCAATGTCGCGCGGTCAATGGTAAAACCTGTTTGAGCAGATAAACTAAAGGCCCTTAATAAACGCAATGGATCATCGTCAAAGACGCGGGCTGCATTCATTTTAATACGTTTGCTTTTTAAATCTGCTAAAGCACCGTCGAAATCTTGAATAGAGGCATCAATGGTATCTGCGTTTAAATCAGACGTGATGGGAATAGTTAAACTATTGATCGTAAAATCTCTTAAGCCTAAATCACCTTTTAAGGTCTTGGCACGAAAGTCGCTGAAATCAATGGTATAAATTTGCTCTTTGACTTTAACAACAATACGGGCACAGCCATGCTCTTCGTCTAATAGGACAAATGTTCCTTTAACAGCTTTGGCGAATCGCTTGGCTAAATCGAGGGCGTCTGAGGAAACAGCAATATCAATATCGTATTTAACACGGTGTAATAACCAATCACGGACAAAACCACCGACGATCACAGCACTTTGCCGCGGTTTTTTCAAACGGCAAATTAGGCTCATCCATTGATTAAAAATTTGAGGGTTTTGCAGCATAGCCGCCTACACGACGATTAGGCCTGAGGTAATGCCGATTTAATCAACACACCTTCGGACACATAAATAGGCACTTGGGCGCGTACGGCTAAAGCCACACTATCGGAGGGGCGAGAATCCACTGTACGCAATTCACCCTTGTCGGTTTTAATTTCAATCTTGGCATGAAAGGTATTGTTCACCAATTCATCAATGGTGATCTTTGTCATCGTCGCATTTAAGACATTTAACATATTGATAAATAAATCATGCGTCATAGGACGAGGCACATCAACGCCAGAGACTTTAATCTTAATGCTTGAGGCTTCCATAAATCCAATAACGATTGGAATTTGACGATCTCCGCCTTTTTCTTTTAAGACAATTACTTGATCTTGACGCTTTTCATCAATAATAATGCGCGATAATTCAACTTGAACCATTAGATCCCCTTTAGATTCTTCATCTTGGTTTTCTTCAGTTTAATTTTTTTGTCTTTAATCTTATTGCGGCCTAAAATCCCCTGCAACTCTGACATAAATTGATTCACATCACGAAACTGACGGTAAACGGAAGCAAAACGCACATAGGCTACTTCATCAAGCACCGCCAATTTATTCATAATCAATTCACCAATATCTTTAGACGCAACTTCCGTATCAAATTTCTTTCGAATCGCATGCTCAATTTCATCCACTACACCTTCAATTTGCTCAAT
>CAYZPQ010000005.1:3385-5986 GCA_964480185.1 uncultured Planctomycetales bacterium | reverse complement strand
TGTCTTTGAACTGCCGGTAGACCGAAGCAAAACGCACATAAGCCACTTCGTCGGTTTTATGGAGATGGTCCATGACCAGTTCTCCCACCGCCTGCGCCTTCACTTCCTTATCGGAGCTCTTCTGCAGCTCCTTTTCGCCGCGGTCCACGAGCGCTTCGACCTTCTCGACGCTCACTGGACGTTTTTCGCAGGCCTTCATCAACCCACTTAAGACGCGTGTGCGATCAAAACTCTGGCGACGCCCATCACGTTTGACCACCATCAACGGCACTTGCTCGACATACTCATACGTCGTAAAACGCTGTTCGCATTTCGGGCAAAAACGGCGACGACGAATAGACGTTCCATCCACATTAATCCGTGAATCAACGACATTGGTGTCTTTATGTTGGCAGTTTGGGCAACGCATAATTCTTGATCTTGGTGAGTGCTGATCTTATAGATTTGGGTAAATCGGAAACTCATGCGCTAACTTTTGTACACCTTGACGCACAGCTTCTAATTCTTTGTCATTATCACGATTCACAATAGCCCGATCAATCAAATTAGCGATTTCAATCACTTGAGCTTCTTTCATGCCCCTTGTGGTAATCGCTGGAGTTCCAATGCGAATACCACTTGTGATCGTCGGTAATGCTGAATCATAAGGAATGAGATTTTTATTAACGGTAATTTGCACATGATCCAATAAACTCGATGCTTCTTTACCTGTAATATTCTTTGGTCTTAAATCCACCATGAATAAATGATTATCTGTACCACCCGCGACAATACGGAATCCTTTTTTCGTCAAGGCATCGGCAAACACTTTCGCATTTGTCATCACCTGACGTTGATAGACTTTAAAATCATCACTTAATGCTTCTTTAAAGGCCACCGCTTTTGCGGCGATGATATGCATTAATGGCCCACCTTGAATCCCTGGGAAAATCGCTGAATCAATTTTCTTGGCAAACTCTGCCTTACATAAAATCATCCCACCACGAGGACCGCGTAATGTCTTATGGGTGGTTGTCGTCACAAAATGCGCATGAGGAACTGGGTTTGGATGCAAACCTGCTGCAACTAAACCCGCAAAATGCGCCATGTCGACGAATAAATACGCGCCAACTTTATCAGCAATTTCACGGAAACGTTTAAAATCTAATGTGCGTGAATACGCAGAATACCCGGCCACAATCATCTTTGGTTTATTCTCAAGCGCAATGCGCTCGACTTCATTCATGTCAATAAGTTCAGTCTTTGGATCGACTTTATAAGAGACAATATTATACAAACGGCCCGAAATATTAATCTTTAACCCATGTGTTAAATGCCCACCGCAGGCTAAATCTAAACCCATGACAGTATCACCAGGTGTTAAGACGGATAAATACACTGCTGTATTTGCTTGAGAACCAGAATGTGGTTGTACATTCACATGCTCGGCACCAAAAATGGCTTTAGCACGCGCAATGGCTAAACTTTCGGCCACATCGACGTGCTCGCAACCGCCATACCAACGGGCAGCCGGATAACCTTCAGCATATTTATTGGTTAAGACACTACCTGCTGCTTCAAGTACAGCTTGGGAAACGATATTTTCAGAAGCGATCAGCTCTAAATTATTTTTCTGACGCGCTAATTCATGTTTAATGGATTCAAAAATCTCTGGATCATTCTTTTCTAATGCAGACATGCTTAATTCCTTAGATTGTAGTGTTTATTTAATAAATCGGCGTTCAATCTCACGAATGGCATTCACACGACGCTCGTGACGACCACCTTCAAATTCTGCTTCTAACCAAATATCAATGATTTCCAACATACTGACATCGTCGACAAACTTGCTACCTAATACCAAGATATTACTATTATTATGCTGACGCGCTAAGGCTGCGGCTTCGCGATTGTAAACCAAGGCTGCTAATGCTCCTGGGATTTTATTGGCGCAAATTGAATGACCAATGCCCGTCATGCATAAGAGTATGCCACGGCTATTGGGTGTGGCAACGACTTGAGTTGCGACATCATAAGAAATTTGTGGGTAATCGCAGTCGACACCGGGTGTATGCGTTCCTACATCAACGACATCATGGCCTTTGGTTTTTAAATAGGCACATACTTTTTTCTTTAAATCAAAACCGCGGTGATCTGCTCCGATGAATATTTTCATTTAGTCTTTCTTCATTCGTAATACCCGGGCGGACACCCGCCTTCGCTGAAATACTTTCGTGTTAAGCTTCGGCGGGCACGCAAGGTCCGCCCCTACGCAAATATATTCTCTCGTTAATTTCTCAAAGAAGGTTGACGATTTTATCGATAGCTTCTTCGATTGAATGTAAACAGTCTTCGTACATGGCGTGTGGCTGACCGATGGGATCAGGGACATCTAAATCCATGACGGATGAATTCGGTGAAAATTCTTTTAATAAGTAAACGCGCTTCTCAACTAAGGGGACGCGATCTAAAATTTGAATGCGATGCGCACGTGTCATGGCAATAATTAAATCTGCTTTGCGTAACATGGTGCGGCCTAATGGTTGGGATTGATGACCCACCGCATCAATACCACGGCTACGTAACACAGAAACTGTTTCAAAGCTCGCTGGTGTCTTAAAA
>CAYZPQ010000005.1:0-3375 GCA_964480185.1 uncultured Planctomycetales bacterium | reverse complement strand
TGTTCCAGCCGACGACACTTCCACATCTTCACGGTCTTTTAATTTTGACTTTAATAAATACTCAGCCATGACCGAACGGCAACTATTTCCGGTGCAGACAAAGAGCACTGTTTTCTTACTAATCGTGCGATCCACATCGGGTTGAGTAATGACCCCTTCACGAATCACTAATGGTTTAGCTTTGGTAAAATCAACAATGGTCGATGAAATACCAAAATCAACTGGGCCACCATCCAACGCTAAATCAACTTTACCATCTAAATCTTCCAAAGCCTCGTGCACATTGGTCGGCGCCTTTTTACCTTCTAAGTTTGCCGACGGAGCTGCCACCGTGCATCCGGATTGTTCAACCAATTTTAATGCCACCGTATGATCTGGCATGCGAATACCGATTGTTTCTCCGGAATCTTTCGAGGGCACAATCACGGTTAAAGGACCTGGCCAATACTTATCAATGAGCTTAAATAAATCTGGTTTATCGTATTGGATATAATTATCCATGATACTGCGTTGTGGGATCAAAATGGAAAAACGCTTACCTGGCTGACGGTGCTTGACCATCATCAAGCGTTTCATGGCTTCAGGATTATTCGCATCAACGGCAATTCCATATACCGTCTCAGTCGGAAAAACAACCAAGCCCCCATGACGGATAATATGCGCGGCTTCCGCAATTTTATCAGGCTCAGGAAGAGCTGGATTAACCTTTAAGATTCGTGTCTGTCCCATATTATTTGGCTAAGAGTTTACGTCCAATATCTCGACGGAAAAACATGTGTTCGAAATCTATTTTATCAATCGCTTCATACGCTTTGTTAATCGCTGTATCTAAACGCGGGGCCTTGGCGGTTACACCTAAAACACGACCACCATTGGTCACAATAAAACCACCTTCATTGGTTGTACCTGCATGAAAAACAACCGCATCATTTTCTTTCACTAAATCTAAACCGCTAATTGCATATCCATTAGTGTATTTGCCTGGATAACCACCCGAGGCGACAACGACACAGACGCAATGTTGAGCATCCCATTTGACTGCTAATTTTTGCAAAGAGCCATCGCACGACGCTAATAAAATATCAACTAAATCAGAATTCAAGCGCGGGATAATGCATTGTGTTTCAGGATCCCCAAAACGCACATTATATTCTAATGTTTTAGGCCCATCTTTCGTCAACATAATGCCTGCATATAAAACCCCTTTAAAAGGAGCCCCTTCATGGTACATGCCGCGTACCGCAGGTTCAATAATGCGTGCAATAATTTGATTTAACATCTCGGCACTGACAGCTGGATTAGGAGAAAAAGTCCCCATCCCACCCGTATTAGGGCCTAAATCATCGTCGAAGATGCGCTTATGATCACGGGCTGTGGGTAAAACTAAGAAATGTTTGCCATCACAAATGGCTAAAACAGAAGCTTCTACCCCTTCTAAACATTCTTCCACAACAACCTTATCGCCTGCCGCGCCAAAAATCTTCTTAACCATGATATCATCAATGGCTATTTTTGCCTCATTCAATTTGCTGCAAACATACACCCCTTTACCAGCAGCAACCCCATCCGCTTTGACCACTAAAGGAAATTGAGCTTGGTCTAAAAATGCATAAGCATGTGTCGGATTATCAAAAATCTTATAAATCGCTGTTGGAATATTACGGCGATGCATGAATTCTTTGCAGAATACTTTGCTGCCTTCTAATTGAGCAGCCGCTTTCGATGGCCCAAAAATCTTTAATCCCTTTTGCGCAAAAAGATCGACGATCCCTTTAACCAAAGGTACTTCTGGTCCGACTACCGTTAAATCAATGCGTTTTTCAAGGGCAAAGGCGAGTAAAGCATCAATGTCATCAGAAGGGATGGGAACACATTGGGCGACACTGGCAATACCTGCATTGCCAGGTGCACAATATAAGCGTTTCACGCGAGGACTTTGTTTGATCTTCCAGCATAACGCATGTTCACGCCCGCCGGAGCCGATGACTAAAATGTTCACGTAAACTTTACCTTATGTTGATTGGATTTAATCACTTTACCGATAACAAAGGATTGAATCTTATGCTTCTTTAAGAGGGCATGTGTTTCATCTACATCATCGTGATCGACGACAATGCAAAACCCAATGCCCATATTAAAGGTCAAATACATATCATGCTCAGGTACGCGACCTTTGTCTTGAATTAATTGGAAAATACGTGGGATTGGCCAGCTGCCTTTAACAACTTCAAAGCCTAAGCCTTTTGGTAAAACTTTGGTCAATTTTTCATACCATGCACCACCCGTCATATGGGCCATGCCTTTGACTTTGACATAGTTTAATAAATCTAAGACAGGTTTGACATAAATACAGGTTGGTTTTAATAAAATCTCAGCATAAGCTTTTTGTTCTTTAGCTGATAAAGCTTTGCGCGCTAAAGAATACCCATTGGAATGTAATCCTGACGAGGGTAAGCCAATTAAGACATCGCCTTCTTTAATCGTTGAGCCATCATAAATGCGCGCGCGATCTGCAATACCAACAGTAAAGCCTGCTAAATCATATTCTTCGCCTTTGTACATGTCGGGCATTTCAGCGGTTTCACCACCGATTAAGGCACATCCGGCTAATTGGCAACCGCGCACAATGCCTTTCATGACTTCAACCATGGTCTTTTTATTCAAACGACCGGTGGCCATATAATCTAAAAAGAATAAGGGCTTGGCACCCGTGCATAAGACATCATTCACATTCATTGCTACTAAATCAATACCAATGGTGTCATGTTTACCGACGAGATTAGCAACTAATAACTTGGTGCCCACCCCATCCGTCGATGACACTAACACAGGACTCTTAATCCCCTTCATGTCTAAAGCAAAAAGCGCCCCGAAAGAACCAGGGCGATTTAAGACATTCTTCGATAATGTTTTTTTGGTCAGCACTTTGATATCATCAACAAATTCATTCGCCTTGATAATATCAACACCGGCTTTTTTATAAGTTAAAGGGCTTTTGCTCATAATGTTTTCTTCACATAGGTGATTGCATTTTCAAATATCTTTGCGCCATCACCTAAAGGAGATGTTTTGGTTAAACGTGTCCAATGAGGATGTTGTTCAAATGTGAGGTGACGCTCTGGGTGAGGCATTAATCCAAATACACGTCCCGTTGTATCGACGATACCCGCAATATTTTCGGTTGAACCATTGGGGTTTGCCGGATAGTCGGGTGAACCACCATCAGCGGTGCAATAACTTAACACCACTTGTTTATTAAGTTTAAGTGTCGTCAATACATCTTGATTCAGCGGAATAAACTTCCCTTCACCATGAGCGACGGGTAAATAAATGCGTTGGGGTTACCCATCCTTCCCTTAAAATTCCTGTTTGCGC
>CAYZPQ010000004.1:32199-33926 GCA_964480185.1 uncultured Planctomycetales bacterium | reverse complement strand
AACGTTGATTACCGTAAACCCACAGCGTTTATTTGCGGGGCTGAAGATAAGGGTTTAAGTTTATTTTGGCTCAATGCCGCCACTAAGCAAATTCGCATTCCCATGAATGGTTTAGCGGATTCATTGAATGTGTCCGTCAGTGCGGCCTTGCTTGTGTATGAAGCCTTAAGGCAAAGGGCAGAGGCTTAATTCATCATGCGTCTGCAAGTATTTCTCTCCCATAATGGTGTATGTTCCCGACGTGAAGCAATGACGGTGATTCAGGCTGGGCGCGTTACTGTCAATGGCAAGGTCATTCATGAACCTTCAACAGCGGTTGAAGGACATGAAATTATTGCGGTTGATGGCAAAATCATTGAGGTCAAATCTTATACCTACATTGCCTTGCATAAACCTGTAGGAGTGACAACAACCAAAGATGACCCACACGCCAAAGAAACCGTGATGGATTTATTACCAAAGCAGCTGCAACATGTGGTGCCAGTTGGCCGTTTAGATAAAGATAGTTCAGGATTATTGTTATTAACCAATGATGGCAATTTAGCGCATCATTTAACGCACCCGTCATTTCATCAAAGCAAGACCTATGAGGTGGTATTAACAGGGCACGTGAATAAGCAAAAAATCGATCAACTGAAAGTGGGCATTGTCATTGAAGGCGTCAAAACTCTGCCTTGCACTATTAAGGATGTTGTTTATAATGGCGACCAGACAAATCGGCCTGAGACGTCCATGACAGTCATTTTGCGCCAAGGTCGCAAACGTCAGATTCGTTTGATGGCCAATGCCGTGGGCCATCATGTGATTGAGTTAAAACGTGTGGCTATTGGGTCATTAACATTAGCTAATTTAGCGGTCGGAAAATGGCGCATGTTGACGTCGCATGAAGTGAAGGCGTTGATGTAATTTTAGAAAAGGAATAGCAATTTATGATTACGATTTCAGGTGTAACAAAGAACTTTGATTCAAGGATACTTCTTAATAATGTGTCCTTGAGTATTTTTGCCAATGAACGTATTGGTTTAACTGGTCCAAATGGAACGGGGAAGACAACATTATTTAAGTTGATCTTAGGTCAATTAGAACCAACGTCCGGGACAATTACCTTACAGCGCGGGATTAAGATTGGTTATATGGCGCAGGAAAGTAATTATCAGGCGAATCGTACCATCATGGAAGAAATGACCAGTGGCGACGATGAATTGCGTTCTTTATTAGATGAAAAGCATAAGCTTGAAGATGATAATAAATGTGATTCCAATCGTTATGGCGATATCCTTGAATTATTAGAGCAAAAAGGAATTTATGATTTAGAACACAAGGCCGAGAAAGTATTAACAGGTCTTGGGTTTAAGCCAACGGAATTTGATAAGCCCATTATGCATTTATCCGGTGGATGGCAAATGCGCGCTCAATTAGCCAAGATGTTGATTTATAAATATGATTTAATTCTCCTCGATGAGCCTACCAACTATTTAGACTTGGAAGCCACTTTATGGCTTAAGGATTATTTAGCAAAGTATGATGCGACCTTTATCATGATTTCGCACGATAAGATTTTCTTAAATGATGTTACCAATTACACCATTATTTTAGAAGATGGGAAAATGGTCAAGATCAAAGGGAATTATGAGGCGTATGAAGAAGCGAAAGAGGTTCGATTAAAGAGTCTCGAGAAACAGCAAAAGGTTGTGGAGAAGAAGCGCGATCAGCTTGAGCGTTTTGCC
>CAYZPQ010000004.1:25251-32189 GCA_964480185.1 uncultured Planctomycetales bacterium | reverse complement strand
GAGATCGCGGCGCTCGTCGGTTTCGTCTGCAAGGACTCGGTGCAGAGCTTCAACGCCCAGCTGGAGCGTTTTGCCGAGCGTTTTCATGCGCAGCCTAATTTTTCTAGTGCGGTGCGTAATAAGCGCCGTCAAATGGAAAGGCTTGAAGAAATTGATATTCCTCAAGAACGCCATTCTATCCGTGATTTTGAGTTCCCAGCGACGATCGAGAGTGGTTATACAGTTTTGACCTTAGATAAGATTTCCAAGTCTTATGGCCCTAAAAAGATTTATGACAATATGGGCCTTGAAATTACCAAAGGCCAAAAAGTCTGTTTAGTTGGGCCCAACGGGGCAGGTAAGTCGACATTATTAAAAATTATTGCTGGTGTGATTGATGCAGATTCTGGAACACGCAAATTAGGTCATCAAGTGCAAGACGGGTATTTTTCTCAAACGCGTACCGATGTGCTTAATCCAAATCGCACGGTCTTTGAAGAATTATTGGTGGCGGCGAATCGTAGCGTTCCCCAAGCACAAGCGCGCACCTTATTAGGTGTGTTTAATTTTCGTGGCGATGATGTCTTTAAACCGGTGAATGTATTATCCGGGGGAGAAAAGAGCCGTTTGATTTTAGCCAAGCTCTTAATTAATCCACCTAATTTTATTTTACTCGATGAGCCTACAACGCATTTGGATATCGACGGTGTTGAAGCATTGACCGATTGCTTTAAGAAATTTACCGGCACACTATGTTTCATTAGTCACGATTTGTTCTTCATGAAAGAAATCGCGAATCACATGATTGAAGTGAATAATGGTGAGTTAAAGCATTATCATGGTGGATTAGATTATTATTTGGAAAAGAAAACAGGGATGGAGCTGGGCAATAAATTAAAGGCAGATCAAGCCAAAGCTTTTGCGGCTGCTCAAAGTGCCACGAAGTTAACGGATAAGCCTAAAGAACCTGTTTTAACGGAAGCGCAAGCTAAGCATAATCAAGCCATCAAACGTTTAGAAGAAATTAAACGTGAGACCAAGGCCTTAGAAAAAGAACAGAATGAACTTGAGACGGAAAGCTATGTGAAATCTCGTTTCTTAAGCGATAGTTTTGGGCGTGAGCCAGAGAAAATCAAAGAATATGGCATTCGATTGAAAGATATTCAAAAACGTTTGCGTGAGATCACCGTCGGACTAGATAAATTGCAAGAAGAGAAACGCGCTATTTCAAAATAGGATCCTATGATGCGCTGTCTGATACTTTTATTGATTGTTGTGATGACGAGCGGATGTTCCATTATCGGGAATCTGGATCAATTATTTGCCTTAAAAACATATTCCGCAGAGAAAGATGCTCAACGTCGTCAAATTGAAAGAACTAATGCCTCGTATGATAAGCTAAAAGCTGATTATCAGGCAGGGCGTTTAGTCATTGGGGCAACAGCTACGTCTATTCAAGATGCCTATGGTCTTCCTATTTTAAATATTCCCCATCCTGATGGAACAAGTCATTGGCTTTATCGCCATGATATATGGTATAAAGATACCGATAAGATTTATCTATTCTTCAATGAGCAACAGCAATTAACAGAAATTAAATTGGAAGAGAAGTCAACGGGCTTACCAAAGTAAAGGGTTTAAATGATTACCGTCCTTATCATTTTAGCCGCAATGAGTTTGATGTTATTGCTTGTCTTGCTTTATCAATTAAATTCATTCACCCATATGAATGAAACTAAACTCGAACGCATTCGCGAATCCGTCGAGCGTAAATTAACTGAAATTCAACAAGACAGTCAGCAGCAATTAGAACGCATGCGCGAAACCGTGGATGAGAAATTGCATGCCACCCTCGAGAAACGTCTAGGCGAATCATTTCAAATGGTCAGCGACAGACTTGAACGTGTGCACCAAGGTTTAGGTGAAATGCAAACTTTGGCTAATGGGGTGGGTGATTTAAAACGCGTGCTGACGAATGTCAAAACACGTGGGTCGTGGGGAGAAGCACAATTAGCAAGTTTGTTAGAACAATTGCTTACTCCTGAACAATATGAGCGCAATGTCGCAACCAAACCCAAAAGCCGTGATGTCGTCGAGTTTGCCATCAAATTACCGGGCGATGGTCATCCGGTTTACTTACCCATTGATGCGAAATTTCCCACCGAAGATTATGAGCGTCTCATTGCCGCTCAGGAAGTATCTAATATTGAACAAATGGACCAAGCAGGTAAAGCCTTAGAAGCGCGCATTAAATTAGAAGGGAAGACCATACGCGATAAATACATTGAGCCACCCCATACAACAGATTTTGCAATTCTCTATGTGCCTAATGAAGGGCTTTATGCCTATATTTTAAGTCGTCCTGGTTTAGCTGACACATTACGTCGAGATTTTCGCATTATGATTGGTGGCCCTTCAACGATTGCGGCATTATTAAACAGTTTACAAATGGGCTTTCGCACCTTGGCTGTTGAAAAAAGAGCTAGTGAAGTCTGGTCTTTATTAGGAACAGTGAAAGGTGAATTTGGTAAGTTCGGCGAACTCTTAGAAAAAACAAAAGAAAAGCTCGATCAAGCCAGTAAGAATATCGACGATGCCGCCAGAAAGTCCCGCACCATCGAAAGAAAACTAGGCCAAGTCCAAGACATGCCAACAGCAGTCATCGAAGAAATCGAAAAAAGCGTGTGAAGAATTCAGTGTCACACGCCAATTAATAGATGTAAAACAAATTGGTGTCAAACACCACTTAATATATGCGTAGGGGAGGACCTCGTGTCCTCCCGCTTTTAAGGATAATATATGTCAGACAAAGGAATGAGCAAAAGCCGCATCGAAGCATTCAGCGACGGCGTCATCGCGATCATCATCACCATCATGGTCTTAGAAATGAAAGTCCCTCACGGAGGCACATTTCATTCCTTATTGTCGGTGTACCATATTTTCTTATGCTATGCCTTGAGTTTTATTTATTTAGGCATTTATTGGAATAATCATCACCATTTATTTCAAGCTGTTAAGCATGTCAATGGCGCGATTTTGTGGGCCAATGCGCATTTATTATTTTGGCTTTCTTTAATTCCGTTTACAACAGGATGGATGGGTGAAAACCATTTTGCGCCTAATACCGTCGCTGTCTATGGATTTGTTTTATTGATGAGTGCCATTGCCTATTTTATTCTGGTTCAATGTTTATTAGTACGCCATGGTCGAGAGTCGACGCTAGCAGTTGCTATTGGGGATAATAAGAAGGAACGCGTCTCAGTATTGATTTACATTATCGCCATGATGGCTACATTCTTTAATGAATGGATTGCCTGTGCCTTATATGTACTAGTAGCCATTATGTGGCTCGCACCCGATCGCCGTATCGAGAAAGTCTTAGACACATGAAAGAAAAAAATATCTTAGGCACAGATTTAAACCCATGCTGCAAGTTCCCGATGACGGGATTTTACCGAGATGGGTTGTGCCGCACTGGGGAAGAAGATGTAGGGCAGCACACCATCTGTATTCGTGTCACCGACGACTTTTTGGTCTTTTCTAAAGCTGTTGGCAATGATTTATCAACCCCCCACCCCGAGTATGATTTCCCAGGCCTCATTGCGGGTGATCAATGGTGTCTATGCGCCTTGCGTTGGAAACAAGCGTATGAGGCAGGTGTAGCACCAGGTGTCATTATGTCAGCGACACATATCTCAGCGTTAGACATTTGTCCTCTGGAAGCATTTAAAAAACATGCGGTGGATGAATCAGCGTATTTATGAAATATTCATTTGATCAACATGTTATTGCGTTGACAAGCGATAGCACAATCGATTTTACCCCAACAGATTTTAATGCCTCTTTAACGCTAGCTCAGCAACAGTATTTAAAACAACACACCGGCCATGCTATAGCGACGGTCGTGTGGGCTAAACAAGTGCATGGTGATGGCATTAATTGGGGACAGCGCCCTATTTCGGATGCAGATGCTTTTGTCACGGATCAAGCCAATGTCGCTATTGCAATACGCACGGCAGATTGTGTGCCAGTTTTCTTATATGATCCTATCAAAAAAGTCATTGCCGTTGTCCATGCTGGATGGAAGGGTACAGTTGAGCGTATTACTTTTAAGACAATTGAATTAATGCATCAACAATTTGGATGTGATCCTAAAACTATCCAGGCTGTGTGTGGCCCAGCCGGTCAAACCTGTTGTTATGAAGTAGGCCAAGAATTTCAAGAATACTTTCCTTATGATATAATTGAGCGCCATGGCAAACTCTACGCCGATGTCGCCAATGCCAATGTCCGCCAATTAAAAGAAGCCGGAGTTTTAATGGACAAAATCGAGAATAAGAAAATCTGTACCATCTGTTCACCAGAGTATTTTTCTCATCGCCGTCAAGGGGTAAAGGCGGGACGGATGATTTCTATTATGATGTTCGTAGGGGAGGACCTTGTGTCCTCCCGAGATCCCCAAGGAAATAAAAAATGACTCACATTGTCGTCCTAGTCACCGCCAAAAACAAACCGCAGGCTATTAAAATCGCCAAAGGCGTACTAGAAGCCAAAGTCGCCGCCTGTGTCAACATCATCGACGCTGTGCAATCCCTATTTTGGTGGGAAGGCAAAATTGATTCCTCCAAAGAAGTACTGCTGATCATCAAAACCAAGAAAAGTTGTTTCCAAAAGCTAGTTACAACAGTAAAATCCCTGCATAGTTATACCACACCTGAAATTATTGCATTGCCGATACAACAGGGTGATGCATCGTATTTAAAATGGATTTCAACATCAGTGAAATGAGGCGCGTTACATGAAACGTTTAATTTTGATAGGTTTATTATTAAGTACAGTATTGCCTGTTTATGCCATGGGCCCTATGCCCGTAAGTGTTTTAAGTGATCCTTTGACTGGAAAACCAGCCCCTGAATTTACACTCCCACGCATGAACGGGGAAGCGAGTAATTTCACATCAGCGCGTGAAGGTAAAAAAGCCGTGATTATTTTCTGGGCCACCTGGTGCCCGCATTGCCATGAAGAATTGGCCCAGTTAAGTACCAGAATGCCAGATTATGAAGCCAAGGGGATTAAAATTCTTTTAGTGAATGTTGGGGAAACACGGGAAGAAGTCAAAGCCTATTTTGAGCGTAAAGGCTATATGTTTAACTCATTCCTCGACGAAGAAAATGCCCTGCAAGACCCGTATCATTTAATCGGTGTCCCTACCGTCGTCTTCGTCAATGAAAGCGGAGTTGTCACGCGTTCATTGCATGAATTTCCTAAAGAATACGAAGAATATTTTCAACTGAAGTAATCAATAAAGTTCACTAAAAAACCCCGTTTCATACTCATGAAACGGGGTTTTTTAGTGAATCAAACGAACTATTTATTGTTTCTTCATCTTACTTTTCACATCTGCAGTTAAACGCAATTGATTCATGAACGTGCCAATTTTTTGTTGACGGCGTTGGGCTTCGAGCATTTGACGAAACTCTTCTTTGCCTTGTTCATATTCTTTATCATCTACCGCTTCTTGTTTGGCTAAATGCGTAATAACCGGGCCTTGGCTTGTGAGGATTAAGCCGGAGGTCGGATTTTCCGGTGTTAATTTCGCGGCATCCGCTTGAAGTTCACTGACTAAACCAACATTCGCCACATATTCCCCACGGCTAAAGCTCGGAGTTTGGGTGAGTGGTAAATTAAATTGTTTAGCGGCACTTTTAAAGTCGCTGGCTTTCACAGCCTCGAGGAATTTCGCTAAGTCTTCATTTGCTTTTGTTTTGGCGCGTGTATAGGCGGCATCACTAATAAAGGCTTCTTTGACTTGGTCTTTGATTTCCGCTAATTCAGGAACGCGGCTTTCTTTTTTATCATTGATGCGCACAATTTGCCAACCATCGGGAACAGAGAGAGGCTTGGTAAATTCACCGGTTTTTAGCGCAAACATCTTTTCAGTTTCTTCGGGATTAGACGCAAACGTTAATAAAGGTTGTTCTAAAGAAAAATAATCGCTTGTCTTTACCTCTAAACCTAATTTCTTTGCTTCCGTAGCAAAATCAGCTTTAGCGGTTAATTGGGCAGAGAGATTAAAGATATTTTTCTTAGCAGTATTTTTTTGTTCTTCAGTAGCTTTTTCATCGACGATTATATGCACATAATCGACTTTAATCATCACAGGCTGACGAAAGCCATCTTTGTGTTTGGCGTAAAATGCCGCAATGTCATCGTCGTTAGGCTTGATATCTTTGGTAAATGCAGAAGGAGAAAAGACCACATAATCGAGCGTGAGTTTTTGATGACGCAACGTATATTCTTTCTTCAATTCATCTTCACTTACAGCAGAACCTGCCGTTAAGTTCTCGAAGAGTTTTCGCATTGCGATATTTTGCCGCACACCTTCTTCGAAATCACGGGTATTGCGATTAAAGATTTCACGGCTTTTGACAATGCTTTGGTAAATGGAGGCATCAAATTGACCTTGGCGTTGAAAGAAGGGAACTTGAGCAATAAAATCCACGACTTCCTGGTCGCTGACTTTGATATTTTGTTTCTTTACTTCCTGCATTAAAATCAAGCGATCCCAGGTTTGGGTTTCTAAATCTAAGTTTTGGCCATTCTTAAAGAATTGATCGCCATAGATCAAGATGCTTTGATCACGGGCATCAAGGTAGGCTTTTTGAAAATCGCGGTACGCAACACTTTTACCATACAGTGAACCCGCGCTATTGAGTTGATTATCAAGGCGATACGCCGTCCCAAAAATCGCAAAAGACAAAATAATAATAACCGTAACAGCCCACAATACTTTCTTTGCCACACCTTTGTGGCGTAAAACGTTTAACATAATTCTCCTTTTGGTTTCTCTAACCCAAAGGCCTCGATTATTTACGAGACATAGAGGCGCCTATTTAAATTGTTTAAACAAAATGAGATATTGGATTATAGCAAAACACCTCGTGTTTGCAAGGTGGGAA
>CAYZPQ010000004.1:12873-25241 GCA_964480185.1 uncultured Planctomycetales bacterium | reverse complement strand
TCATCTACATGGATGTTGGCCAGCTTGGCAGCAAACTCGGGGTCTTTGTCGTCAGCCTCAATGGTGATGAGGCCGGCTTTTTTGTCGGCGGCAATTTTGACGCTTTGCTTAAGCGCTTCGCGAGTTTCAAAAAGTGTTTTCTTGTCGTACCGCTCTTGCAGCTGAAGCTTTTCTATCACGGACTTTTGCAAGCCTTCGCTTTGCATGGCCTCGTGTTTGCAAGGTGGGAAACGCTTTCTCGATTTGGTCTTGCTGCCCTTGTATTGTATATAAATATCTTACATACTTTATATATGTGTCGAGCGCTTAAAATTTTCGTTTTATTATCCTTCTTTTTAACGAGCGTTAATTGGTCTTTACCTGTTTCTGCTCAAGGCATCCTCATGCCTAAACCAGGTGTCAGGGTTTCGTTAAGTCCCCAATTTAATCCACCCCTTTTAAAAGGTATCAAAGTCGATAGCAAGAATCCATTTCATTTTGAGTTTATCTTAGACAAAGGGGAGCATCAAGCGAAGGATCTTAAAGAAGAGTCGCAGAAGCTTATCAAATATTTTTTAGCAAGCATCACAACGCCAGAAAATGATTTGTGGGTTAATTTAAGCCCTTATGAAAAAGAAAGAATTATTCCTGCCGCTTTTGGTCAAACTGAAATGGGCCGTGATCTTTTAGCGCAAGATTATTTGCTTAAACAAATAACGGCGAGTTTGATGTATCCGGAAGATGAAGTCGGAAAGAAATTCTGGAAAAGAATTTATGACGAAGCTGCCAAGAAATATGGGACAACGAATATTCCTGTGAATACGTTTAATAAAGTATGGATAGTTCCGGAATATGCACAGGTTTATGAACATGATAATACGGCTTTTGTCGTAAAGGCAGATCTTAAAGTCATGTTAGATTCTGATTATTTAGCAGGTGAAAGAAATAGAGTGGTGTCAACGGGTCCTGTCCCTGCGGCACCCTCTCAATCCTCAGAGCTTGAAAAGCTCGCTCTTCCGGTTGAGAGGGCACCCGCCTCCGGGCCACCCGTTCCCATGTCTAATAAAACTAATGATGAGCTTTCTAAAAATATTATTCGAAATATTATTCTTCCTGAATTAACCAAAGAAGTAAATGAGGGGAAGAATTTTGCGTCATTAAGACAGGTATATAACAGTTTGATTTTGGCTAATTGGTATAAACAAAAAATCAAGGATAGTATTTTAGCTAAGGCTTATGCGGGTAAGAATAAGGTTAACGGTTTGTCATCCACGAATGCGTCTACCCGAGATCCCGAGACGATTTACAAACAATATCTTCAAGCTTTTAAAAAAGGGGCTGTGAATTTGATCAAAGAAGAAATTGACTCTGTATCTAAACAGCCCATTGCGCGCAAATACTTCTCCGGTGGTTTTGCGATGAATCGTGCTATGACGGTCACGCAAATTACACGTCAGATCAAAGATGTCATGAGTTCATTGGTATTGACAGGTCTGATGGCATTGAGTGTTAATTTAAGTCCAATACAGGCTGCCGATACTTCTTCACGAATGACACCACAACTTCAAGATCAGATTGAAATCAATAAAGATATTCAAAAGGCTTTGGATACATATTTTTCTAAAGAACGCCAGGATGAATTATTAAGAAAAGCTCCCTTTTTATTCGATGTAAAGGGGATATTAAAAGGAGCCCATAAGGATAAGTTAATTGCGTTTATTAGAAATTTACCACCACTAAAGGGTGATGAGGGCGAGAATGAATTAATGACGTTTCGCATGTATCACATGGGACTAATTGCTTTATATGCAAGTTATTTTCCTATTGATCAAAATAAGTTTGTGGCGTTATTTATCGACACAATTCAAGAACCAGAAATTATTGAATCGAAGGATATTGATGCAAATTATCACTACAGATACACACGTTCAATGTTTAGTTCGGCTACAGGCGTTAAGCTTGTGGGTGTTCTCTCCCATGAAATTGCTCACAATTATTTCTACTTAGCAGACCCAGATGAAGAAGCCAATATCGTGATAGCGGAATTTACAGCTGATGTGATCGCCGTAGCTGTAATGCATGATTTATATGGCCCGAGCTATGTACAGGATTTTTTGCGTGTTCGAAGATTTTATTTTAAAGCACCACCTACAAAAGGGGCGGAAGTTTTATTACTGAATGGAATAGATAGGAAACATTTCAGTTATGGTAAATCTTTAAGAGTAATGGATTCTCATGTTTGGGCGGCACGGTTTATGTTTGATATTTTTGCACGGTATGATGGCAAGTTAGATTATCAGAGATTAGCACAGGCTTTATTCACACTTGATCAAAGAACAAAGAAAATAGGCAATAAAGATGGTTTAGTGAAAATTAGTGCATCAAATAAATTAGTGGATTTGTCTCCATTCTTTATAGAATTATTACGATTAATCGAAAGTAATCCTAACTTAACGTTACCAATAATCGAATTAGTTGTTGATCCGGATACAAGTGCAATATTAATTAATCCACAGATAAAGAAATCAAATTTCATTTCAGCCCTCATTCCAGATTTTGCTGCCTCCAGACCATCTTTACCAGTAATTAAAAAAGTAGACCAACCTCGTACTTCGGTAGAAAAAGGATTAGAGGAAAAAGATCTCGCGATGTCTTCACCGCAAACAATCAAATATGGTAATGCTGTTTATACGAAAATAAATGATACTGGGAATCAAGGGGTGGTCTATATATCTGAAGATAGAAAAACGGCAATTAAGGTTTTTAATAAACTTGGAAATGTAAAACAAGAGCATTTAGACACTCTTTTAATAATGGCTAAGGAATTAAAAAGAAACAGGCCAAAGCAATTTGGACAAATATATTGGACAGTCAACATTTCTTCGAATCAAGCGGGTTTTCCGCAACAGGGAATATTGATGGATTGGGTGGAAGGTCCAACATTAGGGCAACATATTCGCCAATTATCAATAGAAGGAAGTCGGACAGCACAATTAGAGATACAACAACTTAAAGAAGAGGCGGATGAAGTCCTTGATTGGATAGATGAAGTTACGGAAAGATTTGCAGACCGAAGGGCTTTGTTTACCAGGCCGGAAGACTATGAGAATTTTATTTATACTCCACAAGGTATCGTGAATATTGATCCAATTAGCATGAGTTTTATTTTAAATTATCCCATTCCATTAAGATATTTGTCTGAAATTCAGGAGACTATACGCCAATTTAAAAAAACATTCCCTAACATTGCTTATTCATATGGAAGTTATCAGGAGGCCACACAGAGTTTATTTGAATATATATCTGCTAGGAGTGGGAAGAATGTTTTGGGGTATATTGATTTGTTTCCCAATGATCAGGTAGGAATGATTGCAACGGATGGCGTAGAGATTCCTGCAAGTCATGCGATTGTCTATGATAATATGAACGCGCATGAATTGCCTACGGGGTCACCATGGAAATTTATTTTTAGAGTAAATGAAAAGGGCGATATCAACTTTGAGTTGTCTCCTGATAAAGCAGAGATAGATAAAAATAAAGCACAATTCGAAGTTATTAAGGCATTAATCCAAGATTTGACTAATAGGTTAAAAAGAAAGATTACAATTACGATGCCAGATCGAATGATGTTGAATCAAGGAAATTTAGAATTAGTTCCAGATGCTGCGATGAAAGTCGCAGATCTTGGGGGTATTGATTTGACAGCTGGTCGCCTGAATGTTGATGTAAAAGGGGATAAGGCCCAGAGTAGTATTGTATTTGATGCAACCACGCTCAGGTCCTTAGAGATCAACGGTTTATTTATCAAAGACATAGAAATTAAACCGATGCCCAATCTTTTGCAATTCTTAGGGGTAGAGACTCCCTTAGTGAGCCCCTCGCAATAAATTCTTTACATTTTTGTTAACCCTGTTTATAATCTTTCCCCTACGGCTGAAGCCTATATGGCTTCAGCATAATTATTTTGTGTGAGATTAATTAATGAAGCAGCTGAAATTAGGTTTACCCAAAGGCAGTTTGCAGGACGCCACTGTAGCGCTGTTTGAAAAAGCAGGCTTTAAAGTGATTGTGTCCAGCCGGTCTTATTTCCCATCTATTGATGATGAGGAAATTTCTCCGGTGCTTTTACGTGCCCAGGAAATGTCTCGCTACGTCGAGGATGAGACCTTGGATTGTGGTATTACCGGTGCAGATTGGATTAATGAAAATTCTTCCGATGTTGTGTCTTTATCAGAATTGCAGTATTCCAAAGCCACCAGCAATAAAGTCCGCTGGGTGTTAGCTGTACCCGAAGCTTCTTCAATTAAGTCCGTCAAAGACCTTCATGGCAAGAAAATTGCTACGGAAGTCGTTAATGTGACAAAGAAATATTTAGCGAAGAATAAAGTCAAAGCAGATGTGGAGTTTTCCTGGGGTGCAACAGAAGCAAAGGTTGCTACCGGTTTAGTGGATGCCATTGTTGAATTGACTGAAACAGGTTCTTCCTTGCGTGCTAATAAGTTACGCATCGTCGACACTTTATGTGAATCATCCACACAATTCATTGCCAATAAAAAAGCCGCCAAAGATCCTTGGAAAAAGAAAAAGATGGAACAAGTGATCATGTTATTGCGTGGCGCTTTGGATGCGAAGAACATGGTTGGCTTAAAGATGAATGTGCGCCGTAATAATTTAGAGAAGATTTTAAAAACCGTAACAGCCTTACGCAATCCAACTGTTTCTCCCTTGGTGGATAATACCTGGGTCGCCTTAGAAACCGTGATTGATGAAGGTACTGTGCGTAAAATTATACCCGCCCTTAAAGAAGCTGGGGCAGAAGGAATCATTGAGTATTCCTTAAATAAGCTTATCTACTAACGAGTACAGGAGAAGGATATATATGCCTTGCGGACGTAAAAGAAAACTTCGCAAAATACGCACGCACAAGCGCAAGAAATTGCGTAAGCAATTGCGTCATTTAAAGAAACGCGCTACACGTTAATCTAAGGACACTACGTCCTATGGCTAATCGCATTTGGCAGGTTTTGACAATCCTCTGGTTCGTCGGTATTCCGATTAGCCAGGGGATTGCTCTGTCTAAGCCGGTTGTTGAAATTGATAGAAAATCGAAAGCCTTAAGTCATTATATCCTCGCCGTCTCCCATGAAATCGATGGGGAGTCTACCCAAGCGTACGAGCATTATCGTCTAAGCAGTCTCAATGATCCAAGCCAAATAGATACACGCATGCGTCTTGTGGCGTATGATGTGCGTTTTAATCGTTTAGATAAAGCGGTGAACGAATTAAAACAGATTATCCGCATGTCACCCGACACCGTGCAAGCCCATTATTTATTGGCGTTGGTGTATTCCTCACAAAAGAAAATTGATTTAGCGGTGGAAGAGTATGAGCTTGTTTTAAAGAAAGCCGCGTCAAATAATCCGCTGAACATTGAAACCTATGCATATTTGGCTCAATTGTATTTTGCCCAAGGCAAATTAGAGAAAGCCACATTACAGTTTCAAAATATTTTACTGTTAGATCCCGATCATATTTCCGCTAATTTTTTATTAGGTTCCATCTATTTAGATAAACATAAATATGACAAAGCCATTGCCCATTTACGTCATGTGATTAGTTTAAAGCCAAATCACGACGGGGCTTTAAATGCATTGGCCTATGCTTATGCCCAACAAGGTCAGAATTTAGCCAAAGCCCAAACCATGGCGCGTTTTGCGATCGATTTAGATCCAAGCAATGGCGCTTATTATGATACTTATGGATGGGTGCTTTATAAACAAGGCTTGTATACCGAAAGTTTAATGGCTTTGCAAAAAGCAGAAACATTTGTGCAAGAAGCCATTGTCTACGATCATTTAGGTGATGTGTATAAAGCGCTTAATCAATTAGCACGTGCCCGCAATGCTTGGCGTAAATCATTGCAATATGATTCTCACCAACAATCTGTTCGCGAAAAGCTTGAAGAATTAAATGACGCGCAAGCGTTTGAGAAATCCAGTTATTAATCATGCCCTCCCTGACACTTCAGTCTCCAGCTAAATTAAATTTGACATTGCATGTCAAAGGCAAAAGACCAGATGGATTCCATGAATTAGAAACACTCTTTGAACGCATTGATTTATCCGATACCATTATCCTTAAAACCACCACGAATGGCCGTATTACGGTGAGCTGTACGAATCCGCAAGTTCCCTGTGATCAGCGCAACTTGGTGTTTCGCATTGCCCAAAAACTCCAAGAGGATTTTAAGATTAGCCAAGGGGTACATCTACACATTCAAAAGAATATCCCGATGGCGGCAGGCTTGGCAGGTGGGTCTTCCAATGGGGCGACCGTATTAATGGGCTTAAACCGCTTGTGGGATTTGAACTTAGGGCATAAACATTTGGTGCAATATGCATCCTGGTTGGGCTCTGATGTGGCTTTCTTTATCTATAATACACCCTTTGCCTTAGGCCAAGGGCGGGGAGAAATTATTACGCCCATTAAGACCAAAAAACGCCTATGGCATGTCTTAGTAACACCCCGCGTCAGCATGCTCACAAAGGATGTTTTTGGGGCATTGGCCAAGACCTCTAAGGGCGCTAAATTCAGTTTGACAAAGAAAGTACCCAGTGTTAATATCTTGCTTCCCTTTTTACGGCAAGGGGATGCTAAACAATTATCGGGCTTTTTATCGAATGATTTAGAGCCAGCGATTGTCGCATTGAGGCCGGATTTTACAGTTATTAAAGACAAATTACAGAGGGCAGGTGCGCTGGGAGTTTGTTTCTCAGGCAGCGGTCCGTCGGTGTATGCGTTGGCAACAAATCAACGCCATGCCGAACTTATAAAGACCAACTTCGATAAACGCTTCACACAAGTTTTTGTCGTCGGCACGCTTTAAATTTTTACTGCCCGGTGGTGTAACGGTAGCACCCGAGAATTTGGATCTCGTTGTCAAGGTTCGAATCCTTGCTGGGCAACTTAATTTTATAACTAGTAATGACGAGACTATCAGTCTCATAGACCTTGAGGTCTATGAGCGACTATTAAATACGAGACATTGTCGTGCCTAACCTTCGCTCCATCATTTTAGCCGCAGGTAAGGGTACCCGGATGAAATCCGAGTTACCAAAAGTGCTGCATAAAGTATGCGGCCGGCCAATGATTGAATACGTCTTGGACATTACGAATCAATTGCGTTCTTTGAAAACATATGTGGTCGTTGGATTTGGTGCCAAGCAAGTCCAAGCAAGTTTAGGCAAAGACATTTCCTATATTTTGCAAGACAAGCAATTAGGAACAGGTGATGCTGTCCGTCGAGTGTTACCCCAATTAAAAGGGTATAAGGGTGATGTGTTAATCCTCTGTGGTGATACGCCATTATTATCGGGAAGTATCATCAAAGAATTATTAACCAAACACCGTCGCTCAAAAGCAGCTGTTACAGTTCTCACAGCCCGATTAAAAGATCCTTCCGGTTATGGGCGTATTGTCCGTGATGCGGCAGGAAAATTTATCGCGATACGCGAACAAAAGAATGCGTCCGATGCTGAACGCAATATCAATGAAATCAATGTCGGTGTTTATTGTGTGAAAGCCGCTTCGTTAACGAGTGCGGTCAAACAATTAAAGCCCAATTCATTGACCAAAGAATTTTATTTAACCGATGCGGTTGAATGGTTATTAGCTAAAGGCGAGTCAGTCGATACATTAGTTACAGATGATGAAACAACAGCGTTTGGAGTCAATTCACGTATACATTTAGCACAAGCCGAAGCAGTTATCCGTCAACGCATTTTACAGAAGCACATGTTAAACGGTGTCACGATCATTGACCCGACAACAACTTATATTGAAGATAATGTCACGATCGGTGCAGATACGATAATCAATCCCTGCACCTATATTCACCGTGATGTCGTTATTGGTAGTAAATGTTCTATCGGACCTTTTGCACGTATTCGACCAGGAACGCGTTTAGCCGACGGTGTTGAGATTGGCAATTTTGCGGAAGTATCCCGCTCTCAACTTGGATCAAAAGTATTTATGAAGCATTTTGGATTCTTAGGTGATGCCAAGGTTGGGGCCAAAACAAACATTGGTGCAGGAACAGTGACAGCAAATTACGACGGTAAGAATAAAAATAAAACAGTTATTGGCGACGACGCATTTATTGGTTCTGATTCAATTTTAGTGGCACCCGTTACAATAGGTAAGAAAAGTGTGGTTGGCGCAGGATCTGTTGTAACACGTAATACAAATATCCCGGCAGGTAAAAAAGCCGTCGGGGTTCCGGCAAGGATATTATAAAGATTATGTCAAAATTAGCGGTCTTAAGTGGAAATTCAAATAATAAACTTGCGCAAGAAATTTGCGAGAAGTTAAAGATTAGCCAGACGCAAGCATTGGTCGGTCGTTTTTCCGAAGGTGAAATTCGCGTTCATATCAAAGAGAATATCCGCGGTAAAGATGTTTTCATTGTGCAACCGACTTGCCCTCCGGTGAATGACAATATCATGGAATTATTGATTTTAATTGATGCCGCACGTCGGGCATCTGCCGATCGTATTACAGCGGTATTACCTTATTATGGATATGCCAGGCAAGATCGTAAAGATCAACCCCGTGTTCCAATTACAGCAAAGTTAGTAGCTAACTTAATCGTCGCTGCTGGCGCAAATCGTGTCTTAACCATGGACTTGCATGCGAATCAAGTTCAAGGTTTCTTTGATATACCTGTGGATCATTTGTATGCGATTAATGTATTGTCCGAATACTTTAAAGAAAAGAAATTAGAAGATTTAGTTGTTGTATCACCGGATGTCGGCGGGATTAAAATGGCCCGTGCCTATGCGAAACGTTTGAATGCGCCGTTAGCCATCGTCGATAAACGCCGCATGTCTCCAGAAAAAACCGAGGTCATGCATATTTTAGGTGATGTCAACGGCAAGAATGTCATGATGGTTGACGATATTATCGCAACCGGTGGTTCTTTGGTTGAAGCGGCGAATGTGTTAAAGAGTTTTGGTGCTAAAGGGATTTATGCGGCCGCAAGCCATGGTGTTTTATCAGGCCCTGCGAAAGAACGCATCCGTGATTGTAAAGAATTATTAGAAGTCGTAATTACCAATAGTATTCCGTTAAAAGACGGTGATGAGAACCCAAAGATCAAGCAATTGTCCATCGCCCCATTAATTGCCGAAGCTATTGCACGTACACATAATGAAGAATCAATTAGTACTTTATTTGAAGAAATACGCAATTAAGAAACGTTATTCTCGAACTTAGTCGAGGATTTTAGTTAATCACCCCGAAAGTACTGTAGGGGCACAATCAAAGGAAAAGTAAAATGGAACAAATTCAATTAGATGTTCAACTGCGTAAAACAACCGGTACTGCCGCAGCTCAGCGTATCCGTCGTCAAAATTTAATCCCTGCGATTGTTTATGGTGGTGATGCAAAGCCAACCATGGTTAGTGCTGATCGTAAAGTGTATGAGCGCATTCACCGTCAACACATTGGTGAGAGCTTAATTTACCATATCAATGTGTTAGATGAAGGTAAGAAGATTGCGGATTTCCCAGCGATTATCAAAGCCTTACAACATCATCCTATCTCTGAAGATGTTATCCACTTAGATTTTAACCGTATTTCCCTCGATAAAGAAATTGAAATTAAAGTTCAAATCGTCACCAAAGGTGAAGCCATTGGCATTAAACGCGACAATGGGATGGTTGAACACAATATGTGGGAATTGGACATTATTTGTTTACCAACACAAATTCCTCATCACATTGAAGTCGATGTCACCAACTTAGGTGTGCACGATTCAATCCACGTGAAAGATTTAGTTCTTCCTAAAGGTGTCCGCACCAAGCATGATCCTGATTCTGTGGTCGTGTCTGTGGTTGGTTCCATGAAGGAAGAAGCGGCAACAGCTGAAGGTGAAGCAAGTGCAGAAGTTGAAGTATTGAAGGAAAAGAAGAAGGACGAAGCAGCTGCACCTGATGCTAAAAAAGCTGAAGGTAAAAAAGACGATAAAAAATAATTTTCATGAAGCTCATCGTTGGCTTAGGGAATCCTGGGGAAAAGTACACGCTGACCCGTCACAATATAGGGTTCTTAGTCCTTGATTCATTGGCCAAAGAGTTTGGTGGGAAGTTTAAAAAGTCGAACATCTTCGACGGATTAGAAGCAAAAATTGAGATTAATGGTAGCACCTGTTCTTTAGTAAAACCGGCAACGTTCATGAATTTATCAGGACTTGCCGTCAAACAGTTTGTCGGTAAAAAAGAAATTGCACTTGATGATATCTTGATTGTCACCGATGATTTGGCTTTGCCGTTTGGCCAAATTCGTATTCGCCCCGAAGGTAGTGATGGGGGGCATAATGGGTTGACATCAATTATCGAGCAATTAGGTACCACGAAGTTTGCTAGGTTAAGAATGGGAATATCTCGTCCCAAACCTGGTGTTGATACCGCCGATTATGTATTAGCGAATTTCACCGCCGGTGAACAGAAATGTTTACCGGAATTTATTAATATCGGCCACGCCTGTGTTGTCAGCTGGGCAACACACGGGGTCGTCAGTACCATGAACACCCATAACAAGAAGGAAGGAGCATGACTAAATACGAATTAGTATATATTGTGGACGCGCATGCGACACAAACAGTCAAGGACGACATTGCTAAACAAATTGGTGAGGCAATGACTAAAACACAAGTCAAGTTAGTAAATTCCCAAGTCTGGATGGATCGGCAAAAAATTGCTTTCCCCATCAACAAGATTGTGGAAGGTACTTACTATATGTTAAATTGTGAAGCTACATCAAACGCGATTAATAAACTGCAAAGCTTAATGCGCATCAACGAGTCGATACTCCGTTTCTTGGTTATCCGCGTCGAAGATAAAAAAGCATAAGCATTTAGTTCATTGTATTTTGAAGGGGCGTAGCTATGGCAAATTTAAACAAAGTCTTTTTAATTGGTAATTTAACCAAAGATCCCGAATTACGTTATACGCCAAATGGGACAGCGGTTACCAATTTACGTATTGCGGTTAATCGCAAGTTTAAAGACCGCTCAGGTGAGTTAAAAGAAGACACGTGTTTTATCACCATCACTGCCTGGGATAAACAAGCTGAAATTTGCAATCAGTATTTGCAAAAAGGCCGTGCGGTTTTTGTCGAAGGAATTTTACAAAGCCGTTCCTGGGATACCCCAGACGGACAAAAACGGTCAACGATTGATGTGCGTGCTGAACGCATTCAATTTTTAGGGCCGAATATCACAAAGGCTGACGGGGCAGGCGAGCAACACGACAAAGACGCTCCCGATGGTGATACAGTGATTTCCCCTGAAGACATAGCCTGGGAAGAATAATAGATGTCGTAGGGGAGGACTTTATGTCCTCCCGCTATCATCAATTCAACAAAGAGGAAAATTATGGAAAGAAGAAACAATAAAAACAGCGAAACACGCTTCTCAAGAAAAGATGGTGATTCATCTGAAAAAGGTGGACGCCGCGCCCCACGTACAGTACAACGTGGTTCAATTCCTAAGGGAACTGAAATTGATTACAAGAACATTGCGTTCTTGCAAAAATGCTTAACAGAACGCGGTAAGATTATTTCTCGCCGTTTAACTGGGGCAGATGCAAAGCAAGCACGTTTGATTTCAGTTGCTGTTAAACGGGCCCGTTATTTAGGGTTATTAGCCGTCGGCTCTTCAAAAAGGAAGTAATCTATGAATGTCATACTCACAGAAATGGTTGAAAAATTAGGTAAAGTAGGCGATTTAGTCAAAGTTAAAGACGGCTATGCCCGTAATTTTCTTTTTCCACGCAAATTAGCGATGTTAGCGACTGATGGTAACGTCAAGCGCATTGAAAAAGAAAAGACAAAACGTTTGGCTTTGTATGAAGAACAAAAAAAGAAATCAGAAGTTGAAGCTGAAAAATTAGGTAAAGTGTCACTCACCATCGTGGTTGCGGTGAATGAAGAAGAAAAACTTTATGGTAATGTCAGCGAATCTGAAATCTTAAAGGCCTTAGATGCCCAAGGTATTAAGATTGAAAAGCGCCAATTGGTTTTAGAAAAACCCGTCGATGCCTTAGGTATCTTCGACATTGGTGTTAAACTTCATCCAGAGGTGATTGCTAAAATTCGCTTATGGGTCACGAAGAAATAAGAATTCCGCCACAAAACATCGATGCAGAAAAAGCGGTGTTAGGGGCGATGTTGATTGCCGATGAAGCTATCGGGGTGGCTATAGAGCACATCGATAGCTCTTATTTTTACGAGACCGCCCACCAGAAGATATTCTCCTCGATCATCGATCTTTATTCCAACCGCAAGAACGTTGATTTCATAACACTTTCCGACCAGCTCAAACACCTGGG
>CAYZPQ010000004.1:0-12863 GCA_964480185.1 uncultured Planctomycetales bacterium | reverse complement strand
ATAGAGCACCTCGATAGCTTTTACTTTTATAATACGTCTCATCAGCAAATCTTTACAGCCGTGAAGTCGCTTTATGCCGACCGCAAAGTCGTTGATTTAATTACCCTCTCTGAATACCTTAAAAATAATGCCCTTTTAGAAAGTGTTGGCGGATCTGCCTCATTAGCGGAGTTGGCGAACATTGTTCCCAGTGCCGCGAATGTTAAATATTACGTCGACATTGTCAAAGAAAAAGGCATACAGCGTCAGCTGATTAAGAATGCCACCGAGATTATTACCAAGAGCTATGCCACGGGTGTTGATGTTAATGAATTGGTTGATGAAGCCGAGCGATTGATTTTTGATATTGCCTCTTCCAAGCAAAAGCAACAAGCGGTTCAAGTTAAAGAAATTGTTAAAACAACGATTGAGAAAATCGATCAGTTGTATCAACGCAAAGAACATATTACTGGTGTTACCTCAGGGTTTATCGATTTTGATAAAATGACATCAGGCTTGCAGCGTTCGGATTTAATCATTGTGGCGGGTCGTCCCTCGATGGGGAAAAGTGCTTTGGCCATGAGTATGGCTGAAAATGCCTGTATTCAAGCCAATGTACCTGTGGCGGTGTTCTCATTAGAAATGTCTAAAGAACAATTAGTACAGCGTATGCTGTGTTCACAAGCGCAAGTCGATGCCAATAAAGTACGTACAGGATTTTTATCTCCGTCCGATTGGCCTCAATTAACGAAAGCTGCGGGTAAGCTCTCCTCGATTCCCATGTTTATTGATGATACCCCAGCTATTTCTGTCTTGGAATTACGCGCCAAGGCGCGTCGTTTAAAGACACAGCATAATATTGGCTTAATCGTGGTCGACTATTTGCAGCTGATGCAAGCTGCGATTCGTTCCGAAAGCCGTCAGCAAGAAATTTCCGAAATCTCTAGAAGCTTAAAGGCTTTAGCGCGTGAATTAAATGTGCCTTTAATCGCCATTAGCCAGTTGTCACGGGCTGTTGAAAGCCGTCAAGACCATCGTCCTCAATTGTCTGATTTGCGTGAATCAGGAGCCATTGAACAGGATGCGGATGTGGTTGTATTGCTCATGCGCGAAGAATATTATACTCCCACCGATGAAAACCGCGGTATTGCCGAGGCTATTATTGCCAAACAACGTAATGGTCCAACCGGTTCTGTTAAGCTTAAATTCTTTAAAGAATTTATAAAATTTGTTAATCTTGAAACATCTTATCAAGAGTAAAAAATATTTTGGGTTGTTCATTGACACCTCAAAATCAAAAACCTATAATTGACCGTACTACAAATCCATTTCTAACACTTCTACTTAAACAGGGCCTTATGTCAAAAAACGCAACGATTTTTTTCCTCCTGATTTTCATTTTAACTGGCGCTAAAGTGTCCATCTCCGAAGAAGTTACAGAACAAACGCGTGACGAGGCGGTTAATGCCGAATTATTAAATACCGAGATTGCGCCGGAATCAGCTGCTGCTGCCGAACCTGTTGCTGAGGCGGCACCCCAAGAAGCTCAATTAAAAATAAATGAACCCGCAGCGACGACAAGTTTAGGTGAGACAACCGCTAGTGCTGCGACAATGGTTAAGTCGATTGACATTCAAGGAAACAAGTCTATTGGTATCGCTCAAATCTTAGCGAAGATCAAAACACGCGTTGGACAAGATTATGTGGAAGCTGTTGTCAGTGATGATCTTAAGCGCCTGTATAATACAGGTTTCTTTGCCGATGTCTTAATTGATCATGAAGCTGTTGAAGGTGGTTATAAAGTTATTGTCAAAGTGAAAGAAAAACCAATTGTCGATGAAGTGACGTTTTCAAAAATTCGTTTTTATAATAAGAAATTCTTAGAGAGCAAAATGAAAACCAAGAAAGATAAATTCTTGGATAATAAAGCCCTCAAAGATGATCAAAACACCATTGAAGAGTTGTATAAGAAAAAAGGTTTAAGCCAAATTAAGGTGGATGTGGAAACGTTTGTTGATGAAGCCACCAATAAAGCCAGTTTGCATTTTATTATCAATGAAGGCTATCGCGTCCGTGTTAAACGCATCAATGTCTATGGGAATACAGCATATACGGATGGTCGTTTAATTAAGGTCATGAAATCCCGCTGGGCCTGGATCTTTAACCGTGGTTATTTAAAAGATGATGTGGTCGAGGAAGACATGACCCGCATTCAGACCTTTTATGCTCAAAATGGTTATATTGATGCCAAAGCCACCTATCAAGTTGAGCAATTGTATAAAGGCTTCGTCAACATCAACATTACCGTTGAAGAAGGTAAGCGTTATTATGTTGGGGAAGTGACCTTTAAAGGGAATGCGATTTTAAGTGAATATGATGTGAAGGCTAGTTTAAAGAATATGCGCGAAGGGAATGTTTTTTCCCGCGATAAATTAGACCAAGATTTAGGTCTTATCCGTGATGCCTATTTTGACAAAGGCTACATTTCTGCAAGCGTTGTTGAAGCAACATCATTTAATAATGAAACAGGTAAAGTCGACATTAACTTAGATATTACCGAAGGCGCTTTAGCTTTTGTGAATAAAATCAAAATTCAAGGAAACACACGCACACGCGATATTGTCGTCCGTCGTGAATTGCGTATGTACCCTGGCGATCAATTTGATGGCAAGAAATTACGCCGTTCAAAGGAGCGCTTAAAGAATTTAGGTTATTTCGAAGACATCGGGTATGACATTGAAGACACCGATCAAAATGATCAAAAAGATTTAGTTGTCCAAGTTAAAGAAGCTAAAACTGGGACATTCTCTTTTGGTGGTGGGTATAGCACCGTTGATCAATTGGTTGGGTTTATCGAAGTTGAACAAAAGAATTTTGATATTTCCAATTGGCCTTCATTTACAGGTGGTGGTCAAAACTTGAAAGTGCGCGGGGAAATTGGGTCTACCCGTAAGAATGCTTTATTAAGTTTCACCGAACCATGGTTATTTGATTATCCCATCTCTGGTGGTTTTGATTTGTATTTAAGTGAACGCAAACGTGATAATAATACGGGTTATGCCTATGATGAATCCCGTGTTGGGGGTAATTTACGTTTAGGTAAATCCTTTAATGATAATTTCTCCGTCGGGAGTATTTACCGTTTAGAACAAACTAAAATTAGCAATTTTCAAACCAATGTGTCTCAAGATCTATTGGATGAAGAAGGCCGTAATTTAGTCAGTTCTATTGGGTTTTCAACAGCCCATGATTACCGCGATAGTCCAATTGTTCCAACGAAAGGCTGGATTGTTAACAATAGTTTGGACATTGCCGGGGGGCCTTTTGGGGCAGATAAAGATTTCTGGCGTGCTCAAACATCGGGTAGCTATTATGTGCCTTTAAAATTTGATGAGGTTGTAACAGTCTTGCAATTTAGTGGCCGAACTGGTATTGTAAAGGCTTACGATAACACCCCACGCGTTCCAATTTTTGAACGCTTCTTTACAGGTGGTGCTAATTCGATACGTGGTTATAATGAACGCCGTGTTGGTCCCTTGGATCCTGTCAGTGAAGATTCCATTGGGGGTGAAACAATACTTGTAGGAAACATCGAGTACACTGTGCCGATTATCGATATCATCAAAGGGGCCGTGTTCTATGATGTCGGTAATGTGTGGTCAAAGGCTAAAGATTATGCCAGTGGCGGTTTAAAATCGGGTACTGGGGTTGGTTTACGTGTGAAGACACCTATTGGACCGATTAATTTAGATTATGGTATTCCATTAAACGATGAACCAGGTGAAGAAGAGCGTTCAGGTAAATTTTATTTTAGCGTTAGTCGTGGATTTTAAGATTAATAACCTAGGGAGGAAAGTATGAAATCGTTGCAAGCAATCGCCTTAACAGTAGTGACGTCATTAGCATTAACAGGTGCAGCTTTCGCCAAAGATATGAAAGTTGCCTATGTTGATTTGAGTAAAGTATTTGATGGGTATCAAAAGACAAAAGACTATGATGTCGTCTTGCAAAAAGAAGCTGAAGGTTTTCAAAAAGAACGCGAAGCCATGATTGAAAAAGTGAAAGATGGTCAAAGCAAATTAGCTTTATTAAAAGATAGCGAAAAACAAAAACTCACCGAAGAATTAGATAAACAAAAGCAACAATTAGTTGAGTATGATCAACAAAAACGTGGTGAATTAGCCAAGAAACGTGATGAAAAAGTACGCGAAATCTTGCTCGAGATCCAAAAACTTGTTGAAGGTATTGCTCAAAAAGAAGGATATACATTTATCCTCAATGATCGTGTGTTAATTTATGGCGATCAAACATTAAATATAACTGAACAGGTTTTAAAAGCCTTAAACGAAAAGAAATAATTTGTGATGAAACATCTGACCGTCGCCGATATTGCCAAGCTTGTTGCTGGGGAAATTGTCGGCGACGGTTCTTTTTGTGTTACGGGCCTTAATGGAATACGCGAGGCCCACGACGGTGATCTGACATTTGTGGCGAATGCGAAGTACGAAGCACTCTTAGCTCAGTCCAAAGCCTCTGCAGCCATTGTCGGGCCTGATGTGCAATGCCCTTCAAAACATTTGATTCGTGTTGCTAATCCATCACATGCATTTACGCTCGTATTAAACCATCTTTTACCTGATCCACGGTTGCGTCATCCTCAAGGTATTCATGCCACGGCTATTATTCACCCGACGGTTAAGCTCGGTGAGAATGTGGGTATTGGCGCTTATGTCGTGATTGAAGAAGGCGTGCAGATTGGTAAAGGCTCTGTGGTATATGCGGGAAGTTATATCGGACATAATTCTCGTATTGGAGAAAACTGTTTAATTTACCCACAGGTCATGATCCGTGACGCCATTGCCATTCAAGACCGTGTGATTATTCATAGCGGGACTGTAATTGGCAGTGATGGTTTTGGTTATGTGACAGTGAATGGGCGTCATGAAAAGATTCCCCAAATCGGGACGGTCATTATTGAATCCGATGTCGAAATTGGCGCCAATGTCACGATCGATCGCGCGCGTTTTGATAAAACAGTGATTGGTGAAGGCACGAAAATTGATAATTTAGTTCATATTGCGCATAATGTTATTGTCGGTAAACACTGTTTGATCGTCGCGCAAGTTGGAGTTTCAGGAAGTTCAACATTAGGGAATTATGTTATTTTAGCAGGGCAAGTAGGTGTGGTTGGGCATTTAACAATTGGTGATGGCGCTATTGTGACCGCCCAATCAGGGGTAAGTAAATCTGTGAAAGCAGGTGAGCAAGTATTTGGTTCACCGGCACAACCTATTAAAGATGCATTTCGGACTAATGCGTATGTTGGCCGTTTAGAACATTATGTCTCAACCATCAAAGACTTAAAAAAGCGTATTGAAGAATTAGAAAAGAAACATTCATGAGTTTAACACAACATACAATCCAGAATTCCGTTAGTTTAACCGGAGTTGGCCTGCATTCAGGAATAACAACAACAGTGACATTTAAGCCTGCAGTGGCTAATAGTGGCATTCGTTTCGTGCGCATTGATTTACCTCAACATCCAGATATCCCTGTGATACCACAATCACTGGTAATGGATAAAGGCATTAGCCGTTGTACCGTTATTCAAAAAGATGGTGTCAGGGTATCGACGATAGAGCATATACTGGCGGCTTTAAGTGGTTTAGGGATTGATCAAGTTATTATTGAGATTAATGGCGAAGAAGTGCCGGGCATGGATGGCAGTGCGAAAGAATTTACTCAGGCCTTATTAAGTGCCGGCATTGTTGATTTACAAAAGCCTAAAGATATTTATGTCATCACAGCACCGATTAAAGTCGAGCACAATGGTTCTTCTGTCCTTGTTGTTCCGTCTGATCGAATGAGAGTAAATTATTTTCTTGATTATGAGCATCCTTTATTAAAGCAACAACGTTTTGGTTATGAAGTGAATCAAGAGAATTTTATGGAGGAGATTGCCACAGCACGCACATTTTGTCTTGAATCTGAAGCAGCAGCCATACGCGAAAAAGGTTTAGGGAAAGGGGCTTCTTCTAAAAACACGTTGATTATGGCTGATCATGGGCCAGTTGATAATCAATTACGATTTGACAATGAGTGTTGCCGTCATAAGGCGCTTGATATTATTGGTGATTTATATACACTAGGTTTTAGTATTTGTGGTGAAGTCTATGGGATTAAAAGCGGGCATGCTTTAAATAGAGCCTTGGTTCAAAAAATCATTCAACAACGGACAGAATCTATGACAACTTCAAATCAGACCCACACGGTATATGATATTGATCAAATCAAAACGATTTTACCTCATCGTTATCCATTTCTTTTTGTGGACCGCGTGATTGAAGTAGAAAAAGGGGTTAAAGTTATTGGTGTGAAAAATGTCACCACCAATGAAAGTTTTTTTCAAGGTCATTTTCCGCAAAAGCCTGTGATGCCTGGGGTGATTATGATTGAAGCCATGGCACAAACCGCAGGGGTCTTGCTCTTGACCAGCGGGACGCATGATGGTAAAGTAGCGCTATTTATGGCCATTGATGATGTGAAATTCCGTCGAGTTGTTGTGCCGGGAGATCAATTAATCATGGAAATTGAAGTTATTCGTGACCGTGAGCGCACAGGCCAGGTTAAGGGTGTCGCACGCGTTAATGGGGAAGTGGTTGTTGAAGGCATGCTGATGTTTTCATATACAGATGCAGCTTATTTAACACAATCTACAGATGTCTAATCAAATACATAAGACAGCAATAATTAGTCAAGATGCGACCCTCGGGGACAATATCACCATTGGACCCTATGCCATTATTGAAGGCCCAGTCACACTTGGTGATGGGGCAATTGTTGGCGCACATGTTGTGTTGACAGGCCATACTACCATTGGGCGTAACTGCCAATTTTACTCTTCGGCTGTCATTGGAGGCCCTCCTCAAGATAAGAAGCATCACAAAGGCGATAAAGTTTTTCTGACCATTGGCGATAATAATATTTTTCGTGAATTTACAACCGCTAATCCAGGCACGCTTGATGCCGGTTCACATACTTATATTGGTAATAATAATTTGTTTATGGCTAGCGCGCATGTGGCCCATGATTGTATTGTGGGTAATGATTGCGTCATGGCGAATTCATCGGCATTGTCTGGGCATGTCATTGTGGAAGATAAGGTTATTATTGGAGGGATTACAGGCGTGCATCAATTTACACGCATTGGATATTTATCGATCGTCGGTGGTTGTTCTAAGGTGACCCAAGATGTCGTGCCTTATTCCATGTCTCAGGGAAATCCTGCTGAGTTTAATGGGTTAAATTTGATTGGACTTAAACGCGCGCAAGTGGACCATGATGTTCAAGTGCAATTACGTCGTGTGTATAAAATATTATTCCATGAAGGTCTCAACCGGTCTAATGCCGTGGCTCAAGTCAAAGAACAATTTGGTGGCATTCCTGAAGTTGAACGCATTTTAGAATTTATTGCGAAGTCAAAACGCGGACTTTCTTAACACTTAGTGGTTGATGACTCGTGGTCAGTGATAGAAAAATCATAGGATTAATTGCTGGAAACCGTCAGTTTCCTTTTTTGTTTGCCAAGGCTGCGCGTGATCAAGGTTATACTGTCGTGGCCGCAGGTATTAGTGGTGACACCTCTCCTCTTTTAATGTTCTACGTTGACAAATTCCAGTATTTCCACGTCGGTGAATTAAAAAATATCTTTAATTTCTTCAAAAGCCATGGGGCGCGTGAGGTCATCATGGTTGGCCAAATTAATCCAGATAATTTATTCAATCCCGCTGTTAAATTAGACGATGAATTTAAAGCATTAGCAGAGGCTCTGCGTGATCGAAAGACGGATACGATTTTTAGCGCCGTCGCCGATCGTTTAACCGCAGAAGGCATGACTATTTTAGATTCGACGTTTTTATTAACCAAGTATTTAGCTCCTAAAGGCACATTAACAAAACTAGTGCCTTCACTTGATCAATTAAAAGACATTGAATTTGGTTTTACCATTGCTAAATTAATGGGTGGTATTGATATTGGGCAGACTGTGGTGGTGAAAGACCGTGCGATTGTTGCGATCGAAGCCTTAGAAGGCACGGATAAAGCCATTGCCCGTGGTGGCGCCATTGCCCGTGGGGGTGCGGTTGTTGTTAAAACCTCTAAACCCAAACAAGATGACCGTTTTGATGTTCCTGTGATTGGTCCAAAGACCATTCAAACCATGGCGCGTGTGAAAGCGTCGCTCTTATGTATCGAAGCAGGTAAGACCTTGATCATTGACCGTGACAAAACTGTAGCCTTAGCCAATAAGGCTGGGATTTGCATTGTGGCGGCTTAATTACGTTTTATTTTTTGTCCTGCATTAAAAGAAAAACTCCAAAACATATTTAATTCCAAGTACTTACATTCGTAATCTAAGTTTCCAGCTCTGCTTGACATCGTTTATGATGTAGTGCATTCTTTATATATGATGAGAGCATTACTACGATTAGCGTTATTAATGGCATTTTCAATAACTACGCTGACTGGCCCGTATGTTGTCCATGCCCAGTCTGCAAGTGTTTTGCCTGCGCCAGGAGCCATGGTTGAATTATCAAAAGCTTATGTGCCTTTGATGATTAAAGGTGTGAAGGTTGATCCCAAAGAGCCATTTCAATTTGATTTTATCGTCGATACCGGTGACACTCAATTATCTGCTAATAGTCCTGAGCTTAAAGAACAATCAAATACATTAATCAAATATTTCCTCACCGCTTTAACAATTCCTGAAAAAGATTTATGGGTCAACTTATCTCCCTATGAAAAAGACCGCATTATTCCCGATGCCTTAGGTCAAACCGAAATGGGCCGCGACATGCTTGCCCAAGATTATATTTTAAAACAACTCACTGCTTCTTTAATTTACCCCGAGAAAGAATTAGGCAAAACATTTTGGGACAAGGTTTATTCAAAAGCCCAGGCCATGTATGGCACAAGTGAAGTTCCAGTGAATACATTCAATAAGGTTTGGATCGTCGCGGATAAGGCCGATGTGTATGAACAAGGTAATTCAGCTCTTGTCGTCGGTGGGCATTTAAAGGTGATGTTAGCGGAAGATTATTGGGCCATGAATAAAAATACTAAAGTCCCCGCCGGCCCTGTCGATAAACCTTTTCCAGCATCTGAGCCTATTCCTGTGGCGGGCGGTGGCAGATATGAGACGCAAAAATCACAAAATATCTCCTCTCAAATTATCAAAGAAATTATTATTCCTGAATTAGAAAAAGAAGTGAATGAGGGAAAGAATTTTGCGCCCTTACGCCAAATGTTTTATTCCATGATCTTAGCCAGCTGGTATAAACAGGCGTTGAAAGATACAGTAATAGCTCAATTATATGGTGATAAGAATAAAGTTGGTGTGGGTATTGATAGTGATGATCCGACGGAGAATGTGAAGATTTATGAACGTTATGTGCAGGCGTATAAAAAAGGAGTATTTAATCTTATTAAGGAAGATATAGATCAGCATACGCACAAAACGCAACTAAGAAAATATTTTTCAGGGGGAATGAAAATTAACCTAGGCCCAGGCAGGGTCAACCGTATCACCAATACAGATATGGTATCACCCAGTGCGTTATTTTCTAATAAAGCACTCCGTGTAGTTATTAAATTAAATGCCAAGCAAGATGATGCCATGGCTAACGCAGATAAATCAAGAGATTTAAGAAGTTGGCTTAGTCAAAGTGAAACAGATTTGCAAGAAACATCAGCTAGGTTAGCAAAAAAATTTGGAGTCACTGATGCCACTGTTACCAATTGGGCAAGAATATTAGGTAAGAATTTACCTAGCAAACATGGCAGAGATCCGCTTGAACCAACAAATGACTTTGTTAGATTGCTAGTTAATTACCCTTATGATCGACTAGAAATACCGTTGAGAGATATGGCAAAGCAACATGGAATCGCAAGTAAGACAGCAACAGTGGATTTTGGCGAAGCCAATAGAATTAGACAAGCAAAAGGAATAAATTCAATTCAACCCTATTCGAAGGGAAGGCCTTTAAAAGATCAAACTAAAGCAATGATAGATGATATGCTTACTGGTGGAGATGCATTTGATATGACAGATCAGGAACTTGCTGAAGAATTTGGTATAGATCGAAGAACTGTCCAAAGGAATAGAGAACGCATGGGTGATAGTGAAATCAATATTAATTTGGACAATGCCATGGCTTCTAATAGTAAGCGTTTACCAAAAGTTCTAAAATTAATGGCGTGGGCTAAAGAACATAAAGGTAAAGAGTTCTCATTCAGTCAAAAGTATTTAGCACGACGGTTTGGTGTACACCAAACCACAGTATCAAATATTTTAAGAAAAGGTCGGTATAATATTAAAACATCTGTTGGCGCAAGAGAAACAGATAGCATGAAGAAACTTAAAGCATGGGCTGAACGTAATCGGGGGAATGAGGTATCTATAAGTCAAGGAGAATTGGGAGAGAGATATGGTTTAGATCAAACACGTGTATCAAAAATTTTATTAGATGGAAATTATGACATAAAGACAGCAGTTCGTTCAAAAGAAACAGAAGCTACCAAGAGCTTAAGAAAATTTGCTAAACAGCATGAAGGTGAGACTTTTAATATTTCACAGCAGAAAATTGCGGATCGATATGGAGTTGATCAAAAAACAGTGTCACGTATTTTTGAGGAGTATGATATTAAAACAATTAGGAATAAAGATCGTGCGATGGATACCCCAGGAGGTATTGATCTTAATCGCAATAATATGCAGATGAACATTAGCCAAGATAAAGCCATGGGTGGGGTTGATGTGTCAGTTGATCCAGCGATGATTGAGCGCATGAAGCAGAATGATTTTGAAGGATTTGAGTTTAATATTTTAAGTATCACTCCTGCCACGTTAAATTAAATTTGAGTAGTCTTTCCCCCTACGAATTCCCTTGCGGTTAATTCTCCCCGTCTATATAATATATACTCTTTAGTCTTATTCTACATTCACGAAAGGGTATTTGATGGAAACCAATGAATTTAAAGAAGTTAGGATTGATAAACTTAATAAATTGCGCGCCAAAGGTATTGATGCTTATGGCCAGCGTTTTATTCGTACACATACTCTTGCGGAGATTCTAGCTAATTTCAAAGAAGGTGACGCTATTGTGACCGCAGGTCGCATGACAGCGAACCGCTCTCATGGCAAAGTCCATTTTGCAGATTTGACCGATCAAAGTGGCAAGATGCAATTGTTTGTGAAATTAGATATTGTGGGCCAAGAAGCCTTTGAGATCTTTGAAACCCTCGACATCGGCGACATTATCGGTGTTCATGCCGAAACATTTATCACCAAGACAGGTCAGCAAAGTTTACGCGTGAAAAAATTCGAAATCCTCTGTAAATCATTATTACCATTACCAGAAAAATGGCATGGTCTTAAAGACGTGGACATTCGTTACCGTCAACGTTATGTGGACATGATCGCTAATCCTGAAGTGCGTGATGTCTTTATTAAACGCAGCCAAATTGTTTCTTATATTCGCTCGTTCCTTGATGGCAAAGGCTTTTTAGAAGTTGAAACACCCATGCTTCAGCCTTTAGCCGGTGGTGCGCGCGGTCGTCCTTTTAAAAGCCATCACAATACCTTAGACATGGATGTCTTCTTACGCATTGCGCCTGAACTCTATTTAAAGCGTTTGCTCGTCGGTGGTATGGAAAAAGTGTATGAGATGAATCGTAACTTTAGAAATGAAGGTATTTCAACACGTCACAATCCCGAATTCACCATGATGGAAGTGTATCAAGCCTATGGGAATTTTGAAGACATGTTGCAATTGACCGAAGAATTAATTAGTTCTTTAGTCTTTAAGTTATACGGCTCTTATAAAGTCCAGTATCAAGGTCAAGAAATTGATTTTACAACACCATGGGAACGCCGTTCATTTGCCGGTGTGGTCAAAGAACATTTCGATATCAATCCTGAAGATAGCGCGGATATGATGCTGCAAAAGGTGAGAGCCAAGAAACCAGGTCATGTCAAAGTTGATCGTTTAACACGTTCCGCCGTCATGAAAATGGTCGAAGATGTCTTGGATCAAAATCAAAAACCAAATCCAGTCTTTATGTTGGATTACTTCACATTCTTATCACCATTAGCTAAAGCAAAGCCAGATAATCCAGCTGTGGCGCAGCGTTTTGAGTTCTTTATTGCAGGCATGGAAGTCGGTAATGCCTATTCTGAGCTTAATGACCCTCAAGAGCAAAAGCAGCGTTTATTAGAAGATCTTGATGATGACGTGGAAACAGGTAATCGTTCCATCGACGAGGATTTCGTTACCGCCCTTGAATATGGAATGCCGCCTGCGGGTGGATTAGGTATCGGTATTGACCGTTTAGTCATGCTCTTAACAGATTCTGCATCGATTCGTGATGTAGTATTGTTTCCTTTATTAAAACCAGAAGTTCAATAGGCGTTCAGCGAGTTCTTTAAAATAATAACACTCTCCGTTCAGGTCATTTTTGCCTAATCTCAAAAAGCCGAGATTAGGCCGCTGACGGTCCAAAAAAAATCCGGCAGCTCAACAACTCGTCGCCCTCATTTATCTGATGAGGGCTCCTCAGACAGTCGAGCTGTTTTAAGGCCGAAGCCTTAAAATGCCCGAATTTTTTTCGGCTGCGTCAGCTGAAAATGACATTCACTACGAGCGTTATTATTTTAAACAACTCGTTCATAATCTCAATTAATTAGGATTTATACATGGGTTTTTCAACCTGGATGGCATTCAGATATTTAAACGCGAAGAAAGATAAGTTCTTAAGCGTGATTAATCTTGTTTCCGTGGCTGGTATTGCTATTGGTGTGGCGGCGTTGATTATTGTCATCGGGGTCA
>CAYZPQ010000003.1:41860-48227 GCA_964480185.1 uncultured Planctomycetales bacterium | reverse complement strand
AATTTTACTAGTATATTCTTCTATTTTTTCTGGGACAAATCTTGAGATCTCAAAATCAAAACCTTGCTTATATAATTCTATAGCTTGTTCTAACACAGCCTCTGCTAATCTTCTTTTATCTTTTGCCTCAGGAGGTATCCGTGATAATAACTTCTTTCGGACTTTATTTATCGTTAAAATCTCTGCAACAACCACTGCTGCTCCTACACCAACAAGTGTTATTAAAAGACTTACCATTGCCCCATCGCTTCGAATATCTTGTTTTTTACCAGAATGATCAATCTTATCCGGTTGTAATTTACTAATCCCCCCAGAAAAATACTTTCTTGGAATTGTTTGACCATTCTTTACAGAATCTTCTTTGATGTAGTTAAACACACCCTTTTTATAAGCTTGAACATATCTCTCGTAGATGCGTTGCTTAACAGCAGGGTCATTAAGATTTACGCCTTCAGTTTTACTTTTATTGGTATAAACCGCATCTAAAAGACCATTTTGTATCGTTTCCTTATACCATTTAGCCAATATCATCGCCTGATAGATTTGACGTAATGGTGCGAAATTTTTACCTGTATTAACTTCTTTCTCAATCTCAGGAATGACTATTTCACGAATAATTTGTGAGCCAATTGTGTTTGAGGTTTGTTTGGATGTATTCTTTTAAGCCCATTGCTAGATCCTCCTAAAACCAGTTGAAAGTGCTGTGTAGTCTTCATCGAGCATGACTTTGAGTGTTGATTGAGTCACATACGCAGCTGGACCGTTTTCAAAAACTTGGGCTTGATTTGGGAGAATCCATACCTTATTGAAGGTATTTACAGGAATATCCGTTGTCCCAAACTGACTTTGAGCTTTGGCATATACTCTTGTCCAGAAGGCTTTGCCTAAGTCTTTTTCAGGGTAAATTAATGAGGCGGTGAGTTGTTTAAGGATGTAATCTTGGGCTAATAAATCACGTCCGAGATCTGTTTGACCTAAGGCTTCAGGGACAATGCGGTCTTTTTCATAGGGGGATAAATTAACCCATAAATCGCCTTCTGGAATCGTTAATCCAGCTAAGAAATACTTAACCAAACGATCAGACTCTTCTTTAATCTGTTCTTGGGTTAAAGCTCCAGCTTTAGTATTTTCAGAGCCTGTATCGACAATAAATTGAAATTCGAGTGGTTTTTGAGGGTTTACGACGATGCCTTTTAAAGAAATCGGGGAAACGGCTTTGGATAAACCAACCATGCTTCCTGGGACAGGAAGTTGATTAATATTGAATTCTTGGGCTTGAACTGGGTGATATAACGTACACGTAAACGCAATACAAACAAAGACAGAAACGACTTTCTTTAACATGAAACCCCCTAGATAACGTGTCGGATTGAATGTTATTATTGCGGGTAAATAGGGAAACCGCTTTCGTCTCTAAGGTAGGTCAAATATACCATACTTTTTGTCAATGTCAACCTGAGGGAGGTTTGCACATTGCTGCATCCATACCCTTCTTCATCCACTTTGCCAAGGGCTTCTCAACGAATCTTTGAATTAAATACACACACACAAGCATGCCTAAAATAGTCCCTGCCATCACAATATGCCGGTTCACCGCAGGATAAAAATGATTAAAGATCATGAAGCCAATATTTTGATGGATTAAATACAGTGGATAGGTCAACGCCCCCCACATCACCCATTGAGGACTCGATAATGAAGCTGTTTTCTTTAACGCGATCAGAAAAAAGATGATAAAGAAAACGCAAAATATTAACACACACGTGAAATAACTAAAGTCCGTATGGTAATGCCCAATCATGTACGTTGTTATATCGATACACTTAAACATAATCAAAATAAACGACGCAATCAGCATACTCACCTTATACCAACATAACCCTTCTGAATAAACTAAATAAAACAAAGCCCCAGCAATAAAGAATACCGAGTAATCAGGGATAAAAATTGTTGGAAGAACGGGGATATGTTTAACGGAAAGAATCATCGTTAAGATAAACCAAAGTCCTAAATACTTCTTCACATGCTTTATCTGCTTAAAAAGTAAAAGAATAAATATTAATGCATAGAATTTGATTTCAACTAATAAAGTCCAGTATACCCCGTCAACATAGGGAACATCTTTGAGCAATCCGCTTAACATTGTCATGTTCAACAGATATTCTTTAATCGTAATATGGTATCGAGGCTGATTGAATATCAACATCGCGATAAACGTTAATGTGCAACAAAACCAAAATGCGGGGTAAAGGCGGACAACTCGGGATATAACAAACTTTCGAACGGAATTATTTGATGCGGTCATTAAAATAACAAAACCACTAATCATAAAGAACAAATTTACTGACAAAGCACCATATTTGGTAATAGGTGCCGCTTCCATGTAGGGTAATGTCGTGATGCCATCTGCAGCGAACCCTCGGAAAGTATAGTGAAAGATCATGACACCAAATGCTGCAAGGAATCTTAAAATATCTAATTCATAAAGTCTATTTGGAGCTTGTGACATGCGTGAATCCTAAGAAAAATTGAAAAAGAATCAAAAGGAATATATTTATAACCTTTATCTGTCACAGGTAAAACAGTTACTATTGAAGTATACCGGTTATTATGATCATTTGAAATAATATTAATCAATCCCGTTCGCAGATAATTCATCCCATTCTCACATATTATTAATACAGCTTAAAGTTCAAGTTTTCAACAATTCAATGCCATACTTTTCTAATAACTAATCGTGCACTAATCATGCACTAATCGTGCACTTTGTATTTTGTACTCCGGCCTCCTCCGATTTGAACAAATATTTTCTTACCCAACAAATCTCTTAAATCTTTATTGGCTTGCCGAAGAGATATTTTAACTAATTCAACATATTGCTTTCGAGAAATATCTCCATGATGTTTAATAAATTCCATTGCCTTTTTCTGACGGTCATTTAAATCAAGTTTATGCAACTTTTCATCGTCAATAATCTTATCAAATAACTTGCCAGGCCCCATGAGCGTAACATTCAAACCGCCGGATAATAATTCAAAAATAGGATCCGGAAGCTTATCCTTTCTCATTCCTTCCACAATACGGTTTGTACCTTTGCCCCAATGTTCAATGTATTTAATATAATAAAGCCGCTCAGCAAGAAATTTATTGCGTGGGATTGACAAATGCTTTCGTTTAAGTTGGGCTAGGGTCAATTCTTTTGGCAATTCACCAGGATTCCAAACTTCAATCCTATCATCATAAATTGCCAAATGTATATCTGCGTTCGACCAATAATCTCTATGTGCCAAAGCATTATTTAACACCTCTTCCAGCGCTCTAGCTGGATACTCCCATTTGTCATGTCTTTGATTAGAATCAAAGAATACCGCATGTCGCGTATGTTGAGCGATAAAGCCCAGGGCTTTTTCACGTAGTTCAGGTATTGTTCCATCCAATACTTTCATATCAATATAATCATGAGTATCTGTTCCTTTAAATCTGGCCGCACGAATTTTTACCTGCACAAAAAAAGATTGCGGGTCTTTAGCAAATAATAGGATTGCCGCATTAGTTAATTTCTCTCCACGCAGAAATTTCAACCGTGTTAGTATATCTTTAACAAGGGCATTTGCCGGTACGGTCAACCTATTTTCTTTTTTGGCTTCTTCTAAAAACCAGTAGACTTTGTCGGCATCTATGTCTTTAAGCTTCGCCTCTTTGCAAATCATCTCATCAAATTGAAACTTATCTTTATGCTTATCGATAATCGATCCCTCATATTCATCCTTCCCCATTTGCCTTGTTGAAGGTCCTACACGCTTATAGGGACGACCATCGGCCAAAACTAATTTATCTTTGGACTGTTTAACCTCAATAATAATAATTTCTTTACCCTCGATCTTTTTGACCGTTATTTTAGGTTGAATTCTTGGATCAGTATGTTGAGCAATACGATTGACCAAATCTTCAACCGTGCCTTTACCAATCTGAACACCACTAACTTCTCCATGCTTTGACACTCCAATAAACAAACACCCTCCTTCAGTATTAGCAAAAGCTGTAATACTTTCAATGATCTCATGGGTTTGCGATAGAGATGGTTTCCATTCAATGGTAGTAGATTCAGATAATCCTATGCTTTGTGAAATTTTCTTATGGACATTCTCATCCCGATAAAACCTCATATGCCGTGGCATAAAGTATCCTTCTTGGATCGGGGGAATTAGATTGAGTTATCAACCGTCGCGAGTGCTGGGGAAACACTTAGGCGAAAGTCTTCATTTAAATAAATTGGCTCTAGTCTTGATAGCTGAAGATATCACAAGGTATTTGATTATTCAACAAGTTAAATTTTCAAATTAAGGTGACACGCTTATTTATATAGCATTCTTTTTTATTTATTGTAATCATCATGTGACGCGCTGATGTGGTCCGCTGCTTTTGTTACAACCCCATGCTCTTAAGTATAAATAAAAAACCATTACTGATGAAATTTTTGGTGGATTTTAATAGCATATCTGATGAAATCCTATTCTTGGTAGATCTTAGAAAAGTGGAGACATATTGAATTTCTGTACTTCTTTCCCCCTCTTTTTTATGTTTCTTAAGGATGCGTGGTAATTGCAATGATCGTCATTTCTTTCTTATCAGGACCATAACACCAAAAAATACGATAGGCTGATGGGGCGTTATTTTGAACATATGCTTCAAAGACTTTTTCCTTGAGATCCCACGGGTGATCAATTGAATCATAGATATATGTTTTTAAAGAAGGATGTTTTGGGTTAGTTTGGAGATAACCCAATGATTTCTTAATTTGCTTACACAGAGCAGACTGTGAAGAATTCGCTTCGATTTTCTTGAGTTGCTCATCAGCTATCTTAGTAAATTGCAAATTAAACATAGCTCGGCTCTTAACTCACATATTTTGAATAATCTTCACGGGCTTTAACTAATCGCCCTTTCTTAGCATCTTCAAGCCCAGCCTTAACTTGCTTGGCTGCTTCTTTATTCTTAAAAAGCCATTGCTCATGGGCAGGAATCGTAACCTGAGGATCTAGTATAATTTGACCAATTGAGTTACGGTAAATCTTATAGATATTAGTTTTAACCATATTCTTTCCCTTACCAAGGGTAATGCGACTCTTAGAATCAAGCTTTACCTCAGCCACTTCTTCAAAATGAGCATCCTTAACAATATCTTCCTTATACATACCCACCTCCTTTGTCTAATTCAATTATACCATAATGTGGGAATAATCACAAGTGGGAATTGATACATTCTCCCACTTTATACTTATTACGTCGAATAATCGCATGAAATTAAGGTGACGCGCTGGGGAAGCACGCTTTCCAATCTAATACTTACCGCCAAAACAACCGAATTATGTGCGTGTCACCCTAATTTTTACTCGTACTCGCACTTCTCATTAAGAATAACCATCTAAGAAGGACAAAGAAACATATTGGCGTAGTGATAAAATAATGGAGTATAACGAAACGTTGATGAGCGGTTTCATGGCCGGGTACTGGTGGATTTAGATAGCCAGTGAAACAAATTAAATTTAAAAATAAACAAACCAAAATACCAGTTGGAATTTGTCGAAACGCAAGAATGTTCTTTTGACGAATCATAGCTCCTATTGAAGCAGGGATTGATAATCCAAGAAGAACGTAGAGAAAGATAACAAGCGTGTGTGACGTTAATGAATGAAATTCTTTTAATAAAATTGCATGATGCACACAAATCCCAAAGACTACTTGTGCAACATAAAGACTCATCAAAACATGTAAAAGAAGCAGAATTATTCTATTTAAACTTTGTGGATGTTTATAAGCAAGAAATACACCAAGAATTGTTGTTATTATTGCCATTTAGTTTTAATTAGAGAATTTTGTTTATGCCATTCTCTTTCTTAATCGCGACAACCCCATCAAACCTGCACCTGTTAAGAAAAGGATTGAGCTTACAGGTTCTGGGGCTGCAACAATCTTTAAATCACTGAAACCTGCTTCTCCTGACGGCACATCATAAGCAAGGTTATACTGACTAAAAGCTACTAATACAGAATCCGTTCCAATGTTATTTTTAAAATTATCAATTGAACCTAGATATTCTTCAACAAGAACATCATCGGGATCCTTACTGGTAATCCACTGATGCAACTTATCTTGATCTGCATCATACTCCATTCGAATCGAACCTTCTCTAGACGCATAAAGAGCATCTTGTGGAAGAACAAATGTATCATCGTAATTAACCCAAAACAATGGATCAGAACCCGATTTATTCACAAAACCAACAGGCATCGCAAAATATGGAAATTGATAATCTGGGTTCATATGATAATTAACATCCAAACGAAAGTTATAATTTAAACTTAAG
>CAYZPQ010000003.1:40721-41850 GCA_964480185.1 uncultured Planctomycetales bacterium | reverse complement strand
GGCGTATCTATTAAGGTCACATCCGATATAAAATCAACGCTATTATCAGTCGAATTGATAGAAAAACCAACATCATTAAAATCAGGAAATTCAAAACTTTGAGTAGACCACCCACCTGATGCCCATTCAGTACTTGCATAAAGTGGACTAACCACCAAAACGCTACTAACTGTAAGAAATATAAAAAGTAATTTTTTCATTTCAGGAAACTCCAAATTATAGAGGATTAAATTAGTTCAAAGATTTAACCGAAAGCCACTCAAAACTAACATACTTAATTTGATATTACAACTTATTATAATTTCAGACGATAAACCCCACCAGCATATCGCGTCATATATACATCTTGAGCATCATTACTAAAGATCATTGCAGCTGCACCTACTCCATCGGGAAGGTCACCTGTTATATCATTCCATGACTTACCCGCGTCTTTGCTTAAGAATATTCTATGAGGAATAGCATCAGAACCGCTCGCAGTGCTTACAATAATAATATTAGGATCCACAGGACTTGTCGTTATCGCTTCAGCTAATCCTTTATCGGAAAATTTACCAATTCTCTTCCATGATTTTCCTTTATTAAAAGACGCAAATAATGCTGCACCGCTTTGATCTCCAGCAGCATACACAACACCTGACGAACTTACATGCAAATCAAATATCCATTGGCTATCTTTAAATACATATTGCCAAGTATTACCACGATCCTTTGATACATAAACACCACCTTTATCACCACACGCAGCCCAATATAAAACATTAGAATCTTCAGGATCGACTGCAAGTCCATTATAAACCCGCAAAGAACCTGGTTGTCCACTTGAACGCGACCATGTTTCTCCACCATCTTTCGAAATAAAAAGACCTCCACCATCATCACCATCAATACCTAAATAAACTATATTGCTGTCTTTAGGATCAATCGCTAGAGCTCGAGCATATCCTTGACCCCACATGGTATTAACAGTAGGTCTTTTTTGAGGCAAACCTTCACGAATCAATTTAAATGATTCACCACCATCATCACTTAACACAATTTGATTAACATTATCATTCCAAGGTGAAGACGTAGCGATAAACTTCTTATCATCAACAGCCTTAATTCTCCATACGTGACCATTTATTTT
>CAYZPQ010000003.1:35961-40711 GCA_964480185.1 uncultured Planctomycetales bacterium | reverse complement strand
TTATAAGACTTTCCTTGATCTATACTCTTTAAAAGACCATTATCCATCGAAGCAACATACAAAGAACCATCTGGGGCAAAAGTAATATCACTTCCAGCTGTATTGGGAGCCCCATTTATTTTTTCATTCCAATTCTTTCCCCCATCATCACTTCTAAAAACACCCCAGTCAGTTCTAAAAAGCACATTATTATCAAATGGATTAACTTTAAGTGTAAATGTCCGACCTCCAGGAGAATTCCATGCCCATGTTGGATCTTTGACCATATCAACATTCAAATTGCTATCTAATTTCTTCCAAGACTTTTGATCATCTTGTAAACTCACAACGCCACCATTCCACCCATCTCCCCACCAAGCCACATATACTTTTGTCTGACCTTGAGCCTCACCTAAAGCCACACGATATGTTTTGCCTGAAGAAATAGAATCTGTTTTATCCCAAGTTCTCCCAGCATCTCGACTGATTAAAAGCTCTTTACCTCCAGTAGCATAAATATCTGTCGGTTTATTTTTAGAAACTTCAAAATCTGTTATTTGTTGATTTGTAATAACTTCTTTCCATTTACTCTTTTCAAAACCATACATAAATAAACCCTTCTTGTTAGAAGCAAGAAGGTATTTATCATCATCAACCAAAGCAATAGCTGTTATAGGAAAACCTTCAGGAAAGAATTCAGAGATGAGTGAAATTTGATTCCAATTATTGCCAAAATCTTTGGAACAAAATATTTTTCCTTTGTGCGTACCAATACAAACTTGGGCAGAGTTTTTCGATGAGATAGTTATAGGTCTATAACTTTCAGGTCTTTTAAAAACAAAATCTTCTTTAAGCGGAGCTTTAAGCTTAACCCAATTTTTTCCAGCATCGGAAGACAAATGAAGCCCTCCTGCTGTAGCAGCATAAAACACCTCTGTATTAGAAGATGCTCCGATAATGGCAGCAACATTGGCATTAGTTAAACCCTTATTGATAAAAGACCAATTCTCTCCTAAATCATCGCTACGCCAAATTCCAGAAACATCAGATGTTAAATAAACCCTATCTTTATTGTTGGGATCAAAGAAAATATTTGGCGTACAACCAGCTCCAAACCAGCCAGCAAAGTCCCAATGCAATCCTGATTCTTGGGCTATCAGCTTGCCAGAAGTAAATAAAAGAAGAATAAGTATTACGTATTTTTTTATCATCTAACTATCAATTGCTCTTGCTCTTCTTTATGTAGTAATCTCAAATACTGATAAATAATCCCTACAAGAAACCATACATACCAATTAGTTTGAAGAACATGCTGTAAATTATCGATATAACAGACTATCAAATATGAAATAATATAAGCGATCAAGATTGCTGCTATATCTTTTCCATCACTACTTCGAATAGAGTTATAATAAAAAATAAGTCTTCTTTGTAGCATTAGAAAAATACAAATGAAAGCTAACAAACCTAAAATTCCTGTTTCAAAGAAGAGTTCAACATAAACATTGTGTGCATAAATACCTTCCTTACTTACGACTTTAGAAAATTCTGGAGAATAATGTTTAAATGAACTTAAGCCATATCCAATTAATGGATTTTCTTTAATCCAAACAAAACTTTCCTTCCACAATGTCTTTCTCCAAGCAAAAGAATTCATTCCTTCGGTTTCAGTTTGCTCTTGATTTATCATTGCATCATGTATCCGCTCTTGAACAAATGGCGTACATATAAGCAACAGTGGAACACCAATACTAAGAATTATGACCGCCACCTTTTTCCTAATAATACCAAACATAAAGAAACATGCCCAACAGGCAATCCAAGCATTGCGTGTTTGGGTTAAAACTAATGCTATAACAAGAAGCACTAATGTAATTTTTAGTACTTTGGAAATAATTGCCTTTTTGGGAAGAAAATATAAGAAAGCATACGCAACAGAGACAATCATTATGACTAAATAATGCGCCAAAATACTCGCATGACCAACAGGATAAGCTATTCTAGAAAATAGCGTATGATTAATAGCTCCATGTCCTAATGCCATCATCACTGGAATAATACTTGAACACGCAATGAGAATAATCCATTTACGAGCATCTTTGGTGGATGTAATACACACGAACGGAATCATTCCTATGCATAAATATGAAAAATTATTAAGCCATAATCGAATAGCTTCTCCTTTAACAGGCGAATAAAGAATGGTAATGAACGTAATGCTTAAGAATAGAATCCATTGTCGAATATAGGGGATTGAAAAAATATCTTTAAACTTCTTAAAACATATAATCAATGCCGTTAAAATAACAAGCGCATTTAATAATGCCCCCGCACTCATACCTCCGCCAATTCTACTACTTTCTATAATAGGATTGATAACAAGTCTAGTGGCTAAGATTACGTATATCATTCCTAAAGGATTTATAAACATCACAATGACAAGTGTAAAAATAACGGGTAATAGAAGAAGAAAAATAGGATTTCTAAAAATAATTGGAGAGAGTTCTAAAAAAACAAATCCGAAAATGGACGCAATAATGGCCGCGACTATTAATTGAAATAATTTCATAACTATTTAATCACCCATTGTAAAAAACGATTATGAAACCATATTAATGGAACTATCAATAAGATCTGTAATCCTACAATCACCGTATTTTCTAATAAATTAAGATAGCTAAATGTAGGTAAATTATGTGTAACCATATAAATCACTGCTCGGATAACAAACAATGAAATAAAATGATACGCTAAAATTAACAGCGTATTATTACCAAGAAAATTTAAAAAAGGAACATCCAATCTACGAAATAGATATATAAGCGGAATTATAAAGAATGCCGGTGTTATAAGAAATAAAATTGGATTTTGTAAATTTACGCCAGACATATCTATTCTTCCATTTAACCAAGATAGTAAAAGACCACCACTAATAAATACTATGGTTATAAATATTTTAGTTATTGAAAATTGAAAAGATTGTATTCTTTTCCATAAAGAATTACCCAAATACCCTAACATAAAAAAAGCAATTGCTATCAAAGCCATATCTAAACTCCATGGCATTCTCCATGACGGAAGCTCAAGCTTATTCAATATAATACCAATAGCAACTATGCATGCTGTATAAAGAACCATTTTGAATGTAGAAAATCGAGCTCTTTTGGCAAGGATGTAGAAAATTACTTCCACACAAAATAAACAAGGCAAGAACCAAAGAGCCACTGCCATTTGATTACGCCATTCCCCCTCACCAATTCCATAAAATATTCCTATAAAAGCCCTATTCTTATCAACTAATTCTGCATTTCCTTTAACACTCAGAGGAATAACAACCAACAACCAAAACAAGAAAGTAATAAACGATAAAATAAAATAAGGCTTTATCCGAGTATTAATTTTACGCCATAAGAATTCTTTAAATGTATATTTCTGACCATTAAAAACAACACCAGATAAAAAGAAAAAAAGAGGCATATGGAAGGCATATATAAACTGTGTCACTAGTGGATTGATATGATTATGTGCAAAAACGACAAGAATAATCCCTATGGCTTTCAAATTATCTATCCATAGTATTCGATTGGAATCTTGCACTGGTTCAGCATAAGCTGACATACAATTCCTCAAATTTAGGAGCTACGTTTTTAATATTAAATTGCTCTAAACAGGTTTGATATCCAGCATTACCAATTTGCTTACACAAGGAAGGATCTTGAAGAAGCTTAATCAAAGCATTAGCCCATCCATCATCTTTAAACGGGTCTAGCAGCACTCCGTTGGACCAATCTTTAATAAACTCACTATTACAGCCGACATCTTGGGATATAACCACAGGTACCGACATACTCATGGCTTCTAAAATAGCAATGGAGTGTAATTCTAAAAAGGACGGTAATAAAAAGACATCCGTCCCCTTTAATAAATCTGTAATATCAGGATGATACCCGATCATCTTAATATTATTCTCTAACTCTAACTTCTTAATCTGATTCACAGATTCTTCATACAAAGGCCCATCTCCCGCTATCAAAAACACCGCATTAGGTACAGCTTTGATAACTTCGGGAGCAATTCTTAAGATTAAATCTACGTTCTTTTCAGGAGCAACACGGACAGGAGTCAAAATTGTTAAAGCATCTAATCGAAGATTGAACTTATTGATTAAAGACTTTCTTAGCGTATCTTTATCACTTCCAATTGTCGTATTTACCATAGGAATACCATTTTGGTATTCCCGAATACGATCTTCTTTATAAATCCCCTCTTTAATCAGAAAGTCTCTATTTTGACGTGTTAATACGACCACTCGATCTGATACATCTTTAAGCTTATAGATAAATTTATATTGATTATTAAATCCACGACGACGTGCAAAATCATCTGGCTCTAAATATCTAAAGTCATGCACATGCTCTATGATTTTAACTCCGGCTAACTTAGCTGCCATGCAACCCCATAAATGAGCACTAAAATTATGTGTATGGATAATTTCTATACCTTGCGACTTAATATACGCTACTAAACGCAATACAATGCCCAGCGTAGCTAAACTTTTAACCTTATTGTCTTTGGGCGCATATTTAAAGAGCTTGATTCCTGCTTCTTTAAACTTAGGCTCTAATTCCCCGCCAAAAGAATACGCCACATGAAGTTCGATCTTATTTTGGTCAATAGTACGCAGTAAATTTAATAAATTTACTTCTGCTCCACCTAAATTTAATGTCTTAATAATGTGTAAAACTTTAATTTTCTTATTCATGTTATCTCA
>CAYZPQ010000003.1:35294-35951 GCA_964480185.1 uncultured Planctomycetales bacterium | reverse complement strand
AATCGAATGATATGGGCAGGATTACCACCAACGATACTATTAGCAGGTACATCTTTCGTTACAACAGCATTCGCTCCAATAATTGCCCCATCTCCAATCGTCACACCTTTTAATATTGTTGCTTTAGCTCCTATCCATACATTATTACCAATTATAATAGGTTTCTTTAGATAGCCCTGTTCACGGATCAGTCTATCTTTATCAGCAAAAGCGTGATCATGATCATAAAAATGAGCCGAATCTGCAATAATACAATCATCACCGAAAGAAATACTTTCTAAACAAACAATCTTGATATTGTTATTAAAGAAATTTCTTGAACCAATTAATACAGAACCTTGAATATCAAATAAATATCCATTCTTAAAATCATTATGTGATCCAATTTCAAATTTTCCTTTATCACGGAAAACAATGCTTCCGAATTCAAAGAAATTGTAAATAGACCCTTTAATCCTGCAAAAATTTAGTATACGTTTACTGATAAAAGAAAGAACCAATATTAAACGTTTAAGCTTATCCATATAACAATCCCCACAATTAAGACCTACTTAAAAAGTTCTTTTAAGGCACTAAAGTTAGCAAGCAGTGTTCTCTGTTTAAGTGAGTTGAATGGATTAAAGATTAATTCAATCAAATCCATTATGATTATTCCAA
>CAYZPQ010000003.1:32603-35284 GCA_964480185.1 uncultured Planctomycetales bacterium | reverse complement strand
AAAGAAAATGGGAGATAGGAAACCTTGGCTTTTAAATTTATTGAAACAATATTTATAATTTCTAAATTGCATGTTTTTTAATCGCTCAACATCCAAACGATTAATAGGTGAACTATTATGGATAAAACGTGCATCAGGAACCATAATTAGCGTGGCTTCTTTCGAAATACGGTATGAAAGGTCTACGTCCTCTCTAAAGCCATAGCCACTAAACCATTCATCACATTTATTCTTATCAAAGAGAGTCTTTCTAAAATTCATACTATACCCAGGAAATATCTCTACCTGTGTTGTTTGATAGATTTCTCTTTCAAAGATTGGAAAACCTAAAGTACTAGGCGTTAAGTATCCTTTAAAATTACTAACCAAAAACAATTTACTTAAAAACTTTCTAAACTCCCATTTAAGCCCCATTTGTGGCTGAGCAACTAATACATTCCCAGATACACCTCCTATTAAAGGATCTTTAAAATATAAAGATACCTTATGTAGATAATCTGGAAATAAAATGACATCATCATCAACAAAACACAAAATATCTCCCGAAGCTTCATTTGCTGCTATATTTCTAGCCCTCACCAAACTTGGCTTGTCTGAAAAAATATATTTAGCAACTATGTTCTTAGATACAAAAAGGCTACTATAAGATTCAAATAATAGCTTTGTTTTATCATCAGTGCTTTGATCCACTAATATAATTTCATTTGGCAATTGATATTGAGCAATAATCGAATCTATCGTGTCTTGAAGGGCTTTAGGTCGATTCATTGTTGCAATCAGTAGACTTAATCTCATTTATTCTCCTACAATCTCATTAAAAACTGCTTGTTGCTCTTTCTTAACATCGCTAGTTCTTGATTTTAATTGAACCTTTATTTCATTTTTTAAACTTCTTAGTTCTGTAAATTTACTTACTAATTTTTCTACCTCTAATAAATCCAACGAAAAGCGCAAATTATTAAAAACCTCAAATAAACCATCAATCTTTCTTTTATAATAATCTCCATAGTATATACCAATACAAGGAACTGCTGACGATAAAGCAAAAACTAAACTATGTAATCTCATGCCAATAAAGAAATCAAGACTTGAAATTATGCTATGTGTTTCTTCAACAGACAGTTCATCCTCGATAACAACAAAATCCACATCACTACTCATCTGTTTTGAAAAGAATACTCCTTCTTCCCTATCATCACAATGAGCGCTGACCTCCATAGGTATAAAAATAAACCTAACCTTAACCCCAGCCAATTTGTTAATTTCATGAATCGCTTTGCTTATTATGGGGTATTTATCTCTCGAATCTTTCCAAATTCTTAAATTAATTCCAATGTTTAAAACATCTTGCTCAGTATTTGACTTTGATAATAAATATAAATTTCTTATATTCTGTATTGCTTTATAGTCAGGCAAGAATGAAACGGCATGATCTGAACTTAAGACCACTTTGTTCCTATATTCAGTTACCTCACTTAAAGAATCCGAATCTCTTACAACTATTTGTTTAGCATATTGAAAGATCTCATCTGCCATTCTTTTATCATTTTTATGCGTAAAAGGACCAATGGTTTGACCAATTAAATAAAAAGGCTTATTAAATCTCTTAGCAACATTCACTAAATAATTTATATCTCTTATTGAATAAAGACTTGTTAAATAACCTCCTCCTACGCTGACAACTAAATCACAGTCTAGGATAACCTTATTGAAGTTTCTATCTATGTAACTAGGCAACATTAAATCTTTTAAATAGGGGAAAAAATCTTTATAAATTCTTCTTATAATCTTAAGAAACAATTGATTCTCAAAAATATGTGGAAAAAGCTTCCAATAAATGATTTCAAATTTAATATCACGATCAAAAGATATCGTAAATTGTTTTTGGTCCGTCCATATATAAAAAGTTGATTGTGGACAAATGTCATTGATCTTATAAATCGTTGACTTGAGAATAGCCTCATCCCCTGGATTCTTACAAGAATACCCACCTATTAAAAGAAATTTCTTATTCATAACAATGAGCCTAGAAATATTATGCTAAATGTGGTTTGCCTATCTTTATTTTGCTTACTAGAGAGTAAATATACTCTCGCTCCTGCACCGTTAATACTTTGAAGAATGAAAGAATGTATACAGATATAAGACATGCTAAATATAGAAATACTAAAACTAAGAACGATTCTTTTTCGAAGAAATAATGAATAAAGAATTTGTATGTAAGAAAGATAAGTGCCGTCATAAGCAAAGGTTTGCCAATTGATTCTGTTAAGTATCTTTGTAAAGATAGACCTGAAATTTTAGAAATATAAACAGGTAAGAAGAATTGTGATCCCATAAACCCAACAACTAAAGCAGCAATCGCAACACCCATCAAACCAAGATTGAAGGTTGTTGCTAGTAATACACCTAAGGAAATATTAAATAGAGCAAGACAAAGATTAACCCTTGTGGGGATCTTAATCAAACCATAGGCATTCGAAATACATGAACAAATCGAAGCCGAAACAGCCATAACTGCAACTACAGTAAAGATAGACATTAATGGCGCCGCTGAAACAAATTCTTCACCCACCCAAAATACAATTATTTCTCTAGAAAATAAAACTAAACTCAAGCACACGGGAAAAATGCCTGTGTTTATTACTTTTGAGTAAAAAAAGAATAACTTTGCCACCTTC
>CAYZPQ010000003.1:32178-32593 GCA_964480185.1 uncultured Planctomycetales bacterium | reverse complement strand
CAAACAATTTTGATCCCCACAAGAAAGAAATCGCACCCGCCTTCTTCAACTTTGCCACCTTCTCTTTATCGTTTCTTGAAACCATATCTGTAAATGTCGGAATCAAAGACCATGAAGACTCTACAAAAACGCGTTTAATAATATTAGGCAGCCTAAGTGAAATTGAATAGATAGTGTTAAACGTTGGCCCCAAGAATATATTGATGAATATATTCATTGCATTTTCATATAGAACTGAACTGATATTACCAACGGATGTATAACCACTATAAGAAATAATTTCTTTTACCTGTACCGAAAAATTACTATCCATATAATAAATATGATGGAAAAAGGTATTAAGTGGGACGCAAAAACTTCTTTTCCAGGAAAAGCCTGGAACCTCAAAGTCAGAGCGAGCCATAGTGAAACAGCC
>CAYZPQ010000003.1:14541-32168 GCA_964480185.1 uncultured Planctomycetales bacterium | reverse complement strand
AATGACGTTTTAATGTGTGGCTGTATCTTATTTCTCCAAATATAAATAATAAGATTCTGAAAGATAGTAGTCAGAAAATAAATCACACCATATAAAATAAGATTTGCATACTCAATAGGCACAACCGTAAACACGATTAAAAGTATCAAGTTTCTTAAAAAAACACCCCCATAATTGGAAATATTAATTAAATCATACCTTTGATGTGAGTATAGAACTGACCAATGAATGATATTTGGTATAGTAAAAACAAATCCCATAATAACTAAAAAGAACAAAATTTGACTTTGTACTTCATAACCAACTGGCACATTAAAAAAGTTAGGAAAATAATAACTCAGAATTAACCCTGGAATCAATACAAAAGGTATAGAGAAATATAAGACAGATCTACCGGTAGATAAATATTGATTAAAGCCATCCTTATCATTCTTTGAATTCGAAATTGTCAAAAATCTAGCTATCGACATTCTCACGCTAAAAGAAAATATTTGAAAGAGCGCTATTAGAGATTCTGCTAAAACAATAATCCCAAACGCCTCTTTCCCAATCTTCAACACCATAAATGGAACGATAATAAAACCTAGAACCATTCCCAATATATTGCCGATATAATTGGTAGCTAAATTCTTAACGATTTGTTTTTTCATCTTTTACAATATTCTTATCTAGAACTAATTAACTTCGCTGGATTTCCACCTACAATTGCATTCTCTGCTACATCTTTTGTTACAATTGAACCAGCCCCAATAATCGAACCTTTACCTAAAGTAATGCCAGGAAATATAATCGCTCTATCTCCTATCCATACATCATCTTTAATTATCACAGGTTGTTCTTTTTCAAAGCCTTGTTGGTTCATAGGAATATCAGTTCTTTGAAATTTATGCTTACTTGTTCGAATAATGACATCCTTACCAATCATTACATCATTACCAATTGTAATTCTCCCTGACAGATATGAATTGACTCCTATACCTGAATTATTTCCAATGCTTATGTCTTTACCTGAATGAAAAAATGCTCCTTGTTCAACATTAACGTTATTTCCACATCGATTAAATAACCTTCGACAAATATAATAACGAATCTTTATTGAAATACTCCCAAGGGGCATGAAAGATGCTGGCAAATATTGAGCAAATCCATAGTACAAAAAATATAATATTATTCTCATAGATTAAATGTTATCTCTTTGATTTTGAGTATTAGCTCTTAACTTCTAATATTTTTATTACTTTCGCTGGATTTCCACCGACAACAGCTAAGGAAGGAACATCTTTCGTCACAACAGAACCAGCGCCTATGACGGCGCCTTTTCCTATCCTGACACCTTTTAAAATAATTGAACGACAACCAATTAAAACATCATCTTCAATCACAATTGATTCGGTCTTTTCTTCTTCTCCTTGTATCCCATGATAATCCCGATCAATAATGACACAGTCCCATGAAATCATGACCCTATCACCGATGATGACTTCTTTTCCTGCATGAATCTCTGTTCTATCTCCTATTGCCGTGCTTGTTCCGATCTTTATCAATGCTTTTTGCCTAATACCAAGGGCTGCCAATCTAACATTTGGATAAAACTTAACGTAATCACCAATTTGAATAGATCCATTGTACTTTTCTATTCTTAATTTACCTCTGATAAAAAGAAGCTTTCTTTGATTGTTGCAAATTGCAAAGAAACCTCCTCTTATTATTGATAAAAATATCTCTATCCATTCTTGTAATGGAATTCCCTTAAACTTATGCCTTACTCTATTAACAAATCGGGCTATATTCATATATATTTACTTTGATGTGTTTATGGATCCCAATTAAGACATTCTCAAATTAGCGATTGTTTATAAAATTACCTCTACCCAAAACCCTTTCACTCATCCCCCCGCATCACCAAATACTTAAATCCTTCTCCATAAACAAATCCCCCCGCTTCCCCTCGTTCTTTGGCTGTTGAATTTAGAATTTCTGGAGATCGAGGATGAGGATAATGACGGCGTTCACTGGCATAGGCTTCGATGGCTTTTATTTTAATGTCGATGAAGTCTGTAATATTATTAATATACTCCGGAATAAAGGCCTGATTATTTAAAGAGATTGATAAACGGGTTGCTTCGGGAACCTCAAAACATCGAATAGGAGTTTCTTTGACACCATAGACTGGACGAAACACAACCGCTACCGCCTCACATGTCAGACGATGATCAAGATTTAAATCACCCCAGAAATGGGTATAAATAAGATCTGGTTCAATGGCGATCTTGAATTTTGCAATATATTTAGTTAATGCCAAAAGCGGGTACATGTCCAAACGCTGATCCGCTAACATTAAATGGTGCACTTGAGATGTTTTAACACCCATGATTTCACATGCAGATAAACTTTCTTTTTTACGACGCGCGACAGCATCAGCATTATTTGCTAATTCTTCGGCATGCGTTATATTAGCCTCTGGATCATAGAATCTAGCTGAAACACCATCGGTCATAAATACAATGTGAACATCATCACCATATTTAATATGCTTAGCGATTGTTCCTGCGCATCCAATAACTTCGTCATCCGCATGTGCCGCCACAATTAAAACTTTTTTTGTATTCATAGATGCTCTCTTTTTTAAACTGGGTAACGTAATCGCGCAGCTGAGAAATACCGTCTCGCAAAACGCAACATCCACCACAACCATATATTCGTTGTCGAAAAGTAATACCAGTAAAACAAAAATGAATCCCTGCCACTTTGCTTAAAGTACTCTAATGATTCCTTCACTTTGTCCGTGTCTTTTGTATAAAACGCATAATCTATGTGGAAGGTATGGTATTTGGTTAAGAATTTCTCTTTGGTAGCATCGCTAACAGGATGCATTTTTAAAAAATACAAAACAATTTGAAAACACGAGGCCTTATACTTCAATGCTTTTTCAACATCTTTAGGATTACTAATAGTACCGACAAAATGCCGGTACACCGTCAATGGTTTGTTAATAAAACCAAATTTAGTCACACGCGATAAAGCAAGCCACATGGGGTAATCATCCGTTTTAAAACCAAGCCGTTTCCACTCTTCTAATTCTAAATATTTATCAATGAGTTCTTTTCTAACAAATGATGTGCAAATTGGAACGAAACAACGGTCTACTAAGTTTTCGTACACTTCACCCACGATAGGCTTATGGTTAAATTGGGTGAGTGAACTTTTTAGATATGTAAACGTACCATTTCTTTGTTCGATGATAATGCTTTGATCACCATAAACCACCCCGTATTCAGGATTAGCCTCGAGATAATCAAACTGCTCTTGTAAACGCGTCTCCCCTAAGAAATAATCATCCCCATCCAAGAGCGCTATGTATTTACCACGGCAATTGTCGTAGGCAACTTTTCGATTTAATAATAAGCCCTTGTTCTTGTCATTGAAGATCAAGCGAATGAGCGTTGGATAGCGCTGTTGATAGGCACTTAAAAGAGCCCTTGTCCCATCTGTTGAGCAATCATCTGCAATAACAATCTCAAATGGAACCGTTGTCTTTTGACGCACAACACTGTCTAAACATTCATTGACGTATTTTTCCTGGTTATAGAACAGGATGGCGATGGAGACTTTGGGTTTTGGGATGGGTGTGAGCATATGTTATGGCAACAACCCCATTCCCCAGTTAAAGAACCTTTCTGTTTGTTTTATAATTTCTAAGGCTTCCGATTGCCTAAACTCACGTTCTTCATAAGCGACCATATGTTTCTTAGAAATTATCTTATCAAAAGCTGTCACATATTGCTTAGCACTATCACTTGGTATTTGTGCCAATAACTCGGATGCATGTTTATGATCATCTCCACTAAATCTTTTACTCAAAAAATATACTGTTAAGGCATCGCTTAAAGAAATAACACAATGTACAGCATTTAACCCCACACCATTCCAGAGTTCTGAATCAGAAGATAATTTCATTACTTGATAGAAATCACCTGCTTTATGTTGAAAGTTCTTATAGGCTGATTGAGGCGCGTATATTGACTTTATAGGTTTAGCATTCATCTTATATTTTCCAGATTATTCCCATAAATAACTCGATTTGATTTTAATATAGATTTAATAATCCCCAATTCTTGATCTTTTTTAAACTCATTCGTTGTCTTTATGTATGGCTCAATACGCATGCCCATCTTGGACATTATCTCGGAATTTATACTAAATAATAATTCTTCTACGACCTTCTTATCAGACGCCTGATTTACAACAACACAAATATCTATATCACTGCCCGGGGCTTCAAGCCCTTCATTAAGACTTCCAAATAATGCAACAGTAACAATCTTATCTTTGATAGCTGATTTGTTGATCTTACGCGCAATTTGATCCATAAGCTCTTTTAATAAGACTTTTTCTTTGTTAAACATCGGCTTTAATATATCAATCACGATAGGATTATTATTGTTTAACTGATAGATATGCGAATTTCCATAATTCTTGAGAAGAACTATTTGTTCTTCCGCTAATTCTTTCATGGCTTTGTGGACTGTTGTAGGAGATAATCCAACAATCATTGACAATTGCCTGCCATTTATTTCTGTTGGATGATTACAGAGAAGGCGCAAACAAATAATCTTAGGTTTGCTGTCTAAAACATATGTTAATGGTGTAGTGTGTCTCATTTTATTGTCCATATATATGGATATATGTCCACGTATCTGGATATAGTATAGCTGGTAAATATTGCCTTGTCAAATAGTCGATTTTGCAAAGATTTCCGCTTCTGCGAGTATACACATGGCTAATATTTGTTTATGACATCTACAATGTATTGAGCTTGATCGTCGGTCATTACCGGACTTACGGGTAAACTTAAGACTTGTTGATGGAGTTGTTCGGCTAATGGGAGTTTATTGGTTTTTAATTCGGAGTACGCCTCTTGTAAATGTGGGGCTACCGGGTAATGGATGATGGTTTGAACGCCATTTTCTTTGAGGTATTCTTGGAATTGATCACGTTGTGGCGTTCTAATGACAAATAAATGCCAGACATGAGTGCCTGTTGTAGCGATTTGCGGTAAAGTAAGTTTAGGATTTTTGATTTGAGTTAAATACATTTGAGCGATTTGATTACGACGGGCGTTTTCATGATCAAGATGAGTTAATTTAACTCTTAACATCGCGGCTTGAATTTCATCTAAGCGGTTATTAACACCTTTATAGAGGTGATAATATTTTTTCTGTGAACCGTAATTGCGTAAAGCCTTAATCGCTTGGGCTAAAGCCTCGTCATTGGTTGTAACAGCTCCCCCATCTCCAAGTGCTCCTAAATTTTTACCTGGGTAAAAGCTGAATCCTGCCGCATCGCCTAAACTGCCTGTGATACGTCCTTTATATAATGCCCCATGCGCTTGGGCCGCATCTTCGACGACTTTTAACCCATGGCGTTTAGCTATATCATTAATAACATCCATGTCTGCGGCTTGACCATAGAGATGAACAGCCATAATCGCTTTTGTTTTAGGCGTGATATGCTGTTCGATGAGCGTTACATCAATATTTAATGTGTTTTTATTGGCTTCAACTAAAACAGGCTTTAATCCTGCTTGTGAAATAGCTAAGATCGACGCAATAAAGGTGTTCGCAGGCACAATGACTTCATCGCCATCTTTCATGACACCTAAATGTTTATACGCATACAAAATAAGAATCAACGCATCAAGACCATTGCTTACACCCACACAATGTTTAGCCTTACAATATTGAGCAAATTCTTTTTCAAAACCTTCCACTTCACTGCCTAAGATATACCAGCCGGAATCGATGACGCGGGTCGCAGCAGCGACTAAGTCTTGACGGTATTGGGCGTTGATTTTCTTGATGTCTAGGAATGAGATGGATTGTTTAACTTCTGTTGACATATTAATTCCTTAATTATCTTTTATAATTCTTTTCCCATTGCCAAGCAGATTGGATGATTTGGGTTAAATCACGTGACGGTTTCCAACCTAGGATTTTATGGGCTTTGGCTGATGAGGCGATTAATTTTGCTGGATCACCGGGGCGTCGAGGACTAATTTTAATCTTTGGCATTTGGCCAGTAACTTTATGAACGGTTGTAATGATCTCTTTGACCGAATAGCCTTTGCCTGTCCCTAAATTAAAGACTTCGTTTTTAATCCCACGGTCTAATGCTTTGATGGCTAAATAATGCGCTTCGCACAAATCTTCGACGTGAATATAATCACGGATACATGTGCCGTCTTTGGTTGGATAATCATCGCCAAATAATTGAATTTCTTTTAATTCGCCTTTTAATGTGCGAAGAACATTAGGGATTAAATGTGTTTCAGGCTCATGGCATTCGCCAATCTTACCATTCGTATGTGCACCGGCGGCATTAAAGTATCTTAAGGCAATGTACTTAAAGTTCTTATCGGCGCGGGCTAAATCTTGCAACATCATTTCAAAAATTAACTTGGTATTACCGTAAGAATTAATGGGAGTTAATGCGCTTGTTTCTTTGATAGGCAAGGATTTAGGATTACCATAGACAGCTGCTGTCGATGAGAAAACAATATTCTTAACACCTGTAATTTCCATCGCCTTGCTTAAATTGACAGCGGCTAGAACATTATTGTCGTAGTACTTTACTGGCTTTACATTAGATTCTGGAGCAATAATGAGACCGGCAAAATACATCACCAAGTCAAATGATTTAGTCTTTAAGGCTTTGAGTATATCAGCGTAATTTCTTAAGTCACCTTTGATATAACGCGCTTTTGAAAAACGCACTTTACTCGGTTGAGAGAAATTATCAAATACCGTGACGGTATAGCCCTTATCTAAAAGCAACTGAGTCATGTGGGAGCCTATATAACCTGCTCCGCCGACTACTAGGACGTTCTTAATCTTCATGAAACTAAATTCTTTCGTAAATGAATTTTGGAATTAAATAGGTGCGTTGATCTAGGATTGTGCCTAGGATTGGCGCTTGGCGTTCTTTGAGGACATTCACGTCTTGAACAATGACCTGACGACGGGTTTGACCTTCTTTGGTAACAATAATCAATTGATCAACCAAGGGAGCTAATAAATAGCCGTCTTGATACGTTTTTATTTCACTGCTGCTTATTAAGATAACATCGTATTTTTTCTTCACATCTTGCAATAAGGCACGCATCTTGGGGGAATCAATAAATGTGACAGGGTTTAATGTGGTTTGCCCTGCAGGAAGCACAAACAAATTAGGTGTGATTAAATTCACCGCATCATCAGTTGCCCCTGCCCCCGTTAGAATATCCGCTAAACCTGGTCCTTGAGCTAATTTAAATGCCTTGGCCAATGTAGAGCCACGGAAATTCGCATCTAAAATCAATACCTTTTTGCCATGATCTGCCAATTGAAATGCTAAATTAATAACAATCGCTGCTTCTCCATCTCGACTATCAGATGTGGCAATGAAAATTGTTTTAAATGATTTTGAGCCCTGCAATAAATGCAATTGATCTGCTAAATCTTTGAAAGCACGTACATAGCTTTTGGGTAATTTCTTGTTTAATGCACAATTCACAACTAATTCCCGACGGTATTTCAATTTTGGAATACTGCCAAGCAAAGGAAGTTTAAGAACAAGTTCTAAATCGCGGGCTGACTTAATGGTTTGATCCATGTATTCAAAAAGAAACGCTAAGATAATACCTAAGAAAATACTCGCAAAGAAAGCTGCGATAAAAATAAGTTTGCCGCCCTTACCAATTGGATTGGTTGGCACAGTGGCCTGTTCGATGATCTTCACACTCGCCGGCCCAATCGCCTCAGCATTCGTCAATGGTTTACCACTTAAACTCTTTTCCATTTCCTTGATATTATCTTGCAATTGCATTACAACAGGGTGTTTCTCGCCGTACTTTAATTGCAACTCAGCCATTTGTTGTTCAAGATCGAAAATAACATAAGAACGGCTAATAACATTCGCAAATACCGTCGCACCAACACGGTCATAGTCTTGAACAGAAATGCTAAATATATTGGTCCCTTTAACAGGAGTTACCTTAACACTTTCTCTTAAAGATTCGACAGCTCGACGGAAAGCAAATGCCCCGCGTTGTTCTTCAGGCATACTTTCTATCCTAGCTTGATATGTCTTGGCCTGCAATTTGATCAATTGTCGTTTTAAAGGAGAAGCATATTCACGCTCATAATCGACGGGGCGTTTTTGCAAATTCAATGCTTTGACAACACGCTGGATAACAGGATTGGATGTAGCAATTTCACTTTGGGTTAAACTTGCTTCCATTTGACGGGCTGCTAAAAGTTCTTTGTAGTACGGTGCATCGACTTGCTTTTCACCGGAGACTAGCATCTTTACACTTGCCTCATAGACTGGTGTGCGTAATGCCAAACCAACAGTGACAATTGTCATGACAATAAAGAATGATAAGAAAATAACGCCTTTATGACGAAATAGGATACGTACGTAATCACGTAATGTTTGTTCTTGGTCGGTGGTGTAGGTGTTTTGGTCTGACATGCTGGTCTCCGGTTAAGATTCCCGCGTACGCAGGAATGACATGATTACATAATTCCTTCAGAGACGACGACGGTGTCTCCGCTTTTTAACATGAGATCGGCGGTAGAATCGCCACCCATGACGGATTTGATATTGACGGGAATTGTTTCATAGCCGCCTTCTGATTTTGGCCTTAAAACTTTAACACGGCTGGCAGAACCAAAACGGGTAAAACCTCCCGACATCGAAATAGCGCGAAGCACGGACATTTTATCATCCATTGGATATGGACCTGGGCGAATGACTTCACCATAGACGAAGAATTTACGACTACGGGATTCTTTAAGTGACACAACAACAGATGGGTATTTCAAATACCCGTCGGATAAACGTTGTCTAATCTCATCTTGTACTTTGCTGATCGTCATACCTTTAACCATGACATCACCAATATACGGAAATGTGATTGTGCCATCAGGTGACACCATGACTTCATTGATAATTTGCTCAGGTTGCAATACACTGATTACCAAAATATCATCATTACCAACAGTGTATTGAGTATCCTCTTCGGCAATAGCCACATGCTGGGCCATAGCCACCATCATTAATAATAGTATTAATCTCATGAACTTCATTATTTTGCTCCTTTGGTTGAAAGCACAGCGGGAATCGTTTGTAAGAGAATTTTAAAATCAAGTGCTAATGACCAGTTATCGATATACTTCAAATCTAATCTTACCCATTCATCAAAATCAGAAATGCGATTACGTCCCCCTACTTGCCATAAACAGGTAATGCCAGGACGCATGCTTAAACGACGTTGATGCCATGTATCATATTGTTTCACTTCACTAGGTAATGGTGGACGTGGACCAACTAAGCTCATGTCTCCATGAAACACATTCCACAATTGTGGCAATTCATCGAGGCTATATTTTCTTAAGAAACGACCGATCTTCGTAATGCGAGGGTCGTTTTCCATTTTAAAGGCAGGGCCTTTCATTTCATTAAAGGCTTGGAGTTCTTTCAATTTTTCTTCTGCATCGACGACCATGGTACGGAATTTAAAAAGTTTAAAAATCCGCCCGTTTAACCCCACTCGCTCTTGCGCAAAATACGCAGGACCTTTGGATGTTAATTTAATAATGAGAATAATGGCAAAATAGATTGGTGAAATAACAACTAATCCAACAAAAGAAACAATAATATCAATCAGTCGTTTAAAAACAATCGCTGAAATACTATGTTCGGTGCGCTCAAAGGTAATCATGGGTATGTTCATGAGGCTCGTTTCTTTCCCCATGGTGAATCGTAAATCAATAAAATTCATCGCAACACTCGATGTAACACCAACAAGTTCGCATTCTAATAAAGCAGGTTCTATTTTGGCTAAATGTTCGGTGGGTACAATAAATACCGCATAATCAATAACATTGTCTTTAAGGATTTTAGGAACATCTTTAAGATTACCTAAGATCTTTGTTCCTTCAACAGTCGTACCAACTTGCACCCCATCATAATCATCAATCAAACCTACGACATTTAAACCCAAATCACGATGAGCTTTTAAATACGTCACAAATTCTAATGCTTTTTCAGATGTCCCGACGACTAATAAATTCCTAAAATTAAAACCACTCGTGCGAAACCGACGGAACAATAAAACAATAATTAATTTGGCCCACACTAAGAAAACAACGGTAAACCCAAAGAATAAAGCCACAAATGAGCGGCTCATATCATCAATGTTAAATACGTAAGATGCCGAGGTAAACACCACAAAGCTCAAGAACAGGCTTTGGAAAATAATCCATAATATTTCCGGGACTTTCTTTAAACGGAAGGAACGGTACATGCCAATTAAATACATGCTACCGACTAAGGATGAGACAACAACAGCCAAAATCCAAATATACGAATTGATAAAATACATGCCCGTATAAAAATACCCGCCAATCATGTACTTTCTAACCATGTAAGCTGCAAAGAAAGAAAAGACGACGATGAATACGTCAGATAAAATAAGGAAACGACGAAGAATATTGGCGTATTGTTTAAGCATGTTAGAAAGAGACCTTTATACCAAAACTCAACATATTGCGGGTGTGTTCGCGGGTATTAATATTAGATGCTACATTTTGAAAATTATAACCTGTATAAAGACTGGCATTCTTGGTTAATAAATATTGAAGGCTAATATCAGCCCCACTTAAATCTTCATCGATATTGCTTCCTTCATAAGTACCTTGGCCATAAAAAACAGACAATGAGGTAGTTAATTTAGCTAATAATTGTCTAAAAAGTGACGCAGCCAAACGCCAGTTATTAAACACATCCTGTTGAAATGATCCTGCGGCATATTCTTGAGTAAAGTTGATATTAACTTTAGTACGTTCGTCTAAATCATTGTTTAAACCAATTGTATACCGTGGTTTGGTAAACGATGAACCATCCACCGACGTAATATGGGTAACCCCAGGTTTAATATCAATGGACCATTGCTCGGTGAAGAAATGTCGATAGCTTCCATAGACATTATGCGCTTTCACATCCCCACCTCTGTCAAAATTACGCTGCGCATAATCATAACCAAGGCCCACAAAATTAGCAGAATCCAAGGCATATTCACTTAATATACCCGGCGCATATTGAATTGAATCGCTAATATCATCCCGGCTATAGGAATCATTGTCTTGACGGTAAATGGTTTTAAAGTTCCATTGTTTAGTCAATTCACGGGCATAAGTAATATCAAATTTATTTTTATAAGAACTAGAACGGCCAGATGTACGACCAAAGGCATCTTCAAAACTACTAGGATCTTCTTCGTGTTTAAATTGATTAGTGACGCTAATCATGTCGTATTCAGATAATTGCTTACCCCCCTGAAGACCTACTTCTTCACTGGTATTATTAAACGACGAATGCTGGGCAAACAATTGTTGGGTAATGCGGGTAATGAAATTTAAATTATCGGTTGGGTTCGTATAGGTAAAACCACCTGCGAGTGTGGCTTTGGTGATGGCATCACTTTTTTCATCTACATGAGCTGAGGTGACATTATCATCAAAAGTCTCAAGCAAATCTCCCCCATAAACCCATTTAAAATCAGCAAAGCTAGGTGTGGCAAGGGTTAAGGAGATTAAAGTTGCGGCAATTACGATGTAATATTTATTCATTTTCTTACCCTCTATGATCGTGGGATTTTAGGCTATATATAAGTTGAAATATAACCGAAATCGAAGTGTTTTTATACCATAAAACGGATTAAAGTACAAGAGAATTAGCCAACCCTGGATCCCCGACAAAAGCGTTTGGGAATGACGCGAATAATGTCCTATCTAGTTATTACGGAATAGGTTGAGAAGCCGGATCCGTGCTCGCTTTTATTTTTTCAATTTGATTGGCAATGGCATTGCGGCGGGCTATAAATTGGTGAGTGTCTTTGGTAAATTGGGTAAAAGAATGGATGAAACTATCATCCATGGTCAACAATTTGATACTTTCATCATAAAGAGGATTGTTGTTGTCTAATTGCTTGGATTTTAAAATCCTTAACTCATTAATTAGTATTTGAATATACTCATAATCTTCCATCCCATCCCGGAAAACTTCAACACGCATGCTTGGCAAAGGTCCCTGTTCCCCAGGATAAAATAAAAGCCCATTGCCATTTTGGTCCCATTTAGAATTCTTCGCATTCTTAAAAGGATCTACGGTTGGCCACCAATTTACACACCAGTATAAAAATCCTTTGATATCATATTTCCAGGCCATCCACGGAGCAATGCGGTATTCAATGGAATCACTATCCATGACCAAATTAGGACTACCGGTGGAACTTGGGCCGGAAATATACATCCACATTTCCATGCCCATCTTTTGCAATAATTGAAAACGCTCTTCATTGTAATCATCAATTTGAAATGTCCAAATATCCAAGTCCTTGCCCCACTCAGGATTTTCCCTTGGGTCCCAGAGACCGTGATAACACACCATATTCTTTAAACCCGGATAAGCACGATGAATCATCGACGCTACTTTAGGAACAACAGGATTATTCATATCCCCTTCGTCCCAGGTATAAATATACGCCATATCAAGCATGCGATTTAATTTTAAAAATTCACCGTAAGCACGGTAGGTTGGTAATAATGCTTCGATCGAAGGTTCATCTTTGGGCCAATTATTATCAAAGGTCCCGCCTTTTTTACCAATAGAAAACTGAGTTAAGCCATACACACGGTAACGATCCACCTTGGCTAAATCAGAGTCAAGCGTTGGATCAATATTCAGAATTGGATTCATGCGGTACTTGAGCATCATAAAAATAAATTGTTCATTGATTGCATCCAAGCGCGCATGCCACGCTTCACTCGTTTCTCTTTCGCCTTGCGGATAACGCACCTTGGTCATATGACCGTAAAAATCAAAAGCAGTCTTTAATTGACTTGTCACAGGAAGTTGAAAATCATAGACATGCAATGTCACGGGAATTGTTTTAGGTTGCGAGTTAAGACTTTTAACAGTAACGGTCGCCTTATAATCACCGGCGGGTGTTTGAGGTGGCACATAGGGTGAAACCCAAAATGATTGAAACTCATTCGCTTTGACATCGACCGAAGTACTATCCAATAATGGATCTGGCCAAAGGCCGATATACTTAACCGGGTAATAGGGTCTTAGCGTTTGAACATAGCCGACGGGATACCAGGCTGTTTGTTTGGAAGGGATTGTTTGACCTGCGGCATTGGTAAAATCTGACACTTGAAGGTAAACACCTTGAAGTGTTTCATTGCCTGCCTGCACAATAATTTGAAAAGGCTCATATTCATGACGAGCCGCAGCAATCTTCACGTCGGTTGTGAATGATGGTTTTACTAATGTTTGCCCATCTTTAAAAATACGGTCAAGGCTTGATGCGGCAAAAACTTTGATATGTGCATCAATGCTTGGGCCTTGCAGATTGTTAATAATCTCATGGGTATTAAAGCGTTTGGGCTTTTTGATGACGCGTTTGATGAGTTTAAAGCCGACGAAAGCAAGACCCAACGTGATGACAATGATTAAGAAAATTTTGATGACGTTGGATAGTTTCATAAATGATACACGGCATTTATTTTCTTGCCGGTAATATGCCAGTCGTATTTTTCACAGACGAGAGTACGGCCTTTTTCTCCCATCGCGATCATGCGTTGTTTATCATTGAGTAAGTCGAGAATTGACTTGGCAAATAAATGCGGAAGATCGCCTAAGGACATATGAACATTTTTTTCGTATTCAATACCTTCTGCCCCAATGGTTGTTGAGACAATCGCTTTACGCATGGCCATGGCTTCAAGGATCTTTAAACGAGTCCCTCCTCCTATACGCAACGGCACAATAAAGACATGGGATTTTTGAATATAGGGCCTGACATCATCGACACGACCCGTCACAATGACGCGTTTATCTTCTGCCGCTAATTGCACAACCGCTTTAGAAGGACTCTTACCGACGACATATAACTTAACACGAGGATTTTCTTTCCAGACTAATGGCAAGATTTCTTTGCAAAAATACGTAATCCCATCATCATTGGGCAACCAATCCATGGAACCTGTAAAAACGAGTGATGGTTCTTCATCGAGTTGTATGGGGCTATTAAAGAAATCCGTGTCTACCCCATTTGGAATCACATGAGTTGGCACAAGTCCGACAGTTAATTTACTTAACAACAATTGATCATCGAGAGAACAGGCAAAAATACCCTTAAACTGCTTAGCCTTTTGTGCTTCGATGCTACGCATTTTATAAGTTTGATCAACGTAAATATATTTCTTAATGACCTTTGTTTCAACCGAAGCACATCGTTCAAGAATTTTATATTCGACATTATGCTCATCTAAATACATCGGTATCTTTTGGAAATATTCTTCATAATGCGCCATGTGCAAATGATCGACGTGAACGGCATCAAATTTCTGCTTTTTAACTAAAGCGGCTATTGCTTGGGCCATGGCAGGGCTTTTATATTTGGCAATAGAAAATGGAATAGGACTAAAAAATACCATCGGTATTTTCTTGAACAAGGAGAGCTCTGGCATGGGAATTAATGTGACTTCAATGCCAAGTGCATGGAATTCCAGTAAATAGGATTTATCCGCTTCTTCAAAAGAAAAACACATTAAATGCACATGATTTTCTTTCGCCAATTGCTTTAAAATATTATACGTACGTATTTTTCCGCCTGTATCAGCGGGTAAAGGTAAGCGCGGGGCTAAAAATAGAATATTCACTTATACTACCTTTCGATAAATAGCATCATAGGATTTGGCCATGGCCGAGGCACTATAGCGTGTTTCAATCAAATCGTACGCACGTTGTGTAAAACGCTGTCGTTTAGCTTTGTCGTCGATCAATTCATTTAATGCGGCGGACAATGTTTGATCATCCCCTGGCTTTAATAAAATACCACTTTCTTGATGAATCACAATATCACCGACGGCACCGACATTAGTTGCAATGACAGCGACTTTAGACGCCATGGCTTCTAAAATCGTCATTGGCAATCCTTCGGTAAAAGAGGCATTCACTAAAATATCCGACGCCGCATAGACCTGAGGCATATCTTGCCTGATTCCTGTCAATATCACTGTGCCGGTTAATTCATATTGAACAATCATTTCTTCGATAGCTCCTTTTAAAGGGCCATCTCCGACGATTAAACATTTCACCTGAGGATGCACCAATTTTACAGCGCGCATGGCTTTACACACAATATGATGGCCTTTTTCTTCGGATAAACGACCCACCATGACAATCACTGTATCATCGGGACTTATATTGAAGAGCTGACGACTCTGTAGGCGATCAATCGCAGTAAACTGATCAACCGGAATACCATTATCAATGCAGGTGATTTTATCTGCAATAATGTTTTTTGAAATCATCTGCTGACGCTGTTTCGCGGATACCGCAATCACATGTCGCGCAAATTGCATAAGGACAGCATCAAGCGCTTCATAACATTGTAATTTTGCTCCCCTTTTAATCCACCCATGATTCGTGACAACCCAGGGTGCCCCCACTAAGAAACCATAAAAGTCTGCTTTATAATTATGGGTATGGATTATATCAATGGCATTGTCTTTGATATAACGACGTATGGCGCTCACTGTTTTAAGATCAATAAGCCCGCTGCAATTGAATACAGCCGTCGTGATATTGAGCCTTTTTGCTTCGTCGATGATCTCAAGATGAGCATTATGTTGATTATTTAATGCCCCGACGGTGCTATACCCTGAGGGTTGAGCTGTGACTAAATTCATAATCACACGCTCGGCCCCATAAAATCCACCGCTGCTAATTAAATGCAAAACACGGTAATTCAATAACACCGATTGATACTTTCCAATCATGGCTGTTAAAGAAAATTGGTCTTGAGCGATGCGACGGGATTCTTGCCCCATGCGCTCACGAAGAGAACCATCATGAATTAAGGTCAAAATGGCACGGCTTAATTGATCACTGTTTTTGGCTTCAACTAATAATCCATTCACCGTATCTTTAACTAATTCACTATTCCCACCTACATCTGTTGCAACAATGGCTTTCGCGGCCGACATGTATTCGAGAATCGCATTAGACATCCCTTCACTTAAGGAAGGCAATACGCAAAGATCTGCAATGGTTAAAAGTTTGCGTACATCTCGACGTTCGCCTAAAAATAGAACATTGGATGAAATATTTAAAGAACTGGCCAATTGCTTAAGCTCGCCCGACATTTCATCTTTGCCAATTAAGATGAGTTTGGCGTTTGCATGTTGCCCAACTATATCTTTCATCGCCTTTAATAAAAATTCATGCCCTTTAACTGGCTTTAGATTAGCCACATGCATGATGACAAAATCCTGCACACCAAGACCAAGGTCTTGTTTAATTTGTGTGGTATTATCGATGGAAATAACAGGAATATCGACGCCATTGTGAATGACGTCAATGTAGGCGGCATTGACTCCTTCCGTTTTAATAATCATGTCTTTAATGGATTGCGACACAACTACTATACGTTTAACGAAAGGATTAACAAAGCGATAGGCTAAAACGTGGGCGGAATTACGCCAAAAGCCCATGTCCCGACGATTGGAATAAATATGAGTAATCCCTGCCAAACGACTAATTAAAGTTCCCCAAATATCAGAACCGAAATGATACGTAATGACTGCATTAATTTTTTGCTCTTTTAAAAAACGCCAGAATTTTATCCCTTGAACTAATCCTGACCATCCATAAATCCGCTTCACTTTAAATACTTGAACATAAGCCCCCACTTCTTCTAAAGTTTTGCAGGTAGGCCTATTGATTGTATCCATGCTTGCGATATAGACATAAAATTGTTCTTTATCCAAGCCTTTGGCTAATTCATAAATTTGCTTCTCGGCACCTGCTGTTAATCCTGATAAGCAGTCCGTTAATAAAAGCACTTTAAGGGGAGGTTTAGCAAATGAAGACTTCATGATGGGTCGTAGTAACGCACTTTCTTAGGCTTAACTTCTTCAATATTCACATGGGGCTTTGATTTCTTAACAGGAAGAGGTTTGGGCACATGTCCAATCAAAGAATTTGAACGCGCCACTAAGCCAGTAAGGACCCACAAAAAGGCATTTGGTTCAAGGTAAGACCAACGGTCCCCAAATAAATTATTTACCGCAACGACAAAGATCGCAACAAAAAACCCAAGCCCCAGCCCCTTAGAGAATTCATCGTCCCCCTTCTGGTACAATTTAAAACCTTCGCGCATAAACGCAACAAGCAAGGCAAAGAAAATAAAAATACCAACCAGGCCTTGTTCGGAAAGAATTTTCATATAAATATTATGCGTATCTTTCAGTGAATATCCCATGAAACGAAATGTCCCAAAACCCGTTCCAAGTACGGGACTTCCTTGAAACAACGCCAGAGCATTTTGCCACATTTCAATACGCTTACCCGACGATTCATCCAATTGACCTGCCTGATCCTGCGTTTCTTTAATACGGGCAATAACTTTTTCTGGAAGAACAGTTTGCCAGCACACTAAGATTAAGATAATCGGGATTAGCATTTTCTTATCTTCAATCGCAAATAAGATAATGAGCCCAAATAAAAGCGCT
>CAYZPQ010000003.1:0-14531 GCA_964480185.1 uncultured Planctomycetales bacterium | reverse complement strand
AATGAGTTTAAATCGTTTAGACTTTAAGAAATACATAATACTAATCATGATGACCGTATATGTATTCAAGAAAGCCCCCACCTCATTTGGCCCTAAGAATTGAAAAGTTCCACTAATCTTTGCACGCGATAAAAGATCGGAATAGTATGAAATCTGCAAAATGGTGTAATAGGCCACTACTAAAATTGCACAACAGACAACACAAAACAAATTCCTCACCTCTTGTTTTGTCGTCACATTCTTTGAAACTAAGAAATAAATGATCGGCAATAAACAGACATTCTTACAATCCTGCATGCGTTCTGCCTGATCTGGCGCATCAAAACCATTGGATAAATAAAAAGTCCCCCATACCCAGGAAATAATCAGGTAAATAATTAATGAAATAGATAATGAATTAATCGACGATTTAACGGCAGGAACAAGCTTATCCGTCGACAAACGGACAATAGTCCCTAAGAGAATAGAAATAATAAGAATATCTGTTAATTGATCACCAAAAGGCAATTCCTGGATCTTCTCAACAATATTACGCAATGGAAGAAGAAAAATGAGCAAATATAAAGCCCATTTTGTTCTGCCTGACATCGCAATTAAAGCGAGCAACATTGCCCCTGAATAAAATGTAATGGGTAATATTGCCTTTAATAATGTTCCTATGCCCATAATTTTACCCGTATAGAGAGAATAATCTTCATGGCTTTACTAAGGCCTTTACTATATTGATGAGTGCAACAACAGCCGCGCCATCATGCTGTATGGCTTTGATGTAACTAGGAAATGCTTTCTTAAATTGTTTTTGTGCTACAGAATAATCCGCAAAATCTTGATGGATACGTGATATTGCTTTACGACGTAACTGCTGATTAATCTTTGATTCCCTAAATAATTTCTCAACAACATATAAACGCCCTTTAACCATGTTTTCATGGTTAGAACTCAACCCATTTGAATTAATGCGGTAATGGGTAATGATGCGATCAACATATCGTGCTTTAAATTCAAACGTAATCCTTAACCAAAGATCACGGTCTTCTGAACCTAAACGGGTTAATGCTTCATCAAACAATCCTACCTTGTCACAACATTGCCGACGAATCATAACCGTCGATAAAATAACAAAAATATCTCTTAATAGTAACGGTTTAAATATATTTCCTGATAATAATTCAGTGGGACGCTTAAGCGTGCGAAGAATCTCTCCCGATTCACTAATCGTTGTGATATTGGCATGTGCTAAACCAATCTCCTCATGGCCTTGCATCACATGCAGGAGATCTTTTAAATGATCTGGCAGCCAAACATCATCTCCATCAATAAAGGCTATAAACTCTCCACTTGATTGCTTTATCCCTGTATTTCGACTAACAGCAACACCCTGATTGACTTGATGAATATACTTTAACCGTTGATCACGCACGGCATAACTTTGCACAATTGAGGCGCTCTCATCCGTTGATCCATCATCAACGACAATCACTTCAATATCGGTAATTGATTGGCTTAAGACACTGTCTAATGCTTGCGCAATAAAATAAGCATTATTGTAGACTGGAATAATAACTGAGATCAAAGGCATTATGATCTTTCGTATACCTTGCGAATTTCTTGTGCATAGGTATCCCAACTAAATAGTTTAGATTGCTCAAAACCTCGTTGAATACAGGCATTGCGAAACGCATTATCATGACACATGACTTTAATGGCATCAGCAATAGCATTGACATTATGAGGATCAACCGTGATCCCTGCATTGCCAATAACTTCTGGGCATGATGAATTATTGGCTGTAATAACTGGGGCCCCACATTGCATGGCTTCTAAAATTGGTAAGCCAAATCCTTCATAAAGAGATGGAAAGACAAACGCTTGGCATCCGCTATACAATGCAATAATGTCACTATCGCTTGCTTTAGGTAAGAACACGACCCTGTCTTTAATTCCGAGTGAGTCGGCCAACGCTAGGTATTTCAGCACATCCTGATGACAGGCCAACACTAATTTGAATTGATGCTGACATCCTGATGCAGCAAATGCTTGAATTATTCCTGCAATATTCTTTCGTGGCACTGAACCCACCGCAAATAAATAAGGTTCGCTTAAATTAAATTGAGCCCGAACATTTTCAATCGTTTGTGCCGTAGCTGGACTAAAACGGGAATCAGCACCCAAATGAATAACCTTAATTTTTTGCTCACTGATCTTAAAATGTTCAATAATATCCCGCTTTGTGCTTTCGGAGACAACTACACACATATCAAGACTATTTAATGCGCGTTTATAGTGAGCGATATTTTGTTGCCATATTGGGTCCCCAATCGTTAATGTCCTTAAATCATGCACTGTTAAAATACGGTAGACATTCTTGACATCAGGGATGTCATAGCCATGGATACGATGAAACACCTCAATCTTATTTTTCTTAAAATAGGATGGCAAAATGATATTATCAACGATACTTTCTCTTCCCCAAAATAATCTATCTGGAACACGCAATACATTCTTCGTTAAATTAACATCCTCTGGACCCGGCATTTCTCGACTAGATCTTAATAAAGAATAATAAAGCAAATAGTAATGATGATTGACATCTTTAAGACGACTTAAAGACGTAATCAATCCTTCCCCATAGGTCATTAACCCTGAGCGCTGGTGATGATTTAATACGTAAGATTCAATGGCAATGTTCATGACATGGCCTTTTGATATACACTGATTAATGACTGCACGTGCGTCTCCACATTGAAACGTTGTTTGGCTTCAGACAAAGCCTGTGTTACTAATAGTTTAGCGTCGTTGGGTGTATCAAGTATATAGTGGACAGCCTCTGCCAATGCCTTGGCATTACCTGGCTCTACTAACAAACCTGTTTGCTTATGTTGAATCACTTCTCGACAACCATCAATATCAGACGCAATCACAGGCTTACCTAATAATTGCGCTTGAATTAAGACACGCCCCAACCCTTCCGATAATGTTGCTAATACACTTACATCAACAATATTGATATGTTGTTCAACATCATCCACAAATCCTGTAAAAATAATTCTTTCGTTTAAATTTAAGTCAGCAATCCTTTGTTTTAATGCTGCAAAATACTTTTGATCATATACACGGCCAATTAAGAGAAACTTAACATCATTTCTCGTCGATGAAACAATTGCTGCCATTTCAATAAACGTCTCAATGCCTTTTAAAGGCAATATGGATGATACTTGACCAATAACTTTGTCATGCCCAGCGATATTGAAGCGTTCTTTAATTAACTGCCCAGCCGTTGGATTTAATGTTTCCTTAAGTGTTACTGCATCGTGTACCGCGACGATCTTTGCGCTTGCACTGGGAATAGCTTTCGCAACAGCGTCTTGAACTGCACGGGATACGGTGATAATCGTCTTTACCCAAGGAATAGCATTCTTCCACAATTCCTTTGGCGTATACACTAAAGAATTGATGTGAACAATACAGGGTATTGAAAGCAATCGTGAGGCTGGCCATGCATATTGAGCGGGATACGCACCAGAACAATGGACAATGGTGTATTTCCCCTCTTTAAGAATACGCTTAACATCGAGGATTGTTGTCAAAAACCCACTAAGCGTCTTCTTGCTTAAACGGATAAGATTAAAAAATTTAACTTTAATCCCACGCTGTTTTAAAAGATCTGCAAACATTCCTTCCGTCGGTAATAATACCGTGCAATCAATACCCGCATCTCTTAGCCCATTGAGACGGTCTAATAAAGACAACTCTTGTCCGGCGATATTATCAGCAAACTCATGGACAAATAAAACATTGATTGGTTTCAAAATTAAGATCCTTGTTTTATATTCCAAGAAACCTCAGGTAAGAATACAGCAGTGGAAGATTCCTTGATCGTGGCCGTATTCACACGAATTACATTATTGCTATACATAATGTAAGGATGAATCATTTCACGATCCCAGAATGACACTTTAACTAAATAAACTCCCGGCGCTAAATTAAAGTGCGGCAAATGAAGAAGAATTTGTCCTTGATGATGAATAAAAGGCAAGGCAATGCGGTAATCAAGGGAATTAATTGAACAGCACACCACCCCATCAGAACGTAAGATATCGATAATAATGATAGGGTTTTCAATACGCTGTTTGGCGGTATAATCAATGGAAACATACACAGATTCGCCGCTGATTAAATCATCACTCGGCTTATTTTGATATTTAGATACGGTGACACGCTGAATATCAACCAATTGGTCTTGACTAACGCGGACTTTATCGGTTGCTTGCAATGTCTTTCTAAAATCTTCTTCATTACGCCGATAGGTGAGCTGTTGATAGAACGGGATCACTTCATCTGTTGGGCCATCTTTAACCAATTGACCATGATCTAATAAAACAACACGTTTGCATAAACTCTGAATCAAAGGGATTTGATGAGACACTAATAAAATAGTGGCCCCAGAAGAAAGCAAACTTCTCATTTTCTGCGCGCACTTTGCCTGGAAAGAGACGTCCCCTACCGATAATACTTCGTCGACAATTAAAACCTCAGGGTCCATATGGGCAGCGACTGAAAAACCTAGGCGTGAATACATTCCTGATGAATAACGCTTAACCGGAGTGTCAATAAAATCTCCAACTCCCGAGAATTCAACAATTTCATCAAACTTCTTATCAATTTCACGGCATTTCATTCCTAAAATAGTACCGTTTAAATAGACATTCTCACGACCAGTTAATTCCGGGTGAAAACCTGCCGTGACTTCAATTAAGGCGGATAAGCGACCTTGAATCGTCATCGATCCTTGAGTGGGGCTCATAATGCCTGATAATAATTTTAAGATGGTACTCTTGCCTGCCCCATTAGGGCCCATAATACCAACGACACCACCTTGAGGAATTGAAAAGCTTACATCTTTCACAGCCCAAAATTCTCTGTCATCAAGGCTCTTAGGTTTTAACTCACCTCTTAAGTTCTTAATAAAATTAGGAAAAGCATCACGTACAGAGTTAAATTTCTCTCCCTTACGAAATTTCTTCCAAACACCCTTAAATTCAACAGCGTGGCTCATTAGATGTTCTCAGCAAATGATCGTTCATGTTTATGAAAGAAACTCAACCCTACAATAAAAATAAATATTGAAAAGGCAATCGCATAGGACAACCAAAATGCAGATGGTGCTTGTTGAAGAACAACGACTTGATGCAGGGATTCTAAGATACTGCCGATAGGATTAAGTAAGAATAGATACCCCCAATTACCAAAAGAAGATGCTTCAAAAAATACCGGCGTAAAGAATATCCCGAACATCAATGTGATCTCAACAATATATTTAACATCCCTAAAATAAAGATTTGCGGCCGACAATAATAGTCCAAATCCAATCGTGATCAAAATCAAACTGAGCAAAATCACTGGCACCCATAATAAATAAATGCTTACGCCTAAATGAATCCACACTAATATGGCTAATAAAACAACAATCGAGATTAGAAAGTCGAAGAAACACGCCGCGATAGACGCTAAGGGAAGAACAGCCCGAGGAAAATATATTTTTGTAATCAGAACACTATTGCCTACTAAACTTTGAACAGCAAAACGGATAGAGCTAATAAAGAATGTCCATGGCAATACTTTAACGGATATAGCCACCACATCTTTCATTTCGATTGATTCACCAGAGACAACCGACATAGCCTTCTTAATCAATATCCCGGCAGCTACTGCTATCATGGGCATAAAAATCGCCCACAAAAAACCCATTGCTGCTTGCTTATAGCGCACACGGATATCCCTGACAGTAAGCATATATAGCAAATCAAAATATTTGGTCAAATTCTTAAGTGCTACAAACATTGCTAAACCTTTTTCCTAAGTCTTAGTCCATTTACGTGTGAAATAATCAACTGTACGCTCAAGCCCATCATTAAATGTAACCAAAGGTTTATAGCTGGTCATCGACGTAATCTTTGTAATATCAGAGTTAGAGCGGTAAATATCCCCTGCCCGTTTTGGCAAAAATTGTGGTTTAACATTTTTACCCAATGCTTTATTAATCCCCGCCACAATATCTAAGACTGTGTACTCATGACCAACAGCGGCATTGAATACTTCATGCTTAAGACCAGGTGTTGTTGCGGCAATAATATTGGCAGAGACGACATTATCAATATACGTAAAATCTCTCGACTGCAATCCATCACCAAACACCGTCGGAGCTTGATCATTTAAAATAGCATAAACAAACTTAGGAATAACTGCCGAGTATTCATCATCTAAGGCTTGCTTAGGGCCAAAGACATTGAAATAACGTAAGGCCACTGTCTCCACACCAAAATGCTCAGCAAAAATTCGGCAATAATATTCGCCAGCTAATTTCGATAAGGCATAAGGTGAGATCAATAATGGTAAATGCTCTTCCTTTTGAGGAAATTTATCGGTATTGCCGTAGACTGAACTTGATGAGGCAAATACAAAACGCTTAACTTTATATTTGCTGCTCGACTGCAATAAACTTAACATCCCATTGATATTGACATCATTGTAACTCTTTGGATCCTTCAATGATTTAGGCACAGACTTAAGCCCTGCTTGATGCAAGACATAGTCCACCCCCTCACAGGCACGATCACAATCAAGCTCATTGGCAATATCGCCTCGGATTAATTCAAATTGATTTTTATCTAATCCTTTGGCGAAGTCTAAATTTTCCTCATAACCCGAGGAGAAATTATCCAAAATACGGACAGAATGACCTTCATTAATTAATTTCTCGGCGATGTTTGAACCGATAAAACCTGCACCACCTGTGATTAGAAATTTACTCATAGTATCCTTTATAAATATCGATAAATGTATTCAGGAACGAAATATTCGATACCTGTTAAGACGTGCCCGACAATATTGGCGTGGGCTTGATTTAATAATTCTGTGGCGCGCGTAACCATGCCCCGTTGCGTACGGCCAGCTTGAATAACCATGACAACGCCCTCCACATTGCTACCGATGATAACAGCATCTGTGACAGGAATAACCGGTGGTGTATCAATTAAGACATAATCATAGCGGGAACGTAATGCTAAAATTAATTCGCGCATGCGCTGGGAACCCAATAATTCTGCAGGATTAGATGGAACAGGACCCGATGAAATAAAACTTAAATGATCGACATCTAAGTTAAATAAAATATCACTGATCTCCGCCTCACCATTTAAGTAATCACTCAAACCCTTATGTGCCGGAACCCCTAAATATTTAATCAATTGACCCTTACGCATATCTGCGTCGATAAGGACAATCTTAGGCTTGCGCGTGGCTTGCGCCATAGTGACAGCTAAATTTAATGATGTCAGTGTTTTCCCTTCAGAACCAATGGCACTGGTAATCGCGATGGTCTTTGGCGGTTTACCTTTATTTAATGACATTAAATTTGTCGTTAAAATCTTATATTGCTCTGAAATAACTGATTTAGGATCATAATACGTAATCAGTCGCGCATCGACATTGGAGTCCTTAAGTTTCTTGACGACAATTTGCTCATACTCTTTGAGCTTAATGACTTTGTCAATATGCTTAATACGCTCTTCAGCTGCTTTTTGTAAGGCTTTTGTTATTTTACCCATAATATTTCCTAGCTGCTTTATTTAACAGTTATTGGTTCACTCGATTGCAAGGTTAAATCAGACACTTTTTGTTTTAAACGATCTAATTGAAGTTTTAATCCATCGACAGTCATGCGCATATTACCGACAACTGACTTCGTTTCATTCAATTGCGTATTGATTTTATCTTCCATTTGCTCAATCTTTGCATCGGTAGTCGAGGCCATGTTGGCAATGCGTTTATTAATTTGCTTAATTTGATCAACACCGGTTGACTCAACACCACTCATGGATGTTTTTAATGATTGCATTTGCTCTGTTTGAGCCTTAAGCGCTTCTTCTAATTTTAAGATGTCATCTTTCTTGGCAGATGTTACACCGTTAGCAATAACCCCTAAGAAAAACGCACAGACACATAAAATTGCTGCAATTAAAATTGTTTTCTTTAAACCGGTGTTTTTCTTTACTTCGTCGACACCAGGAAATTGATTGATTTGAATTTCTGGTTTAGCCATACGCTCGACAGGCTGTTCAACAACAGGCACTTGAGCTTCGGCTTTTTGGGCAGACGCATCAGGAGATTTATCACGTTTTTGCTGAACATCTTTTAATTTTCCATAAAATCTACTCATAGATTCTCCTCTATGGTTTGTTTTTCTTTCTCATTGACTAGAAGTTTCATGGGAGACTCTCCAATGACTTCTTTCATGACCGTGGCATCAATGACTTGTTTCTCATCCACGTATGCTGTTAATAAAGCAAAATCACAAATCTGATTAATCAAGCGCGGCACACCTTTGGAAAACTGATATACGCATTCTAAGGCTTCATCAGTAAAAAATATACGGTCCGACGGTGCTTCAGATGCCACTTTAAGGCGATAGCGCACATATTCTTTTGTTTCATTTAAATCTAAGGGCGATAAATGAAAATACACTGAAATGCGCTGACGCAATTGTTCTAAACGGTTTAACCCTAATTTCTGCCTTAACTCAGGCTGACCTATAAGAATAATTTGGATTAACTTTTCTGTTTCTGTTTCTAAATTTGACAACATGCGAATTTCTTCGAGCACGCCCGGTTTTAAATTCTGGGCTTCATCGACGATTAATACCACATTGTGCCCCTTATGGACTTGGGCAATTAAATAATCATTTAATGCCGACAATAACTTTGATTTAGACCAATTGGGTTGGTGTGAAATTTCTAAATCTTCTAAGAGCGTTAAAAATAAATCTTTGCTGTTTAAATGCGTATTCGTAATTAAGGCAATTTCCGTTTGCTTATCCAGTTGACTTAATAAAGTACGGCATACAGTCGTCTTACCTGACCCAATCTCGCCGGTAATAACAATAAAACCTTTACGCTGATTAATGGCATAAATCAAGCTATCCAAAGCCTCCATATGCTTAGGGCTTGAAAAAAAGAACCTGGAATTCGGCGTCAGGTTAAATGGCGGTTCTTTAAATCCAAATGCTGAATAATACATAAACTATTACCTTAGTGTTTTATTAACGCTTCAATCGATAATGTGAGTGTTATTAATAAAGCTCCACTCGTTACCATCCAAAACATCAACCACTTATTGTGCTCTTGCTCTTCCGCTAATGTTTCTTGCGTATTGATCTTTGAAATAGCACCTAATAAGGGCACTTCTAAATAAGTACTGGCTTCCTGCACATCTAAAAATGATTTGTCCAAGAATTCAAATAAGAAGATCATCCCTCCACCCAAAGCAATACCCAACACTAACCCTAAGGCTAAAACTAACCAGACATTTGGTTTGCTTGGTTGCAATGGGACTCGAGGCGGATCAAGGATAGTGTATTTTGTGCCTTCTTTAGACGATTGCAAACGCTGGGTTATCTTGGCAGTTTCTAAGCGTTGTAATAAAGAATTGTAGATTGTATTATTAACATCCACATCACGCGCCATGACATTGTCTAATTTGTCCAAGAGTAAGATTTTATACACATCTTTATCCGTGGCTGCAGCAGGAACTGGGGCCCCTGTTTGAGGATCAACTTGTGGGACGATTGAATCTAAACTCTTTTTGATTTCACTGATAATAGGATTGGTTGTTTCAACCGTTAAACGCGACTCTTCACTATACTGAAGATTGTCTTTTTTTAATTCTTCAAGTTTGCTATTAATTTGCTCTCTTAATTGCTTAACAAGCGGATGCGCCTCGGTTGAATCGACCAAGAGCACATTAAGCTTATCTTTTAAGTCAGCAATCTCCGTCGATTTAATCTTTCCACGGTAAACATTCAACTGTGTTTGAATGAATTTAATCGCATCTTCGGTTTCTTTATTTTGAACTTCCATATTGCGTTCAATAAAGATATCTGTGACAGTTTGAACAACATCTTTGGCTTTTTGAGGATCATTAGAGGAGTATTTTAAATCAATGATATTGCCTTGGCGTAAAACAATAATGATATCTAAACGTAATTTCTCAATCAAACGTTCAAAATCAAGATTCGATTTAATGCCTTGGTCAAGATTAAGGCGTTTGATTAATTTAACCAAGCTGTCCCATCCTAAAATCGTTTCACGAATGGCTTGGGTACGCTGGGTCATTGAAGATGAAATAGCAATATTCTCAAACAAAGGATTATCGGTTTTGCCTTCTTGGACAAGAATCGTCGTCGATGATCTATATTCGCGTGGCAAAATAATACATAAACAGATCGCCAATATAAAACAGGTAAATGTTGGGATAATCAGCATCCATTTACGACGGAAAATCATTCTTAAATAGCCATGCAAATTTTGATTTATCTGTTCCATATCAGATACCACCTGTGGCTACCATACGTCCAGCCCCTGCAGCGGCACCAACTGGCTGAGCAACCGGATTAATAAAGCGCGCAACCTTAGCCCACAATGTCGCCGGTAAATACAATGTATCACCTGGTCTCATCGTATAATTTTCTCTTAAATCACCCTTGTATAAAAGTGCATAAACATTCACTTTCTTTTCCACAACCTTACCATCTTCAGCGGGGGTAAATAACGTGGCTTGCTCTGTGGATGCCGTCAATTGAGGTAAACCAGCAGCTAATAAAGCATCGCGCACGGTGATAATGTCTCCGCGCATGTAAATTTTTCCAGGTAATCCTACTTCCCCGACGACATACACAACTTTACTATTATATTCAATAATCTTTAAGGTTACTTCTGGATTAACAATATACGTGGCTAGTTTTTGGGCAATAACTTTATTGGCATCTTCTTTGGCCATGCCCATTAAAACAACATCACCTACGAATTCGTATTGGATTTTACCTTCATTATTGATGGCGTATTTACCACTGACTTCAGGATGGCGCGCAACGATGATTTCAATGACATCATTGGGGCCTAATGTGTATTTGCTATTTTCAGGCTGGCCGGCATAGGCTTTTGTTGCATCAGCAGCTGTATCTTCAACTTTATTGGATAAAGATGCCACTGGAACACCAGATGCAACGGCTTGAGCTTGGACTGGAGTGGTTGTTGGAGTCGCCGTGGTAGAAGCAGCCACAGGTTCTGTCGATACAACAGGACTCGCTGCCTCTTGCTTAGGTTTTTCGTCAATGACGCCAAAATTTTGCGCATGGGCCAAACTGCTTAGGCTTAGCATTAGGGATGAACAAAGTATTAAATGTGTACGCGTCAACATGGACTTGTCTCCTTGGGAACTTTTTAAAATTTAATTACTCAACCTCGACGACAGTTTCGTAGAAATTTCTAATTTGCATCAAATCACTTTCTTCGTACACGCGCCAGCCGCGCCAATCGCGCTTGGCTACGTGTTTTGCCAATTTTTTCCCAGCGGGCAATGGTTTTGGGGCTAACTCCCACCATTTGGGCAACTTCCGTGATTGTCATGCGTTTTTTGCCTTGAATACTCAACATATTGTCCTCGCCTTAAACAGATTGTTTAAACTTTAAACTCTCTACTCTAAGGAAGCAAATATTATGCCATGGTCGACGTTAAAAGGCAATACTATTCACATTTTCTTAAGTTATTTAAATGCAACAATTTATACTTAAGATTGTCCTTAAATTGGAGTAATTATCTTTGGTTAAAATGTCAGTATGTGTAAAGATTGAACATCTTTGTCCAAATTTATCAACGTCATACCCATACCAACCCACCCAAACCATCCTATTCATAGAAACAACCTGATAAGTATACCCTATATATGTCCATTTTGCCAATTTTGGGGGTTGTACGCTATTGATCTATGTCGTAGGGGCGGATCTTGTGTCCGCCCGGTTTTTTATAAATCTAGATGATGTATGCGGGAGGACACAAGGTCCTCCCCTACGCATAGACATGATATGGTGTAAAATCAGGAATTGGATTTTTGAACTGGTATGGTATACTTTGCTTAGTTATGATGAAACCACGTTTATCTGCCCTTCAATCACAAAAAACAATATTAGCCCCCTTGATGCAGCAGTCTATTGAGATTCTTATGCTGCCTCATTTGGATTTAAGCGCGGCTATCGAGCAAGAATTACAAAATAATCCTCTCCTAGAAGCAGCTTCCAATGAAGAACTCAAAAGCAATGAACGGGAAAACCCCGCTCATTTAGGTGGCATGCATCATACCGGCAACCATCGTGGAGCTGAAACTGAACAATTAATGGATGAAGATGATGATTCTTCTCCTCAATTTGAAGCCAAACAAACACTTCATGATCATTTGATCTCCCAATTGCACTTAGAAATTAATGATTCCTCGAAAAGACTGATTGGAGAACTGATTATTGGAAATTTAGATGATGATGGGTATTTAACTCTCACCACCCAAGACATCGCCAAAGAAGCTAATATCAATAATGTGGCGCTTATCGAACAGGTCTTGGAGCAAATTCATCAATTTGATCCTATCGGTATTGCAGCACGTGATGTGAAAGAATGTTTAACCATTCAAGCTAAAATCCGTTGCCCCAAAGATGCGGATATTGTTGTGCATATCATTACAGAATTCCTCGATGAATTAGGGCAAAAGAAATATGATTTCATTGCAAAAAAAATTCATAAATCCATCGATGAGGTTCAAGCCTATGCTCAATTTATTGCAAGCCTTGATCCTAAGCCTGCTTCTAACTATCAAACAACCGATCCGAATATTTACATACAGCCTGATTTGTATCTTGTGAAAGATCCTTTGTCGACGGAGTTCAAACTCTTTATTAATCGTCGCGGCTCCCCTGTTTTACGCCTAAATCAAACCTATAGCGCGATGCTCACAAAGAAGAATATTACCGAGTCTGAACGTCAATTTATTAAAGATAAAATGACGCATGCGGTTAATTTCATTAAAAGCGTACAGCAGCGTGGGGAAACTTTGCTGAAAACTGCGGAATATATTCTTGCCCAACAAAAAGGCTTCTTTGAAGGCAATGCAAAAAGCCTCGTACCATTGAGCTTAAAAGATATTGCGGCTCATTTAAATCGTAATGAATCGACCATTTCACGCGCGATCAGTAATAAATATATTGATACGCCTATTGGGCTATTTCCGTTGAAATTCTTTTTTAGCCAAGCTGTGGCAAGCAGCAGTGAATCAGATGTGTCTACTCATTCCATCAAAGAAGAAATTCAAAATCTTATCGAAGACGAAGATAAAAATCTCCCTCTGTCTGACCAAGCTATTGTGGATTATTTTAAAGCCAAAGGAATGACACTAGCAAGACGGACAATTAGCAAATACCGACAAGAATTGAATATTCCTTCGTCGCATAAGCGGTAATTATCCCTGGAAAAATTTAGATGATGTATGCGGGAGGACACGAGGTCCTCCCCTACACAGACATATTGATCAGTTTAAAACAGGCGGGGTTTTACAGCATTCATGTATTGCGTAGGGGCGGATCTTGTGTCCGCCCGGTTTTTTTATAAATTTAGATGATGTATGCGGGGGGACACTAGGTCCTCCCCTACACAGATATATTGATCAGTTTAAGACAGGCAGGGTTTTACAGCATTCATGTATTGCGTAGGGGCGGATCTTGTATCCGCCCGGTTTTTTTATAAATTTAGATGATGTATACGGGAGGACACGAGATCCTCCCCTACGAATAGATATTGATAAGGGTTAGCGGCTGTAATCGTCTTGGATTCTGATGATATCGTCTTCACCTAAATACTGACCGCAGGCTACTTCGATGATTACTAATTGTTGATCGCCGGTATTGGCTAAACGGTGGACGGAACCTAAGGGGACATCAACGACGCTGCCGAAGGCAATGGGGGTTTCGACATCATCGACGATGGCTACACCTTGACCTTGGACAACAATCCATTTTTCAGAACGGTGCTGATGCTTTTGAAGACTTAAACGTGCTTTGGGGTTTACTTCAATGCGCTTAACCCATACGCCAGGTTCTTGATGAAATTTATAATAATTGCCCCATGGGCGTTGGGTTATTGGTGCTGGTGAGTTCATAGTGTCCCCGTATTTGCTTGAAAAAATGTTTTTAAAGACTTCGCAAGTTTGGTTAAATCTTTTTCGGTATGCACCGTCGATATAAAAAACGCTTCTAAATCTGCAGGCGGCCAGTAAATTCCTTGGGCCAATAAATAATGAAATAGTTTAGCATAGAGATTATCCGATGAGGCTAATTTTGCTTCTTTATCATTACTCACATCCGTATAACTAAATCTTAAACTCATCATCCCCTGATAATGAGACAAGTAGGCTTTGAGTTTATTAGATTTAAAAAATGCATTGATATCATGCGCAAAATTACCTGCTAAGGCATTAATCTTTTTATATGCCGCAGGTGTTAATTGATGCAACACTTCTAAACCCGCACGCATGACAATGGGATTACCGGAAAATGTGCCGGCCTGATAAACCCCTCCTATTGGTGATAAACACTCCATAATATCTCGTCGACCACCGTAAGCACCGATGGGAAAACCTGCACCAATAATTTTAC
>CAYZPQ010000002.1:41823-53800 GCA_964480185.1 uncultured Planctomycetales bacterium | reverse complement strand
TAAGACATCCACATGCGTTCAGCTGATTCATCTTCCAACGGGTATCAGTGTCAAGTGCCAGGAATCACGTCGGCAAGATTTAAATCGTAAACTTGCCTGGGAGTTATTAAACGCCAAAGTAGCTCAATTATACCAGCAAAAAGCAGCTCAAAAGAAGGCTGTTCGAGAAAAGCTCCGTCGTCAAAATCGACGTAAAAGTGTCTCCGCGAAAGAAAAGATGCTGGCCCAAAAGAAACACCGTTCATCCATTAAGTCAAAACGAGGAAAAGTAGGGCATGAAGATTAAATCTGTTGTATCCATGGTCGATGTATCACCTAAGCCAATTACCCGTCGCTGTGCTATAGCAAGTGGCGAGGTTCATTTATCCGCGAAAGCATTTAAAATATTAATGACCCAAGGTTCTCCTAAAGGAGATGTGTTTGAAGTGGCCCGCTTAGCAGGTATTATGGCGGCTAAGAAAACCGCAGATATTTTGCCTTTATGTCATCCTTTGCCTTTAGAACAAGTGAAGGTGGATATTAAAGCTGTTAAAAGCACGCATAAGCTCATTGTGACCGCAGAAGTGGTCACGCATAGTAAAACAGGTGTTGAAATGGAAGCGTTAACGGCGGTGAGTGCGAGTTCATTGTGTATTTATGACATGATGAAATGTTTTGGGCAGGATATTGTGATTAGTTCTATCTGTGTACAACATAAAAGTGGCGGAAAGAGTGAGGTTTACCAACGATGAGCGCAGCCCCTATTTCACCAATGGTTGATGTTCCTTTTTCAACATGGGTTATCTTTAATTTGTTTATTGCCGCTTTATTAATCCTGGACCTTGTTGTCTTTAATAATAAAAACAAAGATCTTAGCTTTAAAAAAGCATTGTTATTAAGTGGTTTTTGGATTTCATTGGCATTGATTTTTAATTTAGGGATTTATTTTTGGTTTGGTAAGGTTAAAGCACTTGAGTTTTTAGCGGGGTATGTGGTTGAAGAATCGCTTAGCGTCGATAATTTATTCGTCTTCTTATTAATATTTTCTTATTTTAAAGTGCCGCAACAATATCAGCGTAAAGTTTTAACATGGGGGATATTTGGTGCAGTTGTGATGCGAGCTGTGTTTATCCTCGCGGGGGCAGCCCTGTTGGATCGTTTCCATTGGCTCATGTATATCTTTGGAGGCTTTTTAGTATTCTCTGGGTTTAAATTATTCTTTGAACAAGAAAAAGAAATTAACCCCATGGACAGCGTCGTCATTAAAACATTTAAGAAGTTTTTTAGAGTTACATCAGACTATCATGGTAATAAATTCTGGGTCAAAGAAGCTGGCAAATGGGTGGCGACACCATTATTTATTGTCCTTATTGTTATTGAGACAACAGATTTAATTTTTGCGGTGGATTCTATTCCTGCCGTATTAGCCATTACCAAAGATCCATTCATTGTTTATACCTCCAATATCTTTGCGGTATTGGGTTTACGCGCCTTGTATTTTGCCTTAGCAGGTTTAATGTCATTATTCCATTTATTGCATTATGGTCTTGGTGTTGTCTTAGTCTTTGTTGGTGCTAAAATGCTTACCGAGAAATTCTTTCATGTTCCCATTGCGATTTCTTTGGCTGTTATCGTCGGTGTATTACTGATCTCAATTCTTTTATCACTATGTATTCCATGTAAGAAAGAAGTATGCGAATCAAAAAAAGAATCTTAATTCCACTCATTGCACTTGGTTTAATCTGTAGCGCTGCCTTGTGGGCCTTTAATACGTTAAGTTCTCCTCAATGGTGGGGAAAATTCCTAGTTACTTCTCTAAATAAATCGAAGGGGGATATTCACGTACGCGAAATCCTCATTGATTCGGTCAGGCTTGATATTGGCAAAGGGTCAATTCATTTTAAAGGAGTAAAGACAAAGTTTAAGGTTAAACAGGCATCGTATTTTATTTCCACAGGTGATTTGATTGTTGATGGGGTGTATGGGTTATTGTCCCCATCGTCTAATATTCCTTTTCAGGCGAAACACAATGCCTTGGTTTCTGATCAATTGAATGTGTCAGATATGAATATTCAAGGAGTTGTTGTGTTGGCCAAGCGTCAGGTTGAGCGCTATGAGGGAGAGGTTATTGCGAAGACCTTAGAATTTAATAAAGTATTCGTTTCCGATTTGAAATCTAAAGTATCTGGTGATTTAACAAAAGTAAAGTTCTCAGAATTGGCAGTAGCCTTGTATCAAGGTCACCTCAAGTCAGAAATATTAATTGGTTTTGCAGATGTATCGAGTTTAAGTATCAATGCGAATTATGAAGGTATTGATGTGGCACAGTTAGTAGCGATTAATCCCGCGCTATTTAGCCAGATGAAAGGGCTTGTTGATGGCCAAGTACAAGTCACTGCTCAGGATGGTAAAATTAAAGCGTTTCGAGGCCGTGGTATAGCTCCTCATGGAGGGATGGTCAAAGCGGCGTTGATTAAATTTTTATTACAATACATGCCCCAAAAAGAACAAATTGAAATGCTTATTGCGGGTAATGATGACATCCCTTTAAATCAGGCTAAAATTGAGACCGTGAGCTTTAATGATGAGAAATTTGCTTCACAAATTAAGCTTTTTAGTTCACAATTAAACATGGACATTAACCTAACCCTTGATATTAATCTTGAGGGCGGGCTAGTAGCATTATTGATGAGAACTGGGATTTTGACAGAATAAGAGTGGATGAGGAGTTATTATGAAATCATGGATTATTGTACTGATGGCATTAAGTTTAACCGGCTGTACCGTGAAAGCCGTTGGCGATCCTAATCGTCCAATTACTATCAATGCGCATATTACGCTTGATATTAAAGGTCTCAAAGATACAGCGACGGATATCGAAGATTTTGTGAGTGGGGATAAAGCAGAAGCACCTGTGAGCAAAAATTAATCAAGGAGTTTTTATGAAGAAGATTATCGTGTGTTTAATGATGGTTTTAATCGCCTTGCCTGCTTTTGCTGAGGCTAAATATTCAATTAAACAAATGACCCCTGAGGTGCAATCCGCCTTAAATGCGCGTCGTGAGCGTTTTAGTCAATTGCGTGATTTTAAGGCCAATGGTGTGATCGGTGAGACGAATAAAGGGTACGTTGAAGTGCTCGTTGATGAAAGTGGCGCTAAAGAATTAGTTGCGGCAGAAAATGAAAACCGTACCGTCATTTACCGTACCATTGCTCAACAAAATGGTTTAGAGGGCGAGCAAGGTACTATTGAGAAAGTTTTTGCAGCTGTTCAGCGTGAAAAAGCTGAAGCTGGCGATAAAATTCAAACCGAAGATGGTGAATGGACGACAAAATAAGGATCAATGAATCTTCATGTCTGACTTAAAACCCATAGAACTTCCTGAGCATTTTAATTACATCGCGGTCTTTTTGTCTTTTGCGTGCATGTTGCGTTGCACGTATTGCATTAATCATCACGGTGGCGATTTAGTTAAGAAACGTTGGATGACAGGGGATGATTGGATTAAAGGGCTTAATCGTTTGCAAGCCCGGGATATTCCATTGACCCTGCAAGGTGGTGAGCCTACAGTTCATAAGAATTTCTATTCAATTGTGAAGAATATCCGTCCTGATTTATCGATTGATTTATTAACCAATCTTGAATTAAATCCTGATGAGTTCATGCGTCAAATTCCTCCGGAGCGTATTAAAAGAGATTCTCCCTACGCTTCAATTCGAGTGTCATACCATAAAGACCAGCAAGACCCGGATGTGCTATTAAAAAGGGTTAAATATTTAAAAGATCACAATTATTCCATTGGTATATGGGTTGTTGATCATCCTGATTATTTAGAACATACGCGCGAAGTTCAACGCAAAGCTTTAGATATGGGTATTGATTTTCGTCTCAAAGAATTTTTAGGTCCGCATAAGGGCAAGAATTATGGCACCATGAGATATCCTAATGCCGTGAATTCCAAAGAAATACGTGGTTGCGATTGCCGTACGTCGGAATTATTAATTGATCCTGCAGGTGATATTTTCCGTTGCCATTCTGATTTATATGCCAATCGTTTTGCTTTAGGAAATATTTTAGATCCCGAGCCGCCAAAGACTTTAGGTGCGTGGTTACCATGCCAAGTGTATGGCAAATGTAATTCATGTGATATCAAAGTGAAGAATAATCGTTTTCAGCAATATGGCCATTCTTCTGTTGAAATACGTAATATTAAAGAGGCTCATGCTGTTAATCATGAGTATGTTGAAGAAGTTGTCAATACGTACGGTAAACAGGATGCCCCTGTTGCTGCTAAAATTTCATGAGCCAACAGCGACGCGTATTAATTATCAAAACAGGATTTTCTGAGTTTTTGGATTTGGGTATATCCTCGACGGTTTCTTTAGGGGATGTGCTCATTTGCACATGTTTATTGCCTTTGTATAAAAAAGACCATGTGGTGTGGTTGACGGATAAGAAGGCAAAGAATTTATTGTCGTCAAATCCTTTGATTAATGAATTAGTAGTTTTCTCCTCGAAAACATTAAAACAATTAGCGACTCAAGAGTTCGATATTGTGGTTAATTTGGAAAAAGATTTTGGCTTATCCATTTTAGCTAATACGATCAAAGCAAAAACCCGGTACGGCTTTTATTATGATGACCGCACCAATAGCATTCATACCCGCAAACGTTCAACCCAATATTTATTAGCGGGGCAAGAGAATCAAAAAAATATTCCTAAGAATGCATTCGAGCTTCTTTATGAAACTGTTGGCGCAACATGGAAAGGCCAAGGTGTTGTTATCGGAGCCTCACCTGTTGCAAAACCAAAGTATGATATTGGATTTAATTATGAAGTCGGATCGAAATGGCCGACAAAGGCATGGCCGCAAGCTCACTGGAAAACGTTAGAAAAATTATTAGCCAAGAAATTTAATATTAGTTGGCAACAAGGCCATAAGAATTTAAAGAAATATATTCAATGGATCAATAATTGCCGTATCATTGTCACCAATGATTCATTAGGGCAAGCCATTGGACAAGGATTAGGCAAACGCGTAATTACGTTGTATGGCCCGACAAATCCATTGCGCATGCAGGGTGTCACGGGAGTTGAGGTTGTTAATTCGACGCTCGCCTGTGATTTTAAACCGTGTTTTATGCCGGTGTGTCAGAATGATAAATTTTGTATGGATTATATTTCGCCCGAGCGTGTGGCCAATATTGTATGTGGAGTGAAACAATGAAAAAGATTTTAGTAACGGGTGGTGCAGGGTATGTTGGGGCGGTGCTTGTTCCTAAATTATTAAAGGCAGGTTATGAGGTTAAAGTCATTGACCTTTATTTGTTTGGGGATGTTTTGCCGAAGCATCCTAATTTAACGCAAATTAAGGGTGATATCCGTGACGTGAATTTGTTAAAGAAAGAAATCCCTGGTACAGAATGCATTATTCATTTGGCATGTATCTCAAATGACCCTAGCTATGAATTAAATCCGGCATTGAGTAAGACGATTAACTATGATGCCTTTCTTCCTTTAGTGGCAATTGCGAAAGAGAATAAAGTAAGACGGTTTATTTATGCATCCTCGTCGAGTGTATATGGTGTTAAAGAGACAGCGAATGTGACCGAAGATTTACCGCTTGAGCCTTTGACCGATTATTCCAAATTTAAAGCATTGTGCGAGACGCATTTATTAAAAGAACAAACGAAAGACTTTGTTGTGTTGATCTTACGACCTGCCACTGTATGTGGGTATTCACCACGACTACGTTTAGATTTAACCGTCAATATTTTAACCAATCACGCCATTAATAATGGGGTGATTAAAGTGTTTGGTGGAAGTCAGCGTCGTCCGAATATTCACATTGAAGACATGACGGATTTGTATATTAAGTCATTGAATTATCCCGATGCCTTGATTGCAGGAAAGATTTTTAATGCGGGTTATGAAAATCATACCGTTAGTCAAATTGCTGAGTTAGTTAAAGATAATGTGGGTAAGTCTGATATAAAGATTGTTGTTGAGCCAACCAATGATATGCGTTCTTATCATATTTCATCCGCAAAGATTAAGAATGAACTTGGGTTTGTGCCGACGCATACCATTGCTGAAGCGGTGAGTGATTTAAAAAATGCTTTTGAGCAAAACCAAATCCCTGATTCAATGGGAGATAAGCGTTATTACAATATTAAAACCATGCAAGCCATTAACTTGCAGTGATGGAGTATAGTCTGTGATTAGCGATCAGTACCGCAGAAAATTATTAGAAACCATGATCATGATCCGCACTGCGGAAGAAAAGATCGTCGAGGTTTATGCCAAAGACCAACAAATGCGCACTCCAACGCATTTATCTATTGGCCAAGAAGCTGTAGCTGCAGGTTTAGCCATTGCCTTAAAAGAAGGCGATCAAGTTTTTACGGGTCATCGCTGTCATGCGGCGTATTTAGCCAAGGGTGGCGACTATAATGCGTTCTTTGCAGAATTATGCGGCCGTGCAACTGGGGTTTCCGAAGGACGTGCTGGATCAGCGCATTTAACTGATCCAAATGCCGGTATTTTTTCATCACCGATTTTATCGGCCATGATTCCTGTGGCGGTAGGTGCAGCATTGAGTTTTAAAATGGATAAATCAGATAATGTGGCTGTCAGTGTGTTTGGTGATGGGGCGATTGAAGAGGGAGCTTTTGCGGAGAGTTTGAACTTAGCTGTAACAAAACAAGTGCCCGTGCTTTTTGTCTGTGAAAATAATTTGTATTCAACGCATTCACCTTTATCCGTACGTCAGCCTAAATCTCAAATTTTTCAACGGGTGACATACCCAGATATCATTTCAAAACAAATCGACGGGAATGATGCGACGTTAGTGTATATGACACTTAAAGAATCTATTGAACATATACGCCGTACCCATCAACCTGTGTTTATTGAATGTTTAACCTATCGTGTGCGTGAGCATGTGGGGCCATTATTTGATTATGACCGTGGTTACCGTACCAAAGAAGAAGTGGATCAATGGATCGCTAAATGCCCAATCAATCGTTTGTCTAAGCAATTAATTGATAAAGGTGTTTTATCTAAATCAGTACTGCCAGAATTAATGACTAAATATAAACTTAAAGCTGACGAAGCTTATGCTAAAGCGCTTCAAGCCCCATGGCCTGAGGCTCAAGATTTATTAAAGAGTGTGTATTAATATGTCTAGAAATCTAACCTATGCTCAAGCGATTAGTGAAGCCTTAGTCCAAGGCATGACTCAAGATCCGAATGTATTTTTATGCGGTCTTGGCGTTGATGATCCAAAAGGAATTTTTGGAACGACACTTGAAGCAACAAAGAAATTTGGTCCAGCCCGTGTGTTCGATACGCCTGCTAGTGAAAATGCTTTAACAGGCATGGCAATTGGTGCTGCCTTAAATGGCAAGCGTCCCATTTTAGTCCATGCCCGTCATGATTTCATGTTCTTAGCACTTGATCAAATGATCAATAATGCCGCGAAATGGCAATATACATATGCCGGTAAATCCCAAGCTCCCATTGTCGTGCGTGCCATTATTGGTAAAGGTTGGGGGCAGGGGCCAACGCATTCACAAAATTTACAATCCATCTTAGCTCATTTTCCTGGACTTATCGTCGCTGTGCCATCGAATGCGCATGATGTGAAAGGGATTATTTTAGAATCATTAAAGAGTAAAGCGCCTGTTGCTATTTTAGAACACCGTTCTTTATATGATCAAACCATGATTGTGCCCGAAGGGCATTATCAAACACCATTTGGCCAAGCGCGCATTTCCCGTCAGGGAAAAGACTTAACGATTGTGGCGACAACCAATATGGTTATGGAATCATTGAAAGCCGCGTTTATTTTAGGTGAATTGGGTATTGAAGTTGAAGTCATTGATCCGGTAACAATTCAGCCTTTGGATGAGGGAAGTATTTTAAAGTCGGTGGCAAAAACTGGTCGTTTATTATGTATTGATAGCGATTGGTTAAGATGTTCTTTTGCCAGTGAAGTGGCTGCGATCGTCGCTGAAAAAGGATTCTCTTCCTTAAAAGGCCCAATTAAAAGAATTGGCTGGCCTGAAAGCCCATGTCCTGTATCCAAAGCCTTAGAAGATGCCTTTTATCCAAATCATCAAAATATTGTCCGTACTGTATTGGCGATGTTAGGCAAAAGTGATGCTCAATTAAAAATGACTGAAGTCAAAGACACCTTTGTTGGACCGTATTAAAAAATGCCAGCACAACAAACAATCGTCATTCTTTCGATAACTAGTGATATTGGTAATTACCTAGCCCAACAATATGCCAGTCGTGGCTGGCAAGTTATAGGCACTTACCGCACACCACAACATTTACATAATCTTCCCAATCAACATTACTATCACCTTATTAAATGTGATGTCACCAAAAAAGCAGACATTACAAAACTCTACACCCAATTAAAAACCAAACGCATTAAATGGAACCGTTTGATTTCCTGCGTCGGTAATTTATTGCCCGCTAAGCCTTTTTTTCAAAGTAAATTTGATGAATGGGAGGATGGGGTAGGCATTAATGCCTTAGGCCAATTGCATGTAGTGCATAGTTTGTATCCTCTACGTTCTAAAAATGCTCAAGTAGTTTTCTTTGCTGGGGGAGGTGTTAATAAAGCAGTTACAGATATTACCGCTTACACTGCCTCCAAAATGATGCTCACAAAAATGGTCGAATACCTAGATGCTGAAAACAAAGACATGACCTTCATGATTGTCGGCCCAGGCTTAACCCAAACAAAGATTCACGATGATATCCTTAAGTCTAAAGGTGTATCAGCAGCAAAAGCCAAACAAACAAAGCAAGATTTAAAGAATAAACCGACGACATCCTTAGAAGACATTGACAGCTATATTAATTGGCTATGCACCCAACCAAAATCGATTGTGAGTGGAAGAAATTTCTCTGTAGTTTTTGACCCATGGAAAGGGAATAAAGCCCCACAATTAGCACGCAGATTAAAATCAAATAGTGATATGTATAAATTACGACGTATGGAGAATCTATGAGCAAGAATAAAATTTCTCAAGAAAAAGCCTACAAACTCGGTACCGACCACCAATTCATCGACTCCGTCGATCTAGGCCCCTGGACAACGTACAGTCTTTTAAATGATCCTAAACATTTAGGCTTCGTTTTAGCGAGATATAAATTCCCAGCCAAAATGTTCGACGGTTTTGACAATGCCATCGAAGTCGGCTGCGGCGATGCCTTTGGCACACCCATTGTAGCGCAACACGTCAAAAAAGTTTTAGCCATCGAACCCGACGGAAGGCACATCGACAGCAATAAAAAACGTTTAAGCAAAATCAAGAACATCGATTTCAAGCAAGGCACAATTCAAGATCTTAAACTTCCAAAGAACACCTTTGATGGAGCCTATTCCATCGACGTCATTGAACATTTAGACAATCACCTCAACGACCCTTTCGTCGAATCCCAAGCCAAAATCCTAAAGAAAGACGGCGTCTGCATCATCGGTACACCTAATAAAACAGCCGAAGCTTATGCTTCTGAGCGCAGCCGCGTCCAACACATCAATCTTCACACCCAACAAACCCTAAATAAACTCATGAGCAAATACTTCAAAAGAGTCTTCATGTTCGGTATGAACGACGAAGTCCTCCATACAGGTTATGCACCAATGTGTCATTATATTTTTGGGATGGGGGTTGGAGTTAAGTCTTGAGCTTATAAATGTGTTGTGACAGGAAGTATTAGAAGATTCTAATTAGGTATCCCATCGTTTTCTTAAATTAAGGTATAAAGTGATTATTAAGCCAGAACAAAACAGAGCTGTGATTCGACAAGATGGAGGGACTATCTTTATTGATATTCCTTCTACTAAAAATATTCCGGTCATGCTTTTTTTAAGCCTTTGGCTCGTGGGCTGGGCATTTGGTGTTTATACCGCCACATTGAGTTTAATGAAGAGTCATCCTGCAGGAGGAATATTTATCCTGGTTTGGTTGGCATTCTGGATTTTTGGGGGTTGTTTTGCAGGCGGGACAATTCTTTGGAATCTATTCGGTAAAGAATCGATTCAACTGGATGGTCAGTTTATTAGTATTAAACAGCATGTATTTGGTATAGGAAAATTAAAACAATATCAGGTTAGTGATATTAAGCAATTGCGCATTGTTGCATTGCCAGAAGCATTGATGAAGATTAATGGTGCTTTTAATAATATGCCAGGCATCACAGGCCGTTTAGCATTTGATTATGGATCCAAGACCTATTCTTTTGCCCGTGATATTGATGAAGCCGAAGCCAAAGAGATTTTAAAGAAAATTTTAATGCGCCATCCTTCTTTAGATGAATAAAGAGACGGGCACATTATTTGAAAAATCAATGTGTCCGTCTCTTTTGTGTATTATTTAATGGTAATCTTCTTAGCTTCTGTTTTAGGCGTTGCATCTCTGGCGATTTTGATTGTTAATACGCCATTTTCATAACTGGCGTCCACACTATCTGCTTTGGCATCATCAGGAAGTGGTATGACGCGCATAAAGTGTCCATAGGAACGTTCTTGTTTGTACACTTTACCGTTTTTATTTTCTTCATTCGTGCTATTTTTCTCACCTGATACAATCAATTGCTGATTCTCTACTTTAATATCAATGTTTTCTTTTGTCATTCCCGGGATATCCATCGTAAGGACATATTCTTTATCCGATTCTTTAAGATCTACTTGGGGATTAAAGAAATCCGAGCCGGAAAATCCATGACCACGGGCCATTGAGTTAAGGAACATTTGATTCATACGCTGGTGAAGCATGTCTATTTCTGAGAAAGGATCCCAGGGATCCATGACATAGTTAGCAGAGGGGGAGTTTGATGAAGAGGCTTGCGATTGCTTTAATTGAGCTTCAAGTTGAGCGATGCGTTGTTGCTGTTCATTAATTTGAGCTTTTAATGATTCAGTATCATCTTTCGCTGCGTATGAGCGGGTATAGGCAAATACACCCAATGTCACAATAATTCCTACAATGATCCAAAGATTTCTTGAATTTTTCATAATAGCCTCCTTGTTAAAAGTTTATGTATGAAAAATGAAATAGTTGGCACTTTATTAATACGAGTGCTAATTTATCATAATTTTTATTTTTGTCAAGTGGTCTAGACGAGATAATGTTTAAGAATTTTGAAAATTGTTTTGATAACTGCTCTAAATTGAATGATAATAATCATATTATATTCAACACACAGTTAGCTTAGCTGTGCATCGGTTGAATTATTAATTTCTAAGCTAAATTGAGGGTATAGATATGAGAAAAATATTAGCAGTGGGAATCTTTCTGATTCTGTGTAGCGTAACGACAAGTTACGCCTTTGTTGGGCTTGATACAGGGGTTGAAGATATTTCCGTTTATAATCCTCAAGATTTTTATGAGCGCAATATGTATGGACGTTTTGAAGTGCTTGCGCCGTTGACGATCACGGATGTGGAAGGGTATTTTTTGCGTGGTGGTGAAGGGGCTTATGAGCCTTATAGTGCCAATGATTATACGATGAAGGTAAGTCTCTATAAAGGGGATGCCTATGTTCCAGAAGGATTTCCCAGTGAAGGTTCGCGTCATCCCGATCAATTGATTTATTCCAGTTCATTTTTATTGCCAGGCAATACGGTGACGTCAGGTTATTATGGGATACAAAATGCTTCCATTGAAGTCGAGCCAGGCATTTATTGGGCAGGGTTTGAAACCGATGGCAATGATCAAACACGTGATGTCGGTGCTGGGCGTGCTTTATATCCTTTAGATGAATACCAACAACTCTATGCCAATTCACCTTGGGGTGTTAATGATGGTTCACCCCAATTTGCTTTGAGAATTCAGGCGGAAGTTGATGACTTTCCGGAAGATGGGGGAGCTCAAAGATTTTTCTTAGCTCGAAGTGCTGTTGCTGCTCCTGAACCAATTAGTTCCGCCTTATTTCTAGCAGGGTCATTGCCTTTGGCTTTAGGGTTGTATAGAA
>CAYZPQ010000002.1:24254-41813 GCA_964480185.1 uncultured Planctomycetales bacterium | reverse complement strand
AATCTCAGTACCTATTGGCCGCCATAATATAAATAGTCTATACTTTATATATGGCGGCCAAATCGTCTCCCCTTCGTTGTTTTATCATTACTCTTATTATTTCGTTTGTATTTAATACCTGTGGCCCTTTGCCAGCAGCAGTGGCCAATGAGCTTTTTCTTCCGAAGCCAGGTGTGCGCATTTCTTTAAGCCCGCCTGTTAATCCTTCCCAGTTACGTGGCATTACGATTCACAATGATGATCCTTTGCGGTTGAATTTTATCATGGACTTAGGGGATAATTCATCGAGTGCATCAGCTCAAATTAAAGATGACTCAACACGGTTGATTAAATATTTTCTCGCGGCATTGACGACGCCCCAGGACGATATTTGGGTGAATTTGTCTCCTTATGAGAAGAATAATATTGTTCCTTTTGAATTTGGGCAGACAGAAATGGCGCGTGATTTATTGGCGCAGGATTATGTGCTTAAGCAAATTACGTCGAGTCTTATGTATCCTAATGACGCAATTGGGAAGGCGTTCTGGGATAAGATCTATGCACAGGTCAAGCAGCAGTATGCAACAACGGATATTCCGGTTAATACATTTAATAAAGTTTGGATTGTTCCTAATAAGGCATCGTTGTATGAAAAGGGGGATACGGTTTTTATTGTGAAGTCTAGTCTTTCTGTGATGTTGGAGAGTGATTATTTAGCAAGTGAGAAAAATCAAGCGGTGTCAACGGGTCCTGTCACTGCGCCTACACCACTGACTTCTGTCAGTGGTGCCGCTATTAATGACGAGACATTGCGGCCCTATCAATCCTCAGAGCTTGGAAAGCTCGCTCTTCCGGTTGAGAGGGCACCCGCCTCCGGGCCACCCGTTCCCATCTCTAAAAATACAGATAATGAATTTTCGAAGAATATTATTCGGGAAATTATTTTGCCTGCTTTGGAAAAAGAAATTAATGAGGGGAAGAATTTTTCTACATTACGGCAAGTATATCAATCATTGATTTTGGCGGCTTGGTACAAGAAGAAATTGAAAGATAGTATTTTGGCTAAGGGGTATGCCAATAAGAATAAAATTAATGGGACTCAATATGCCCATGATGCAGAGAGTAAAAATGTTGAAGCGATTTATCAGCAATATATTAAGTCATTTAAGAAGGGGGTGTTTAATTTAATTAAAGAGGATGTTGATCCTCAAAGCGGAAAGGCTATACCACGTAAGTATTTTTCGGGTGGGTTTAAGGCAGATGCGGCGCAAATGGCGGTGACGTTGGAAGTGGCAACAGCACCGGAGGCTCGGGATGCGATTGGTTTAATGCGGGCTGTTGATATTGCGGTTGATTTAACTCAACCTAAGTCAATGCCTTCACAGTCGGCTTCACCCAATAAGGCAATGGCATCAGAGAAGTCGCGTAAAGAACCCGTGGCATTAACGGCAAGAGACAATGAGGTTATTGCGCGATTAATTGCTCAACGCCGTTCTTTATATCGAGGGGCTAATGCGGATGCTATTGATGCGAAGATCGTTGAGTATGCACAAATTCATGGATTAAATTACATACGCATTACGGCGCGTAATCAGGATGATATTGATCGCTTAAAGTCAACTGTCTATGTTGATGAGAAGGGTGTTGAGCATATTATTGATGGGCCTGTAAAGAAAATCATTAAAGAGGGTGGGATTGTTTTATTTGATTATAATTCGGATCCTAAACTGGCCATTAGTTTTAATGAGTCATTTGGTAGTGAGCCTTATTTATTGTCACAGAAAATACCTGATGATGTTAAAAGTAAGTTTCATGTGATTGCTGTTGTGGATGGGGCGCGTTTAAAAGATTTTTCTGAGGATATGTATGGCCGCTTAATTGATGAGACGACCCATGTGTTTGAGGAGGATGATCGCTTTACACCGCTTTCGACGGAAGGTGTTGATAGGCAAGGGAAGGTGGTGATTGATGTGTTGCAATCGCCTAAGGTACGTGATCAGTTGATTGGGACATATCGCTTGGAAGATGGAAATCTTACAGTGCATCCCGGCGAGCTTATTAAAGCAATAAGCGCTAAACAATCGGTGATTATCCGTAATGGAATTTGGAAGGATCAGAAAACGAAAGACGGGCAAATGCGTATTTCTGAATTGCGTTTATTGCTGCGTCAAATTCAGCAGCAAAAAGGAATTTATTTTAATAATGAGTTTTATCCATTGCCTGAAGGGTTTCAAATTTACGAAGAAAATACGCCCAATTTTGCTGAGGGAGTTAGTTCTAAAAATATCCGTTTTAATGATGGAGGAGCTCAGTCTACTGATACCTGGGTCATTAATCAATATACGCAAGACATGCTTTTTTCTGTTTTACGTGTTGAAGGCGATCGTATCACGCGTCAGGATGCTAAACCTTTATTGGAAGAAGATGCTCTTGATCTTACCATTACCGATGATTTAGAAGAGTGGGTTTGGCATAAAATCATGCATGCGAAGGGAAGTATCACGATTAGTGTCAACCCAGGTGTTGAAGTGCCTCAAGCCTATCAACAATTAATTCGAGGAGCAATACCATCAACTCAAGTAAATCATTTGGAAGATTGGGATGAAACACGTGATGCTCAAGTGGTTTTACTTGAAGCAGATGATTTAGCATTTGCCCGTAATCAAATTCAACAACGTTTTCCTGATGCGCATTTTTATCCTGTATCTCCGGAAACATCCTCGAAAGATTTAGTTATATCTGTTAATGGGTTTAAACCTAAGGGGGTAAAGTCCGTTGCTGGAATGAAATTTATTGGGACTACCAAAGAAGTTATAACCTTACTTAAAGAAGGTAAGACTGTTGTGCTTGATGGGATACATCATAATGAAGTTTTATTAAGACAGCTCGAGGGGGTGTTGCAGGGCAAGCCGTACATTGTAGAAAATGGGAAACGGATTTATTTTTCGGGTAAGTTGTATATCACTGCAGAATCAAAGAGATTGAATAATATCAATGCTTTCCACCATGTGGTTTTAGAACCACGCAATGGTGACTTACAATTAGCTTCTGGTTTGTCCGCTGATAATTTTGCGGCACTCATGGTTATGCGTGAGAAGTTAAAAGAAGCAGGGTTTAATGTTGATTTTAGTTTACCTCGATTAAAACGTTTAGCTAAGTATGCAAATCTCTCCGAAGGTATTAATGCGATTATCGCAGCCCCATTAAGCGAACAAGCTGAACTTGCAGCGTACATTAGGGTATTAGCGCGTAATTTCTTTGCCCCATCTGATAATCAACGTCATATTGATCAAACAGATTTATTTAAATTACTCAATGGTTTAAGTCCTTATCAAAATTGGGAGAGTATTTTTTGGCAAATGGCAGATGCCTTAAGTGTTGATGCGTTACGCGAGTTAGAATTGACGAATGATTTTAAGCAAGATTCACGCACATTAATCACAATGATTCAGAAGGCTTTGATTAAATTTTATGTAACACAGGGTGACACTGAACGTGCATCGTTTTATCGACAACGGTTTAAGATCAGCTCTTACGATGAAGAGCCGGATTTGGTAGTTTTGACTAAACCTAGTCGCCTAGAGTCCATGGTCATGAAAGCAAAAGAAGCATTAGAGCAATCACCTTTGCTCATGTTTATCGGTTTACAGGGTACAGGGAAAAGTCATACCGCTCGTGAGATTGGGGAATTGCTCGGTAAAATCGGTCCCGTGACAACAGGGCCAGACACGCGTGAACGAGATATTGTTGTTGCCGAGAAAATGACCGAACAAGGTCCTGTCAATATCGATGAAGCCGTATCAAAGTGGGCCAATTTGCCTGAGGGTGGTGTTTTAATTATCGACGAGGGAAATTTACCTAAAAATGGATTCTGGAATATCTTTATGGGTTTATTTGTTGAGGGAGAAGAGCCTTATATTTGGATCAATGGTCAAAAGAAAATGCTGACGAAAAAACATAAAGTCATCATTACCGGTAATCCGTATTATTTTCCTGGACGACATCGTCATGACATTATTGAACAATATGCTACGACGATCTATTTCGAGCCTTTTTCCCGAGAAGAATTAAAGACCATTATGGACGATGCGGCGAATCCCTATGTGCCTATGAATTTCTCAAGACGTGATGAATTAATCGACACCATTTTAGATGTTCATTTCTTTTTTGATACCAGGGCAGGTAATGGTCAATTTTCATTACGGGACATTCAAGAATTAACGAAGCGTATGTTAAAAAGGGCTAAAGAAGTTAACTGGACATCTAGTGATGTTGTCAAAGAAGCCTGGGGAATTTATAAAGGGTCATTTGATCCAGAAGAACAGGAAGCTTTGCAAGAGGCAATAAGAGTTATTTTTAATGTGGACGTGCATGCACTAGATCAACAACGCTTCGCCGAGTTGCAACAAAGGTATGGTGAAGAATTTAAACGACGAGGGCTTGCCCTTGTTGATGCCAACACAGCCATTGTCCATGAGATGCTCACCACATTAGATATTCGGCAAGAGCGTATGGATGCGCAAGTGGGTGAGCGTGTTTTAGATGGAAAACGGGGAGTTATCACTGAAGCAGCGCCAGCTTTTGGAAAAGACGTCACTAAAAGAGCTATTCTTGACATTCTAGGTTTTAAAAATGCTTTATCCTCAGATGCCAATGCAGATCCGACACGAAATTATTATGAATTAACCGCGTCACTTTCTCCTCAAGGTATGATCGATGTTGTCGAGAAAGCTAAGAAAGAGGGTTCAATTGTTTTTGTTCCGGAATTAAATTCTCTTGATTCTGCTTTCATCGAGGGAAAATTAAATGATGCATTAACAGGCTTAACAACAGATGGTAAAGAAGTGCATCCTGGTTTTTGTTTGTTAGCAACAATTAATTCTTCAGACTTAAGTGGTCGAGAACCATTGTCATCGGCATTGTTGAACAGGGTTATTTATTTAAAGCTGAATGAATATAATGAAACAGATTTGGTAAATGTCCTAGATCTTTACAATCAACGTCAATCGCTCAATATTAATAAGTCTGATATTCAATTAGCTGTGAAGGGTCATATTTGGGTGCGTGATCATGTTGCGTTAGCGAGGCATAAGCCTTCCTTACGTAAGCTCGAGCAAGTATTGGATTTATTTTCAGCATCACAGGGACGTTTATCGATGTATAAGGCGTTTAAACAAGTATACACACCGTTCTATTTAAGTGAAGCGATTGAGACAGCCAAACTCCCATCAGCCACTGATATTGCCAATTATGTTCAGCGACCTTTTGATATTAAACGTGTGTTGGAGCATACCGTGAATTTTTTAAGCCCGCGTGGGATGGGAGATGTGCGTATTGGAACAATTGAGACATCAGCTAATGAAGCCGTTTTTGATAACCAAAAAGGTCCAGTATTAGCAGTCCCGACACCATGGTTAAGTGATTATCCGAAAGCTTTTAACGGTATCATTCAGGCAAGTTTGCGATGGATGTTTCAACGAACGGTTCCAACGGGCGATGCTGAAAAAGTAGTACAAGATTTTCGTTACCGAGAAACGTTTAAGCGTATTCATCCTCATGCTCAATTACCTCAAGAGCGTATGCAGGCTTTTGATGCATGGCTTTTAGAACAGACTGAAACGAATAGTCAGGATATTTTTCTTTATTTATTGCGTTTATATTTGAATGGCGACATTGATGTGGAATGGTTAAACGCAAATGTGGCAGATATCGATAGGGTCTTTGATGGAAACCCTACAGCGATGTTATTAAGCAGTATTCATATTCTAGAAGATATTCAATCAACTATTCCTGATACAAGTAATGAAGAAGAATTACTGTATCAAAATGAAAGAGCGCGCCAATTATTAATTACAATTAATGATACTTATAATAATTTACCTGACACAAATGTTGAGTTTACTGTAAGGGCGATTACAGAACAAGCGCCATTGCCAGGGCTTGGACAAGAAAAACAAGGTGTTAGTGAAGGTGAAGCATTTAAGAGAGAGCATCCAGAAGTTGCTCCCAGTGACACAGCCCCTCAAGTCGCTAAAAACCGATCCCAACCAATTATTAAATCCAAAGTGAATTTAAAACGCGCATTAGCACGAGTTTTTAATCAAAAGATGATTGCCTCCATTTCATTAGCAGCGGCTGTGGCTGTTGGAGGCTTTGGGCTTAAGTGGGTGTTTTCATCATCGCCAGATTCTAAAGTTCCATTGCCAAAGGTAGAACGAATATTTATCCCTGGATTGAAATCTCCCAAAATGGTTGGTATTGAATCAACAAATCCTTTAGTGGGGCAAATGAAATCGCAACAGAGAGCCAAAAGCCAAATCATTAAAGAGAACAAGGAAAGTCCTAAAGATGAGTATTTTAAGAAATTGATGAGTGATATGAAGTCTCAGTATGCCACGAATGCAATTGAGCTTGCGGCGAATGGATTTGAATCAGCTAAAGGAGGGCAAGTTTTTGCAACAGACATACTCAAACCCTATTTAATGGCGCTTGCCGATAGCGCTGTTGATGAGAATTTGCTGCAATTAGTAGTCAGTAAAGCTTCTGCGTTTGATCCGGAATTAGGAAGAATAATTAAAGAGGTAAGTGATTCACTACGTAGTCAGCATATTTATGGAGGGGCTCTAGAACAGAATATGGTTGATTTACGTCAGAACTTATTAAAGTATGGCGTTTACATTGAAATTTATAATTATGTGAATAATGATATGCCTCATTTATTCATTTATCCTATGCCTGTGATTGAGACATTGGAATTAACACCAGAGCAAAGTTTGATTGTCACTCGAGGACGATTAGATAAATTTCCTTTCAAAGCGTATGTGGTTGATGATAGTCCTAAGTATAACTCTGTTCCTAATACATCTCTGGCTGGTTATTTTGATGGAAATAATGCCATCGCCTTATCCACAAAATCTCAACCGATGGTTGTCCCAAATGTAAGTTGGCAATGGACGATGTATCATGAATTAATGCATGGGGCTAAAACATTAAATTTTCGTTTATATGGAGAAGCTGTTGGCAATAACCCTGAGCTTGATAGCGTACTTGCCCCAATCATGTTTGTAGATAAACCTCAAGATTATTACATGAGAACAATCAGGCCTTTAGCCGCGCAGGCAAATGAGAAGGATATGTATAGCCAGGCGGGTATGGCGATTACGTATGCACTTGAACAAGGATTAAAACGGCAAAATATTAATATTTCAGTTGATGATTGGATGCAACAAAGTTCTTCCGAAGAAATTCATCAAGCAGCAAATTATATTTATAGTCATCCAGAAACTTTAGGTGAAATTCCTAACACTTTTGTTGATGGAATTGATTATGGTAATGGCATTTCTACAGCAGAAGACGGAGGGCCTTCGGTTGTGGAGCCGCAGGTAATTAATGTGAAAACCAGGGTTTTAGAAAGTCCTTTGGTTGTGACCGGAGAAGATATACGTTCGCTTTTGAAAATTTTTATAGTTAGCTTGCTAGGTATTCCTTATGGACAATATTGGTGGTATCGTAAGAAGGGAAAATTAAAGGGTAAATATAATCAGAAGGCGTTTCTATTTGGGGGAATGGTATTTGGATCTATCTATAAAGATCTAATGAGCATTTATACTAAAAATAATCAAAAAGATGATAGCACAGAAGATATACCAAAAATCCAAGCACCCAATCCCCGAAAACCCATAGAAGTCACAACAGAAATTCAATATACCTTACTCCATAATGCCTTAAGACGCGTTTCTAAGCAACACCCTGATGTATTTATTGAACTATTTTACAATCTGGTTTCCAGATTTAATTCATTGCCCAATTGGTCTCCAGGGCTAGATGGTCTTAATGTGGAAACATTGATGCGTACAGGGGATGTGAATCGTTCTAAAGAAGATTCCTTAAGGCCGGTGCGTGAATTTGTTGGGTTGAGGGATGTGTATTTAAAAGGTGATCCGGATAAGATTAATCCTATTATTCAAAACATAGCGCGTTTATTAAAAGAAAAAGGCCTCACCATCAGGTATTTGCATGAGGACTATACTGAAGAAGACCTTCGTAGAGAACGTAATACCCAAGATTATATCGTCATGGATGATGATTTATTTGCCCAATTATTTGAAGTGGAATATTTAGATTATTTGTTTAAAGAAGAACAGCAAGCTAATGCAGAGTTAGGTGATGTTGTAAGAGAATTTTTAGCTGATTTAGATGCTCAAGAAACAGAAACACCGCAGCAGCAAGCGAATCGTGAAATAGGTCAAGTCATTAATGAATTTACACCAGATGGTATTAAGCGTCGTATCATGGAACGAAGAAAAAAAATCCAGGCCGAATTAGCAAAGAATAGGATGCGTTTAAGTCAGCAGGAAGCATTTCAATTGGCTGGTCCTGAAATAGGAAGAAGTACGGATGGCCAAGGAGCGCTTTCATTGGTTGTAGTAAAAGATAAGATGGAGATTGAGCCATTATTACGGAATTCAATTAAAGCACTTACTACACAAGGATTTGAGATTGATTTGAATCAATTCCCCAATTTAGAAAGTGTTACGTTTGATACGGATAACATGACAATAAATCAGATAGCAGGGATTGTCCTAAAACACCCTAATTGGCGTCGATTAAAAGCTAATTATCCTTTTATGGAAGACTCAATTAGTTTTAATGAGTTATTTGAGAAAATAAAAGATAAGAAGGAATTGAATGAAGGAGAACGGGTTCTCATCAGATTCTGGCAAAAGACACTTGAACAAGAACAAGAGGAGTTGAGGCGTCGTATTGCTGGAAATGGCTCTGACATTAAGGTTGAACTTTTAAGTGCGCAGGGGATAGATGAGAAGTATACGTATTATGAAGGCGGCTTAGATGTGACGGTAGATGGGCGGGTTATATTTAGTGAAGAGTTAGAAGATTTATTTAGGCGAAGTCATATTGCGCGGGTATTTATTACAAGGAAGGTGTCAAGTGATAAGTGTTATATGCTTTTAGAAAATAAGAGGGGAGGGCTCAAGAATACAAAAGAACTGATTATTGATATTGATTACGAAGGTGACTACTTTGGTTTTCTAAATGGGAATACTCATATTGAAGAACTACATTTGTTAAATGCTTCAGCCATTAATTTTGACTTCTTGTTTGATATGCCATATTTAAGAGCTTTAAGTCTAAAAACAGCAGATAAGGAAGTTGATGTTTATGATTATTTCGATATATTTCCACGACTTCAAAAGATAACGGTATCTAATGGTCGAGATGGGCGTATTACAAGAACTAGGTATGACAATCTTGTGATAACACAAGAGACATTGCCTCGTATATTGTTTGAGTCGTTAGGTTATCAATCTAAAATAAGTTATGGTTCTGGTTTGAATTCAGCGACAATAACTATTCCTAAAATGAGAAAAGATCTTCGTCCTGATCCAGGAGAGCCGCTCATCGATAGTGTCGGCTATGTCGATATTGAGGAGGGGTATCATGGCAATCTACGGGAATTTTTATTAGCCATGACGCATTTAAAAGCCATTGCAGCACCACTTTATATGAGAGACCAATTGCAAGAAATTTGGCGCAAGCACCCTAATCGCCATGAGCTTTTGATTAGAGATAATGCCACCGAAAATGTCATGAGAATAGATGTAACGACATCTGCCGAGGTTGTCGATCAATTGCCTATTATTGCTTTCATCAATGGTTTAAAATCTCCTCGTGCAGCGCTTCAGGCAGTTGCTACTAGATTTGGGCAAGAGCAAGGGGGTACTACTTATTTTGGTAAAATGTTGACGGCTTTAGCAAAGATGCCTGGTGCGCCAGAAGAGTTGATGCGTACAGTTGCTCATGAATTAGAAGCAGCAGATGTGATAACAGAAGTAGAAAGAGAATACGACGACAATGCAATGTCTACTAAAGGCGGTATTGACTTTAACCCTGATAAAATCAATTTAGATATTCAATCCGATAAAGCAGTGAGTGGTAAAGCGATTAGTTTTGATCAAGCCAAGTTTGATGAATTTATGAAAGATGGCCTTATGCCAGTGATTGTTGAGGTTAAACCTATTACGGATTTAGTAGGGATGTTGGGATTGCAGGAAGCTGTGCATTAATTTCCTTGTGTATAGACGTATATTCAAATTTGCGATATACTTCATCTTTCTATGATGAAACTCTCAGATATCTTAGTTGAATTCCTCGTTTCCCAAGGCATTGGAAAAGTCTTTGTTGTTTCCGGTGGTGCCATTATTCATTCCATTGATTCAGTTGCTCGTCATCCTAAAATTGATTATGTCTGTGTACAGCATGAGCAAGCAGCCGCTGCGGCTGCCGATGCGTATTGGCGTGTGAGTGGTAAAATGGGTGTGGTCATGGTCACTTCAGGCCCAGGGGCGACCAATTTGACGACGAGCATTTGCAATGCCTACTTTGATTCCATTCCGATGTTGTGTATTTGTGGTCAAGTCACCACTCCTCGGTTAAGGCCCAGCACCAAATTACGTCAAAAAGGATTTCAAGAAACAGACATTATTTCTTTATTTGGGTCAATCACCAAATATGCGCATCAAATTTTAGATCCCAAAGAAATTAAATATCAATTACAAAAAGCCATTCATATTGCAACACAAGGTCGACCAGGCCCGGTTGTGTTAGACATACCAGATGATTTGCAACGCGTTGAATTAGACCCAGCAGGTTTAAAGGAATTTACGCCATCTGTTGAAGCGTCGCCATTAATTAATGCTGTCCAAGCAGATCAATTAGCTCAATGGTTAAATACCGCCCAACGACCTGTGTTAGTTTTAGGGGCAGGGATTCGTATTGCTGGTGTCATTGAAGAAACTTTAGCTTTTGCACGTCGATGGAATATTCCTATTTTAACAAGCTGGGGTGGGAAAGATATTATTCCATTTCAGGATCCTCTTAACTTTGGCGTCATCGGTGTGGCTGGTCCACGGTCAGGAAATTTTGCCGTACAAACCAGTGATTTAGTCATTGGCATTGGCACACGTTTATCACAAATGATCACGGGTGGTAAAACAACATTATTTGCACCACATGCTAAAAAAGTATTAGTCGATATTGATCCTCAAGAGTTAACAAAGTTCACAGCGAATGATTTCAAATTAGATTTAGCCATTCACTCAAGTTTGCCTGGATTCTTTAAGACATTAGGAACAAAATCTCCAGAGAATGCCAAACGTCTAAGCCCTTGGCATCAGCAAATCCGTCAATGGCAAGATCAATATCCTGTTTGTCCTCAAGTAAAGTATGCGCGTACCGATTTTGTTGACGGGCATGTGTTTGTCAAAACTTTATCAAAAGAGTCAGCCGGTGGTGATGTGTTCATTGCCGATACAGGAGCAAACTTAGCCTGGATTGGTCAAGCTTTAGAAATTAAAGCGAATCAACGTTTATTCTCCGCCTGGAATCATACACCCATGGGCTATGCTTTATCTGCCAGTGTGGGGGCAGCGACCAGTTCTAATCAGCGCATTATTTGCTTAACGGGTGATGGTGGGTTGATGATGAATATTCAGGAATTAGCGACGATCAAACGCTATGATTTGAATGTGAAAGTATTTATTTTTAATAATGGTGGGCATTCCATTCAAAAGCAAACCATTGATACATGGCTTAATAGTAATTATGCCGCGGTTGATCACAAAAGCGGTTTGTCATTCCCTGATTTTATTAAAACAGCAGAAGCGTTTGGGCTTAAAGCTATACGGATTGAGAATCATGCTCAACTAGCCAATGGTATTAAAGAAGTATTGATGCACAATGGCCCTATAGTCTGTGATCTCATGATTGATCCCAATCAAAAAATTGAACCCATGCTTAAATTTGGTTCAGGTTTAGAAGATTTAAATCCTAAATTGCCACCCGCTGAATTAGCGAAAATCATGGCGATTGTCACTGACGCACATCCTTCAAAAGTATCCGTGTAATCCTATGCCTGAAATTGATTTATTAGCGAATTATCCAAAAACCAAACGTGCTGTTGAAGCGCGCGGCATGGAAAAAACCGAAGAAGATCGCGCTATTGGCCGTCAATTTGGCCAAGCCTATTTCGACGGAGATCGACGCTTTGGTTATGGGGGATATAATTACCACGCACGTTTTTGGCAACCTGTTGTCCCTGATTTTCAGGCGCATTATCAATTAACTGCAGATAGTACATTACTTGATGTGGGTTGTGCTAAAGGTTTTATGCTCCATGATTTTCGTGAATTAATACCCGGTATTAAAGTGCGCGGCATTGATGTTTCATCTTATGCGCTTCAACATTCTTTAGATGATGTGAAACCTTTATTGGCGTTGGGTAATGCCAAACAATTGCCGTTTTCTGATAAAAGTTTTGATCTGGTGATTTCCATTAACACCATTCATAATTTACCATTAGAAGAATGCAAACAGGCCTTACAGGAAATTCAGCGTGTGGGTAAAAGAGCCTTTATTACCGTCGATGCGTATCGCAATGATGAAGAACGAGCACGCATGAATGCCTGGAATTTAACAGCCTTGACATTCATGCATGTCGATGAATGGAAAGAATTTTTTAATGAAACCGGTTATACTGGTGATTATTTTTGGTTTATCCCTTAAGGTTATTCATGCGCACACGTGCCGCCATACTCTGGAAAAGTAACGCTCCACTTATTATTGAAGACATTGATATTCCTCGTCTAAAACGCGGCCAAGTCTTAGTCAAGATTTTCTATAGTGGTATATGCCGTGCCCAGTACAATGAAATCATTGCGCTCAAAGGGCCTGATAAGTTTCTCCCGCATTTATTAGGTCATGAAGCCTCCGGTGAGATCGTCGACTGCGGTCCTGGGATTAGCAAAGTTAAAAAAGGCGATACGGTGTGTTTATCGTGGATTAAGGGTGAAGGTTTAGATGGTATTAATAGCCAGTATAAAATGGGAGCACATGTCATTAATGCCGGTGGTGTCACGACGTTTAGCGACTATGCCGTTGTCTCTGAGAATCGTGTGACGAAAATTACGAAGTCAGCCGATTTGAAAATTGCGTCAATTATTGGATGTGCAGTATTAACGGGTGGTGGAGTCATCAATCATACGCTTAATGCTAAAGCAGGGCAGAGTATTGTTGTATTTGGTGTAGGTGGCGTTGGGTTAAATATGATTATGGCGGCCAAAGCGAAGCAATTGGCAACTATTGTGGCCGTTGATATTAATGCCGCTAAATTAAATTTTGCTAAGAAGTTTGGGGCAACACATGGTGTGATTGCTAATACGAGTTTAATAACAAAATTGAATGCCATTTGTCCCAAAGGTTTTGATTTTAGCGTCGATGCCTCAGGCAATAAAGTCGCCATGGAAACAGGATTCAGTGTTATTCATGATCGCGGCACCATGGTTATTGCAGGCAATTTAGGCAAAGATGAAAAGATTTCCTTACATCCCTTTGATTTAATCCGTGGAAAACGTATCATAGGCACATGGGGTGGGGAATCAAAACCAGATCGTGATATTCCAAATTATTTACGTGCTATTGGGCAAGGTACGATGCCCGTCGGTCAATTGATTACCCATTGTTTGCCTTTAGAGAAAATCAACGATGCCTTTAAATTATTAATTAACGGTCAAGCAGGCCGCATTGTTTTGGATATGTCTTCATGATGAATCATTCAGTTACCATTATTATTCCGGCGTATAAAGAAGAGCAAAATATCGAAGAAGCCATTGATAATGTCGTGCATGTGGCGCAAAGTGTAGGGTGCGCTTATGAAATCATTGTTATCGATGACGGCAGTCCTGATAAAACAGGGGACTTTGCGCGCCTTAAAGCCCAGTCTAATTCGCACATTCGCGTGGCTGTCAATGCGACCAATGAAGGTTTTGGGTATAGCTTTAGCCGTGGGGTCAAGATGGCTACCCAAGATTATGTGACGGTATTTCCCGGCGACAATGATATGTCTGCCCAATCCTTAAAAGATTTAATTGAAGCGCGTGGCACGTCTGACTTGATTATTTCTTATATGAAGCCAACGCATAAACGTTCTTTATTCCGTCGCGGCGTATCATCGATCTTTGTTTTAGGAATGAATATTTTATTTGGCTTAAGACTTAAATATTACAATGGGGCGTTTATTTGCCGTACATCCTTGCTTAAATCTATTCCTATTTGTTCAACCGGTTTAAATGCTTTGGCTGAATGTATCGTGAGATTAATTAAAAAAGGCATACCGTATCGCGCGATTTATTTTGAACATGTTGGCCGTCGCCATCATCGCTCCAAAGCATTTTCATTCAAAAGCATTAAAACCGTCATTGTTTCCGTAGCCTCATTATGGCTCAATGTGTATTGGCCTTCATCCACAACACATGATTGATTTAATTTCCTCACTTGTTTTCTTTTTCCTGGCTATTATCACCCATGCCGTTTATTGCCGTCGGCATAATCAACAATTCTTATATGCCAAAGCATTCATTATTATTGCCTGTGTGTATGGCCTTGTGCATGTGGCTTTAATCTTATCCATTCATGCTAGTTCCACACGGCTAGTATTAACGTCTGTTGCGCTATATCTTTTATTAATTCCAGTATTCTTGATTATTTACGTGTCGATGATTTTAATGAGCCCTTCCAAGAAATTGTTAAATGCTTTATCTCGACACTCTGCTTTAACAGAAGAGCAATTGCTTGAGGCCTTAGACGGCAATACATTGATCAATGTAAGGCTTGAGGAATTAATGCAAAGTGGCTGTGTTGTCAAGCAAGGGTCTGTGTACCAATTAACCTCAAGTGGCCTTACGGTGTACCGTGGATTATCGTTGTATGAAATGGTCAGTGGTCGACGAGGTGAGGGATGAGCGTTGATAGCTTGATTTTATTAGTTGCGGCAATGTCATTTTGTTTCTTTTTAATGTTATTTATTTTAAAGACACGGCGTTTAGCCGATCAAGCCATTATTAAAATGATTAAAGAGGTTTTTTATATTAGTTCAGGTCTATGTATGGGGCTTTCCGTGTATTTGCCTAAAACCCTGACAAGTCTTAGCGAATACATAATTGTAGCGCTTTGCGCACAGCTTCTGTTTGGTTTAGCAGCAGTTATTTTTGTATTATGCGTATTTGGCCCCAATGAAACATCCATTCGCATGCGGTTGATTTCTGTCTTAGGCAAATTCCCGCAAGGTTTAACCCGTGAGACTATGCATCAATATTATAATAATCAGATCATGTTACGTGTGCGATTGAAACGTTTAATGGGGGCAGGGGACATTGTATTCGACGGTAATAAATATGAGTTGAAGCATCAACACAATGCCTTTTTTATCATTGATCAATGTGCACGGGCATTGAAGTGTCTTTATGGGATTAAATCATGAGTGATATTTTGAAAAATAAATGGGTCTATGCTGCATTAGGTCTTTTAGCCCTTATGGCCATATGGTTACGTTGCTATAACATCACGGCCAATGAATTCGTTTTTTATGATGAAGGAATGTATTTAGTTGAGAATCGTAAACTCCTTCATTTAATTGAAGCTAACCCTGCGCGCAATCCAGGCGAGTTCATCGCGATACTTGGTGTTTTAGTAAAGTCGGCATTGTCGACGGCAAAAGCTTTTTGGTTTTTCTTATTAAACCTAAGGGTTTTTATTTGGGGTACAGAGGCCTGGTCATTTGCACGCATTATTTCTATGCTCAGTGGTTTTGCCACATTGGGTATCGTCTATTTATTTGCGAAACGATTGTTTAATTCCAAACAGATAGCTATTTTAAGTGTCGCTATTCTCGCCGTCTTACCAAGCCATGTGTTTTATTCACGCCTTGGAATGCAAGAATCATTAAGCACATTGTTTTTTGTTACAGGGATTTATCTGTATGTCTATGCGAAAGGATTCTCATGGCGTCCTTTTATTATCGCACTGCTGTTAGCGCTCACATTTTTTTGCAATTACCGCATGATCATTGCGCCATTATTCTTGTGCGTTATTGAAGGATATCGTTTTGTTTTCTTAAAAGAACGTCTTGATTGGCAAAAATGGGGCGTAACGGTGATGACATTTGCGCTCATCGTCGCTGTTGTTGGGAGTTTATACGATGGGGCCAATCGTTTTGTCACTTTTGGCTGGATGGGGCATCAGGCTCAAGATGCCAGTGGTAAGTTTGACGTATTTAAGTTTTTATCATTTCCTTTAAACACATTTGTCTTAGAAGGATTCTTAATCGGAGCTTTCTTTTGGCATGCAGTGGCTCAGGCCTGGCAGAAGCAATGGACGCGTTTATTGCCAGCGGTTTTAGTATTAACTCAAATGGCGATATTTTCCGTCGCAGCTGATCAAGGGGCGCGATATTTATGTGTGGTCTTGCCATTTTTTGCCATCAGTTGCGCGCAAGCCATGGAAAGTTTATTAAATCAAGGAGGCTATCGCGCGCGTATTTTTCAAGTGTTTGCCATCGGCGCTTTTGTCTTCATGGTCGTGCAGTCGTATGCCTTGGCCATTAATCGTCCAGGTTATGAAGCAGCCGTTGACTTTATCAAGCAGAATGATCCGCAGGCTAAGATTATTTCAACCCAACCTTTACTCGCACAATTATACGTTTCAAATCCCGATGATATTCAGGATTGCCCTAAGCACGTGAATGGTTTAATGAATTTGGTGAAGCAAGGGTATTATTATCTCATGATTGATCCGCAAGCAGCTGTTTCATGGTCTCGCGATGATATTAAATTCAATGCACAGTTATTGCCATTCTTAGAAGACATTCGCGCAACAGGCCCTGTTTTCACAACAGCCCATTTTAATCAATCCACTTTAATACGATTTGTCCTCGATCATAATGAGCATTTAAGCGATTCGTGGCGCTATATTAGTCATCACACAAATGGGTCTGTGATTGAAGTCTATGATTTAAGACAAGCGCTTCAGAAGCTCTCTTCCCGATAAAAAAATCAAATTTGCGACTACTTTTCATAAGCTTTTGTTATAATCCCTAAGGTCTTTATCTATAACGCGTGCATGTGATTCATTTACAGAAAGAACACGAATGAACTATCAAGAATTCATTGCCCAGATTGAAGATTTTCAAGAGCGTTATGCTCCGGATATTAATGAGACAAGTTATTTTGGATTTCCAATCCAGCCGCTTCTCGATGCAGAAACTAAATTAGAAGCGCATCAGGATAAATCGGTAGCCTATTTTTCCATGGAATATGGATTAGCGCCGAGCGTCTATAATAGTTTTTCTCAACATAAGCCTTTAAGTCCTCAAAATCAATTCTTCAAACATCAAGTTTTCTCCAACTATTGGATTTCCGATTACGTCTATAAAATCAACATTAATAAAATGTTGGATATTCCCATTTACTCTGGGGGATTAGGCGTATTAGCCGGGGACACAGTTAAAAGTATTGCGGATTTAGGTTTGTCCGTCATTGCTTTAGGTATTTTATGGAATAAGGGTTATTTCAAGCAAAATTTTTGGTACAAACATGGTCAAGTCCCGGAAGAATTATCGTGGGATCCACTATCATATCCGGGGTTAATTCCCTTAAAGCATCGCGTGACCATGCCGACGAAGGATGGGGATTTGGTATTACGGTTGTGGAAATATTACGTATACAGCCA
>CAYZPQ010000002.1:0-24244 GCA_964480185.1 uncultured Planctomycetales bacterium | reverse complement strand
AGAAACAGGAACTTTGATCGTATTCTCTCATGTATACAGCCATGATAAAAAGAATGTTTGCCCCATGATTTTATTAGATGCAAATCTTCCTGAAAATAATGAGAAGATGCGCAAGATCACCGACCAGCTTTATCGCAGTGACCATGTGTCCTGGAGAATTTTGCAGCGTTCTTTATTGGGTATCGGCGGGATGAAAGCGTTAGGCAAATTAAATTATGCCATTGATACGTATCATTTAAATGAAGGCCATGCGGCATTTGCATTGATTGAGCGTTATGTTCAACTGCAAGATAAGGCGCAGTTTAGTGTGGAAGTAAAAAATTCGTCTATAACTATCATAACCCAATTGCGGATAGATATTACCGGTTTCAAGTGAACGATGTCGAGAGTATTTTTCCGACGGATTATGTTGAAGCCGCCAAGAAATTTGGAAAAGAAACACCTGCTTCAGAAGATGTGAATTTAACCTATATATGCTTAAATAATTGCCGTCATACCAATGCTGTTGCGCAAAAGCATGGTGAGATCATGCGTTTGCAATTTCCTGATTTTGCCAAACGCATTGATGCCATCACAAATGGGGTGCATACGCATACATGGGTGTCCGAAAGTTTTGCTAAATTATTTGATAAGTACACGTCACCATTTGGTGATTGGCGCCACGATCCGATGCGTTTAGAAAGCATCACTCAATTGAAATCAAATCAAGATTTTCGCCGTGATATGGTTGAAGCACATCAAGTTAATAAAAGAAACTTACTCAATGTTATTAAACCATGGCGTTTGGATGAAAATGTTTTAACAGTATGTTGGGCGCGTCGTATTACGGGTTATAAAAGACCATCCTTATTATTCCATGATTTAGAAAAGTTAATAGCCATTGCCGAGAAGGTAGGGCCATTGCAAATTCTTATTGCGGGTAAATCTCACCCTATGGATAATACGGGTGCAGCCCATATTCAAAACATCATGGATAATATTGATCGATTGAATGATCATTACAAAACAATCAAGGTTTTAATTCTTGAGAATTATGATACGTATTTTGGTAAACTTTTAACCAACTCCGTCGACATTTGGTTGAATAACCCATTGCCACCTTTTGAAGCGTCCGGGACCAGTGGGATGAAGGCGATATATAATGGGGTTTTACAAATGTCCACGCTTGATGGGTGGGTAGTTGAAGCCGAGTATGATGACATTGGCTGGATTTTTGGTTACCGTCATCAAGGGCCTGAAATTGGTTCTGAAAATGATTTGCGTTTAGAAGAGGATTCCGAGGCCTTGTATCAAACATTAACAGCCGCGGCAAAAATGTATTATCAAATGAATAAAAACGGGCAATTTGATTTGCAAAATCCCTGGGTCGATAAAATGATGAACTGCGTTAAGCGTAGCGCCTTCTTTAATACCCAGCGCATGGTGTTAGAATACAAAGCAAAGATGTGGAGCGTTTAAGATCAATGCGTCAGTATTTAGATCTCCTTCAATATATTTTAGATAATGGTCAAAGCAAAACAGATCGCACCGGTACGGGCACTATTTCCGTATTTGGTTATCAAATGAAGTTTGATTTAAGCGAAGGCTTTCCATTATTAACAACTAAAAAAGTATTATTTGATGCGGTTGTCTATGAGCTCTTGTGGTTTTTAAAAGGGGCCACGAATATCAATGATGATTTGACTCAGCATACGCCTATTTGGAATGCGTGGGCCAAGCCCGACGGAGAATTAGGCCCTATTTATGGCTATCAATGGCGTAAGTGGGAGAAGTTTGTCTGGGACGACACGGCTAAGTCTTACCGTAAGACCCATGTGGACCAAATTACTCAAGCCATTGAGATGATTAAAAAGACCCCAGATTCGCGTCGTATCATTGTCAATGCCTGGAACGTGGCAGATCTTGATCGCATGGCTTTGCCACCATGTCATGCGTTTTTTCAATTCTATGTGGCCAATGGACGTTTAGATTGCCAATTGTATCAACGCTCGGCGGATGTGGCTTTAGGAGTACCTTTTAATATTGCCAGTTATGCGTTGCTGTTACATATGGTCGCAGCCGAATGTGGTCTAAAGCCTGGTGTTTTTGTGCACACCTTAGGTGATGCACATATTTATACCAATCATTTAGAAGGGGTGCGTACGCAATTGCAACGTTCTCCAGGAGCTTTGCCTCGTCTAGAAATGCCTGTCAAAAATGTCTTAGATTATCGCTTTGAAGATTTTAAGATTGTTGGGTATAGCCCAGCCCCGTTTATTAAATTTCCTATTGCTGTTTAAGTCTTTGGAGTTGTCATGCGTCCATTTTCCATTATTGTTGCTTTTGATCGAGAGTATGGGATTGGGATTAAAGGCCAACTCGCCTGGCAATTGCCCTCGGATTTAAAACATTTCAAAGCCATTACAACGACCACAACCCGTTCAGATCAATACAATGCGGTGATCATGGGGCGCACGACGTGGGATTCTTTACCCGAGAAATTCCGTCCTTTGCCAAAACGCTTAAATATTGTCCTGACCCAAAATAAACAATTAACTTTTCCCTCGGGAGTCATTGCGGCGGAATGTTTAGAACAAGCGCTCGTGATTGAAGACCCGAACGTTGAACATGTCTTTGTCATCGGCGGGGGGCAGGTATATAAAGCCGCATTAGAGCACCCAGCCTGTCGTTCAATTTATGTCACCCATGTGAAAGGTGATTTTAGTTGCGATACATTTTTTCCCGCCATTAGTCCTCAATACATGCTGATTAGCTCAAGTGAAACCCTTACCGAAAATGGCATTACATTTCAATTTTGCCATTACATGAAACATTTTTAACTCAAAATAAGTGTTTTTTAAGAAAGCGCTTTCCTAAAATCGTCGACATTATTATCTAAAGTATTCCTGACGCTGCGTTTAGCTAAAAGCAATGTTTGGAAAAATTGTTCAGATTTATCGGCCTCGTCATAGCATGGGTAGAGGCTATAGGGTATACTTTTACATATAGCCATTAATCTATGTTTTTCGAGGTAAGGCATTGCTTATTCCTAAAAGCTCTTCCCAACAGCGTATTCTTATTATTAGCGATCAGCCTGCGGTGCGCACGATGTTTGGCATGCTCTTGCGCACGAAGAATTACACTGTTCATATTGCAGCCTCTCTCCCTGAAGCCAAAGAAAAATTATCCGATCCTTTTGATTTAATCCTCTTAGATTTAATGAGTTCAGAACAAGACGTGTATGAATTAAGCCGCTACATTAAAACACAGGAAACAACCCAACGCATTCCTTTAATCGTCTTATCATCTCTCAGTGATCAAAGCCGCCGTTTAGAGTTATTGGCATTACCCGTCGATGATTTAGTCGCTAAGCCAATTCAGACCGAAGAATTGTTTATACGTATTGATGCCGCCTTACGGCGTACGAGCCCGCATCTAACAGCGTTAGCTCAGCAAGAACATGCCACGATGCATCAGGAAATATCCTCGATTATTCAAGGCAAGCACATCATTCCTTATTTTCAACCGATTTATCGCTTAGATCCTATGGAAATTTATGGATTTGAAATGCTAGCCCGTCCACAAACCAATACCTCATTAAAGAACCCGGATATTTTCTTTAAAGAGGCGATGAAGGTAGGATTGTACCTTCAGGTGGAAATGTTAGCATGGGAAAAGGCTTTGGCTATTTTTCAAGTCATGCAAAATGTGAATCAGTACAAAATGTTTTTAAACTGCAATCCCTATCTAATCGAACACAATAATTTTAATGATGTAAATCAGCTCTTTAAGAGTTTTGACATGCAGCCCCAACGCATTTATTTGGAATTAACAGAACGTTCCTCGATAGGGGAATTTGCGGCTTTTAATGAATGTTTAAACCAATACCGTGTTACGGGTTTTAATATTGCCGTCGATGATGTGGGTGGAGGTTACTCTAGTCTAGAAACCATTATTCAAACGAAACCACACGTTGTCAAAATTGACAGGCAAATTATCACGGGATTTAGTAAAGACATGATCAAGACCAGTGTGGTTAAGTTACTAGTCTCATTTTGTCGTGAAAATAACATCATGTGTGTTGCTGAAGGTGTTGAAACCCAAGAAGATTTAGACGCCATCAGGAAACTTGGTGTTGATGCCGCCCAAGGGTATTACCTTTGCCGTCCTCAAGAACATCTTGCCCAATGTTTTAAATAAAATCTGCAGCCATTGCTTTCCCTAAAAACACAACAATCAGGCTTTAGTATTGAGATCACCTTACCTCTATGATAAGATGAGCGCGGTTTAATGCGTATTATCTAATCTTCATGGAGAATTATAGTGATTGTAGTGACTGGTGCTGCCGGTTTTATTGGCAGTTGTTTAGTGGCCCGCCTTAATGAATTAGGCCGTTACGATTTAATCCTTGTTGATCATTATGACAATGATCAAGATGTGAAGAAGGTCAATTTAATCGGCAAGCGGTATGTGCGCTATTATGATAAAGCCGAATATCTTAAACTTTTAAAACGTAATTCATTCGATTTTGACGTCGAGGCTATCTTGCACATGGGGGCATGTAGCTCAACGACCCTCCAAGATGCCGCTTATTATCAGCAAAATAATTTTGAATATAGTTGTACTATTGCGAAATGGGCCATGACCCATCAGGCACGTTTAGTGTATGCATCATCTGCCGCCACTTATGGTGAAGGTGAGCAAGGCTACGATGATGATGAATCACAACTTGAATCATTAAAGCCTTTAAATTTATACGGATTATCCAAGCAGCAATTTGATGTGTGGGCCAAGAAGGAAGGGTATTTGAATCAAATTGTAGGATTAAAGTTTTTCAATGTCTTTGGTCCTAATGAATACCACAAAGAAGATATGCGTTCGGTCGTGGCAAAGTCGTATGATCGTGTTGTCAGCGAAGGAAAAATGAGCTTGTTTAAATCCTACAATCCTCAATTTAAAGACGGTGAGCAGCAGCGTGATTTTGTCTATGTTAAAGATGTGGTCAATGTGGTGTTGTATTTCATGCGCAATGCGCATATCAATGGGATTTACAATGTCGGCACAGCGCATGCGCGTTCATGGAATGATTTAGCAGCGGCTTTATTTAAAGCAGTTGGCAAAAAGCCACATATTGATTATATTGAGATGCCAGAAATTTTAAAACCACGGTATCAATATTTTACACAAGCATCGATTCAGAAATTATTGAATACAGGATACAAACATACTTTTACCTCTCTTGAAGATGCCATTGCAGATTATTGCACGTATTTGCAAGAGAAGAAGGTTTGGTAACACAACGGTCTCGATGTTGTTTGATCAGTGAGGCCTAAACGTTGAGAAGTTAAAAGGAGGATACGCTATGTCCCTTGAACTCATTTTCGGAGCATTACTCGTCGCTGCCATTGCGGCAGTTGGTTTAATCCTTGGTTTTGCCAAGGGCGAAGCACAGCCGGTTGCGGTTGTGCCTGTTAAATTCATGGATGATGCGCCCATTATAAAACCTATTGATACAACGCCACCCCCATCACTCGTTCAAGAAGAATTACGACAATCCTTGGAACGTAAAGTGGTGCAATTGGAAGAGCAAGTGGTTGAAAGTCAGGAAATTCTTCGGGCTAATGACACATTGCGTTTTGATAATTTGGCATTGAAAAAAGAATTAACAGAAATGACGGATAAATACCGTTCCTTAGTAGCAGAGTTTGATTCATTTAAACATCAATCGGATGCGCAAATCTCAGGTTTTATTAAAGAAAAAGAAATTTTATTGGATCGCACCCAAGGTGATACGAATGCACAGCTTGATAATTTAACTCAAGAAGTGGATGATTTGCGTCGCATGGTTGAGAAATTAAAAGATTTAAATAAAACCCAAACCGCTAAATCCGATATGCTTCAATATGAATTAATTAAATCACGCGCCCAGTCAACAGGCTTTGAACGCATTGGATTGAATTACCGCAAGCAATTAGAAGATTTAATGGGTCAAATGCAAGGTGTGAGCCAAGAATATTCTCAATTATCCCAACATAAGAATCGTCTAGAAACAACGTTGGATGAAATGAAGCAAGCCCATGAAGAATTAACTCGTCGGGAAAAACTATTGCAATTTGAATTATCAAAAGCTCAGCAAGAGGGGAATGGTTAAGTTGTCGATCCACTTTCGATCATTCGTTCTTGTATTTATTTCCCTTCAATTCTTGGGGTGCTCACCTATTGAAATCACCAAGACTATTTGGGGATCATCGACGCGCAAATTAGAACAAGCCCGTAGCCAAGCGATTACCAAGACATATGATAAGTCATATTGGAATACCATGCGTGCTGCCATCGCTGTGATGGAAAAGGAAGAATGGGTATTATTTAAGAAAGATGAAGTGTCAGGCTATGTGGTGCTGATGGGTATTAAGGGGGCGGTAAATACCACGGAAGTGGGAGTTTTTCTCGTGGAAGTGACGCCTAATCAAACACGTATTGAGATATCATCGTTAAGTACCTCTGCAAAGCGTTTAGTGGCAAAGCCTCTATTTCACCAGCTCGACATCGCTTTCGGTTTGATTCCACCAGATCCTGTTGAAGACGTAAAGCCTGATCCCCAAGCTGCTCCATAAGTAAATACCCTGTCATTTTAAACTCCTATTCACACGGAAGTAAATCTTGACTAAGACGATTTATCTAATAAAATCAACGGTGGTTTATTCCATATATATTATATAAATATGAACACATACCAAATTTTAGCAGATAGCGCTCAGAATTTTGCCGCGAAGCCCGCTTTGATCTATAAAGATCAGGCGATTAGCTTTAGGCAATTACGCACCCACGCTTTAGCATTGGCCCAAGGTCTTTCGCTACTTGGTTTAAATCAACAGACAAAAATCGGTTTATATTTACCCAATTGCCCAGAATATGTGTATGGCTATTTAGCATCTTTGTGTTTAGGGACAACCATTGTGCCGCTTGATTATATGCTTAAGCGCGATGAGCTTGTATCGTGTTTAAGTCATGCCGATGTTGAGTTTGTCATGGTTTTGCCTAAGCCTGATATCAATTGGAATGAATTAAAAAGTCAATTGCCTGCCTTACGTAAAGTGATTGTTCTCGCCGAGACTACCAATACGTCGTTAGAAGTATCTTTTGCCTCTTTAATGAAACAACCTTTATCAGATGTGGTTAAAATTGAGGCTCATCAAACAGCATTAATCATGTATACCTCAGGGACAACCGGTAGTCCTAAAGGGATTGTCTTGACCTATGATCATTTGAATGGCTCGCCGGAAGCGATGAAGCATTTTGTCGACTTAAGTCCCAACGACATTAAGCTCTGTTCAATTCCATTGAGCCATGTTGGTGGTTTTATTTATATTCAGAATTGTATTATTTTTGGAATCACTGTCGTCTTAATGGACCGATTTAATCCCATGGATTTCTTACGGTTGATTCAACAGCATAAGGTAACATGTTTTCATATTGTCCCGCCGATGTATACGGCTTTGTTAACATTAAAGCATATTGAGAATTTTGATTTATCAAGTTTGCGTTGGGTTGTTGTTTTTGGTGCGCCGAGTTCACCCGAAATTTTAGAACGCTTTCATCGTTTTTGCCCCAATGCCAAATTATTAAATGGATGGGGAATGACAGAGACGTGCCCACCGAATACGGTAACACCTTTGGGAAGTAATCGCATTGAAAGTGTTGGCAAGCCAGCGCCTAATTGTGAGATTCAATTATTCGATGACAATGACAAGACTGTTGTAGTTGGCGCTATTGGTGAAATTGTCATTCGAGGGAAATTTATTTTCAAAGAATATTATAAAGATGTCGCATTAACCACAGCCTCAAAACGTAATGGATGGTTTTATACTGGAGATCTGGGGCGATTTGATCATGATGGTTATTTGTATATTGTTGGCCGTAAAAAAGAAATGATCAAGGTGGGTGGTCAAATTGTTTTTGCGCCGGAAGTTGAAAGTGTTTTTTATAAGCATGAGGGTGTTTTAGAGGTGGCGGTGATTGGTGTAGCAGATAGCTTAAGAGGAGAAGCGGTTAAAGCGTTTGTGGTACTTAAACCGAATGTGCAATTAAGCTCGGAAGAGCTACGCTATTTTGCCCGTGAACATTTGGCTAATTTTAAAGTGCCGCATGCGATTGAAGTGCTCGACGTATTACCCAAAAATCGTACCGGTAAAATTGATAAAGAAGAGTTAAAGAAAACGACTTATAGTAACCAGAATAACTAAGAAGAGGAAAGATTATGGCTCGTGAATACATGACAAGAGAAGTGCATTTAAGTGGTAAAGATTTAATGGGCATGGTGCAATTACGTCCTCAAGACATTGGGAGTTATGCGATTGTCCCAGGTCCTAAAGAGCGTTTAGATAGTGTTGTGAAGAAAATGGAAAATCCTGTAAAGAATTTTTCATTCATGGAATATAACATGTTCACCGGCCCAATCAATGGCACACGCATTACCGCCATTAACGGGGGAAGATTTGCTGCAGATACAGCCATTACGACGGAAATTCTATGTAGTGCGCAAGTCAAAACATTAATCCGTATTGGTAGCTGCGGGTCTTTGCAGAGTGGTATTAAAATTGGTGATTTCATTGTCGCAACAGGGTGTGTCCGTGGCGATGGTGTTAGCCCTTATTATGTGGATGATAAATTCACCACATTACCAGATGCTGAATTGACAAAGAAGATCACAACGATTGCCAAGAATTTAGCACAAACTGCAGGTATGACTGTGCATGAAGGTAAAGTCTGGTCGACAGATGCGATTTTAAAAGAATCCAAAGAAGTGGTGAATAAGGTTATTGATCAAGGTGCGATCGGTGTTGACATGGTCAGCGCGCCATTCTTAACCATTGCCCAAACTTATAAAATTCCAGCGGTGTCTATCTTGGCCGTTTCTGATAATTTAATCACCGGTCAAATGGGCTTTATTAATCCTGATTATTATATGGCTGAAGGTTTATTGATTCAAATTGCCTTAGAATTAATCAAAGAATTAGAAACTGTAAAGACTGTCTAATTATGTACGAATCTCCCTTATTTTGGCCAGCTTACTTAAAAGATAATGTTCTTTGGGTATTAGATGAAACGTTGATCCCTCACAAGATTAAATATATTCCTGTGAAAAATGTCGACGGGGCAGTGGAAGTAATTCGTAGTATGAAGACAAGGGCTTTTGGGCAATTTTTAGTGGTGCTTAATACATTCCTTTTAGAACTTCGTCCTAAAGGGGATTTATTAACCCATGTGCAGCAAGTTGCTATCGCTTTAAATAATTCCCGTCCCACATTTCCTTTTGCGGAGGTCACATCCATTATTACGGGATCTGCCCAGAAAGCTGCAGCTAATGGAGGTGATGTGAAAACAGCGATTACAAAAACAGTCGCTGGGTTTTTACAAGGGATTCGTCAGCGACGTTTAGAACGCATTAGTCAATTATCCAGCCAATTAAATGATGGCGATAGTATTCTAACGCATTGCAATGTCAGTGGCGAATTAGCCATGGCCGCATCACAAGCCATTGCCCGTCATCAGCGCATTAAAGTGTATGCGACGGAAACACGTCCTTACTTGCAAGGTGGGAAATTAACAGCCTGGGAATTATCCAAAGCGAAAGTGCCTGTCACGGTTATTCCTGATAATGCGATTGGGGCTTTAATGGCCGATCGCATGGTGAATAAAGTGGTGATTGGGTCGGACCGCAGTGCGGCTAACGGAGACATTGCGAATAAAATTGGTAGTTATCAAATTGCGGTGTTGGCGCGTGAATTTAATCTCCCTTTAATTGTACTGACTCAACCGTCGACAAAATTAAAATCAGGCGCTGATATTCCTGTTGAATTGCGTGACCCTAAAGAGTTGTTAGAAATTGATGGCAAGCGTTTGGTGCCACGCGGTGTTCAAGGGTTTTATCCAGGGTTTGATATTGTTCCACATTCTTACATTACGAAAGCGATCGCTATCAATGCAAGCCTTTAAGTCTAAATCAATTGTTCTTTTACAGGGAGTGTTTGACGCGAGTTTATTGGCAAAACTTCCTTTAGCTAAGATGGTATCTGTTGTCATTATGGAAGGTCGCCCGTCGTGTGAGGCGGCTGTATCGTCATCAAAGGTTTTACTCAAGCGTGGGATAAAGCCAACTGTTATTTCAGATAATATGGCGGGGTATTTATTCTACAATGGGTGGGTGAAGCAAGCTGTGATTGCGTGCCAAGTAGCAGATACGACGGGTGTGTTAAGTGATACAGGCGGTTTAATCGTCGCTGTGTTAGCCAAGCGTCATAAGGTTCCTGTGAAATTATTAAAAGCGCAGCATAAAAGTAGATTTTTAGGCGATCCTAAGTCTATTGCACTTAAAGGTGTGAATGGGTATGTGCCTTTAGTTGAGTGGATACCGGCGAAGTATTTAAAATAAGGATGTCATGAGTCATAAACTTCAATTAATTCAGGCGATTATTTCAACGGGTAAGTTGCTGTGGGACAAGAATCTTGTTAGTGGGTTTAATGGCAATATTAGTTGTCGGCTTGATGAGAAGACATTGTTGATTACGGCTACCGGGACGTCATTGGGATTTTTAACAGATAAAGATGTTTTGACGATTGACTTGAATGGTCAAGTAATTGGCGAAGGTAAAGCATCTTCGGAGCGGTTTATGCATACGGAGATTTATAAAAACTTACCTAAGATTAATTGTGTTGTTCATACACATACGACGTATACCAATGGATTCTTTTTAGCTAAGGATACATTTGCACCTCAAACGTTTGAAGCGCAGTTTTATTTAGGTCAGGTGAAAGCGATACCTCAGACTACGCCTTCGGTTACGGATCCTAAGCCGGTTGTCGAGGCACTTCGTGTTAATAATATTGTGGTATTGAAGAATCACGGGGTTGTGGCTGTCGGAGATGTATTGTTTAATGCATTTGTGTTGGTTCAGGAATTGGAAGAGCAGATTAGGATGGATTTTGTGGCAACTGTTTATCGTGGCGCAACGGGTCCTGTCACTGCGCCACCCTATCAATCCTCAGAGCTGGGAAAGCTCGCTCCTCCGGTTTATAGGGGACCTGTCGCTGTGCCACCCGTTGATAATGTTAAAACGTATAAGCTTTTTTCGGGGGAGCAAATTCAGGAAATTGTTCGGTTGGTTAATTCGGATGCACAGCTCAAAGAATTAGGTGTTAAGACTAATATGGACATGGATTTGGCTGTGTGTCTTGAAGAAACAGGGAATGTTTATAGTTTTAAATTTAAGCAGGGGCAGATTGTTGAAACTGGTCACGATGCAAATAGTGAATTTTTAATTACGGCGAATGAGACGATTTGGCGGGCTGTTTTTAATCGTGAAATTGATCCTTTTGTGGCGACGACTCAAAAGAAGATGAATTTGCGTGGGGATTTTGCGCGGATTTCGAAATGGTATGCGCCATGTAGTCGGATTTTTCAATTATGGGCAATGGTGCCGGTTAAGTAAGATGACGCAAACGATGATTAAACAATTTGATTTCTTATTGGAAAATAAAATGGTTCCCTCGATATCGGGGAATTATTTTGATGCGGTTAATCCGTCGACGGGTGAGGTGTTTGCGCGTGTTGCGGATGCGTCGAGTATGGATATTGAAATTGCAGTACAGGCGGCGCAAATTGCTTTTGATCATGGGTCTTGGCCGCAATTGGGGATGGTTAAGCGTGGGGAGTTTTTGTTGAAGATTGCGGATTTAATTCGTACCCATGCTAAGGAATTAGCGGATCTTGAAACAGCAGCGACGGGGAAGACATTAAAGCATACGACATTTATTGATGTGCCCACTTGTGCTGAGACTTTTGAATATTTTGGGCGTTTGCAAGGTTCATTGCAGTGTGAAACCATACAAGTCACGGTACCTTTGTTAAGTCAAATTGAACGCGAACCTGTAGGGGTTGTGGCGGCGATTATTCCATGGAATTATCCATTGATCATGGCGGCTTGGAAAATGGCGCCAGCTTTACTGGCAGGTAATACATTAATATTAAAGACATCTCCTCAAGGGTGTGCGGCTGTTATGGCTTTGGCAAAATTGATTTCTCAAGTGGGATTGCCTAAAGGGGTTTTGAATATTATTACTTCATCACGTGTTGAAGCAGGACAGGAATTGGTGAAGCATCCCAGTGTGAATATGATTACATTTACAGGAAGTACAAAAACTGGTGAGCAAGTGATGTCACAGGCTTCCAAGGGGATTAAAAAATTGACATTGGAACTTGGCGGGAAATCGCCTAATATAGTGTTTGCGGATTGCGATATGGATGCGGCGATCGGTGGAAGTTTGTCTGCAATTTTTATGAATGGCGGGCAAATGTGTACGGCAGGTTCGCGTTTATTGGTGGAAGCATCTATTCATGATCAATTTGTGGAGAAATTGGTTAAGCGTGCTCAGGAATTAAAAATTGGGGAAGCTCAAGATTTTGAAACTGAATTTGGTCCTTTGATTAATGTGGCACATCGTGATTCTGTGCTAAAATGGGTTGATCAAGCCAAAGCCCAAGGAGCGACCTTGCGCTGTGGTGGAGGGATTCCTCAAGGAGTGAATGTTAAAGGGGCGTATATTCAACCAACAATCCTGACTAATGTCCGTAATAATATGGCCATTGCCCAAGAAGAAGTTTTTGGTCCTGTATTAAGTGTGATAAAATTTTCCTCACCTGAGGAGGCAATTGAAATAGCGAATGACAGTAAGTATGGTTTAGCTGCCATGATATGGACGAAAGATTTAGTGAAAGCCAATCGGGTGGCGCAACGTGTGCGATGCGGGACAGTGTGGATTAATACGTATGGTGCTTTTTTAAATGAAGCGCCTTTTGGTGGGTATAAGCAAAGCGGTTTCGGGCGTGAGCTTGGTAAAGATGGGTTGCATGAGTATACGCAAATTAAACATATTGCCATTGATAAAACACCAGGTGGAAAGTCCTTAGTCACGTCGTGGTTCTGACTAAGCAAGTTGAATCAAATAACAATCTTTGTAATCACACAAGTTGTTCAATACTATAGAGGTGTGTCCATGCCCGTCGTTATAAGTAGTGAAAGAGAATTAAATTGGATTGTGACATTGCTCATGTCCATTTTCTTTGGATACATTGGCGTAGACCGTTTTATGATGGGACAAGTTGTCTTAGGTCTATTGAAATTATTTACAGCAGGTGGTTTTGGTGTATGGTGGTTAGTCGATATCATTTTGATCGCCACTCGGTATAAATTTAAAAATGTGTTATGGATCTAATGCAATTAGGCTGCTATGTTCGGTAAATAATAGTGGCCTTGAAGTTAGAAAAACTTAAAGGAGGATTTAATGAAAATATTATTTTTAACACCACCATTAAAGGCTTGGGATTCGCATGGGTTTCACCGGGCAGCGAATCAAATGCATGCGCAGGTGGCTGCTTATATTCGTTCTAAAGGTATCGGTGAAGTTGTTGCCTTAGATTGCCGTGCTTTGGATATGGATTGGGATGCAATGTTAGTTAAGATTGGCGAAATTAAACCTGACATGGTTTTTGTCGGCGATCAATTATTCTCAACATTAGGTGCGGCTGTTATTTGGTATTTCAATGAAGCCTTACGCTTAATTAAAAATAAATACCCATCAATCATCACCGTTGCATCGGGGTTATGGTATTCTGCCGATTATGAACGTCAAATGCGTTTAAACCCAACCATTGATTATATTCTCATTGGTGAAGGTGAAATCACTTTAGAAGATTTGGTCAATAATTTAGCAACAAAGTCTAAAGATATGCGCGATATCCCAGGTTTAGTTTCCCGTCGGGATAAATCAACAATTATCGTTGGTCCTCACCGTGGTTTAATTCCTGATTTAAATGTATTACCTATGCCAGCCTATGATTTATTTCCGATGGATAAATATGTCGGGCATACCTATTGGAAACCTTTTGCGGAATTAATGACCTCGCGCGGTTGCCCAGGTAAATGCCATTTTTGTTATGAGTGGGCTTTGTATGATAGCCGTTCTGCAGCCAAAGATTTTACATCATGGCGCGGTTTATCAGGCAAACGCATTGTCGATGAGCTTGATATTTTAGAAAAGCAATATGGCATTACAACTGTTGTTATGCAAGACGATGCGTTTAACAGTGATACCAAAGCCATGATTGAATTCTGCGAAGAGAAAATTAAACGCGGTAATAAAATCGGCTGGGTATGTTTAGGTCGTGCAGATCAATGGATTTCTCAAACAGATATTTTACCGTTAATGCGTAAAGCAGGTTTATTCATGGCATTGACCGGTGTTGAGGTTGAAAGTGATTCTCAACTTGTGAAAACAGGTAAAGGTGTCACCATCGATCAAATCAAACAAACCATCAAACTTCTTCGTGCTAATAATATTGGTACAGTCGGAACTGTATTGATTGGTTTAAAAGATGATACGGAAGAAAAAATTAAACAGCGTCTGCAAACAGCGGATGAAATTGATCCCGATGTTTTTGCGCTCGATTATTTAACACCTGTTCCTAATTCTCCAGATTGGCGTTATGGGATTCAACAAAAATGGTTTGATCCTGAAACGATTAATTTGAAAGATTGGGATTTTCAACATCCAGTTATCCCAACAGATCATTTGTCTATTGAAGATGTCGGTCGTTTAGGGTCATGGTGTATGCGTGAATATTATTCCAAGTCTGAACGTATTCACCGCATCATGGAAAGCGATTATGATATTCGCGTGAAATTATGCGTGAAAGATTTCATGAATAATATTTCTAAATGGGAAGCTAACTCACGCGTGCAAACCGCATAATCATTTAAGAAGGATTTACTATGGTTGCAGTTCACTTAACAATGACGTGGGAACCTATTGCATTAGGCAAATATCAAAAGATGCTCGGTATTATCCCCACGTTTCACCGGGCCATTGCGCAAAAAGTTGTTAATATCAAAGCTGAGGAATTGGCGACAGCGCGTGGTTCAGTGAAGGTTGAAGAAGAGGATATAGTCAGGGCTTTTTTTAGTGAAGTGCCAAAGGCGTTTTATTCGTTGATGGTGCGCGTCATGGATGAAGTTGGTTTTAACTATAAGATTTATAAATAAATGATGAAAATTGTTGTGATTGGTGCGGGTGCAATTGGATGCAGTGTGGCGGCTTTGCTGGCAAAAGCTGGTGAAGATGTCATTCTCATTGGACGTGCCCCTCAAGTGGAGGCGATTAATCAAAAGGGTTTGGTGTTAAGTGGCATTAAGGGGAATGAGACAATACCCGTTAAAGCAATGACCCAAATGAAAGCTCCAGCGGATTTGATTATTTTTACAACGAAGACGCAAGACCTTGAAGAGGCGTATCAGCATAACAATCACTTTTTAGACACAGGCTTGATTTTAACAACACAAAATGGGGTGCAAGCGGATAATTTATTAAGTTCCCATTTTGACCGTGATCGTCAGTTGACAAGTATTGTGATGTTTGGGGCAACGGCGATTAAAGCGGGTGAGGTTGTGTATAATTTCGACGGCGATTGGATTATTGGTCGTCCATTTACGCCGCTTGATCCTGCGGCTCATCGTGTCGCTGCTGTGTTAGGAAAGGCATTTAAGGTTGTGCCTTCGCCTCAGATTATGGGGCAGAAATATTTGAAGCTCTTTGTGAATTTTAATAATTGTATTCCTGCCTTAATTGGAAAGTCGATGCAAGAAACGTTTGCGGATTTGGATTTGTGTCGGCTGAGTATTTTATTATTGCGGGAAGGTGTGAGCATTGTTCAACAGGCAGATATTGCGTTGGAGTCGATGCCGGATTTTCCTAAAGAGCGGATTTTAGGTTTGGCGTCAATGCCCGTTGAGCATGCTGCGGCGATTATGCATAAGACATTAACGTCACTTAGCAAAGAGCCTTTATATGGGTCGATTTTGCAGAGTTTGATGCGGCATAAAGATAGTGAGATTGAGTTTATCAATGGCGAAGTGGTGCAAATAGGAAGTCATATTAAAGTACCATCACCTTTAAATACACGTGTAGTAGCGATGGTACATGAAGTAGAGCGGACGAAGAAATTTTTTACGGTTGATGAAGTAAAAAAAGAATTTGATTTAACAGTCTGTTATTAAATAAGGAATATACGCGGGTGGCACAGCGACGAGTTCTCTATAAACCGCAGGAGCGAGCTTTCCAGCTCCGAGGATTTATAGAGTGTCGCGGTGACAGGACCCGCGCGATGCACTCATATTACGTTGTCATTTATTAGGAGGATATATTAATGAGTTCAAAGTTATCATCTTGGATACCAGAATACTGGGGTCAAACAGAACGCGATGTCTGGAGCTGCATTGAAATTCACTGGGATCATTTAATCAATAAACGCGTCGATGAATTCATTAAATATATTCATCCTGACATGGTGGGTTATGGTCATGAAAGTCCAATTCCGGTTGATCGCCCATGGCTTGATAAATGGGTAGGTTTCTGGACGAAGAGTACAAATATTGCCATTTGTGAATTGCGTCCTATTCAAATTAAATTGCATGGGGATATTGCGATTGTTCAGTATTTGATTTTTACGGTTGAGATTAATCAAGAAGGTGGCAAGCGCGTGATTCGTCGTTATACGATGACATGGAAAAAGACGACAGATCGCTGGGTTGTAATTGCGAGCCATAATAATTTGATGGATGAGACATTGAGACATTGATAGTTGTGTGACATAGAATTTGTAGCACGACGCGGGTCCTGTCACTGCGCCACCCTTCCAATCCTCAGGGCTTGAAAAACTCGCCCCTCCGGTTGAAAGGGGACCCGTCGCAGTGCCACCCGCTTTAGCGGCGAAAAGTATTTGAAAAACAAGGATTCTTAAATTATGAATAAACGTCGAGTGGTTGTTACCGGAGTCGGAATTGTTGCACCTAATGGCATTGGGAATGATGCGTGTTTCTCGGCCATGATTAAAGGGGTGTCGGCGATTCGTCGGGTTACGGAATTTGATGTGTCGATTTTTAATACGAAGATTGCCGCTCAGGTATTGGATTTTGATCCAGTGGCTTTGGGCTTATCGTTTGAAGATGCGATGCGTATGGATCGTTATGTGCAATTTGCGATGGTCGCGGCACGTATGGCATTGGAAGATTCTAAATTGGATTTGCGTAAAATAAATCGTGATCGGGTCGGTGTTTCTTTAGCCAATGCGATTTGCGGGACCAAGTATATGGAAGAAGAATTTGCTTTAGTGACGGATAGTGGGACAAAGCCTATTAATCCAGCAATTGTTCGTCCTGATTTATATGATGCGGCCATGTTTAATACACCGTCGAGTGAAGTGAGTGCGAAGTATGGATTTCGTGGGGTGTGTAATACAATATCGACGGGGTGTACGGCCGGGACGGATTCTGTTGGATTTGGTTTAGAAAGTATTCAAGATGGGGATGCGGATATTATGGTGTGCGGTGCGGCTGAAGCGCCCATTACGCCCATTACATTTGGTGCTTTTGATACGGTGAATGTATTGTCTGTTCACAATGATATTCCTAGTAAAGCCAGTCGTCCTTTTGATAATCGTCGTAATGGGTTTGTTATTTCTGAGGGCGCAGGTCTTTTGGTTCTTGAAGAATTGCAGCATGCCTTAAATCGTGGGGCGCGTATTTATTGTGAAGTGATGGGATTTGGGACAACGTGTAATGCGTATCATATGACAGATCTTCCGCCGGAAGGCGATGCGATGGCCGATAGTATTACGCTCGCCATGGCTGATGCACGTATTGGCGCAGGAGATATTGATTATATTAGTGCACATGGGTCATCCACGCGTCAAAATGATGTCTTTGAAACAAGTGCGTATAAAATGGCTCTTGGGAAAAAGGCGTATGATATTCCAATATCGTCGGTAAAATCCATGATTGGTCATCCGTTGGCTGGAGCAAATGGGATTGAATTGGCCTTAAGTTCATTGATGTTTGAGCGTAATATTTTACCACCAACGATTAATCAAGAAGAACGCGATCCAGATTGCGATTTAAATTATATTCCTAATAAAGCCATGGATAAGAAAGTGAATTGCATTCTAAAAACATCTAGTGGTTTTTCTGGGATTCATTCCGCCATGGTGTTGTCGAGGTATAAATAATGTATTGTCCTTTGACAGATAATATCAGCACTATTTTTAAATCATTGGAATGGTTTTTTGTAGCCATTGTTATTTTAACGGCACTGCACTTATTATTCGGCCGTTTCTTTTTTACCCAAATGGTGAAGCTTGCCAATTGGGCGATACGTTACCATGGTTTTGATGGGCAAGTTATTCCAACTGAAAAAGCCTTTGGGATTTTTCGACGTGATTTGTGGTTTTTATTAGGTCTAAACATTTTAGTTGTTGTTTTAATAAGGATATTGCCATGAAACCAATTGCCATTACAGGTTTAGGAATTATTTCGCCCTGCGGTATTGATAAAAAAGAATTTTGGTCAAACGTGAAAGCAGGTCGCTGTGCGATTGAGAAGATTGAGCGTTTTGATGCATCTGCTTATCCCTCACGCATCGCTGGTCATGTTAAAGAATTAGAAGCCTATAGTCATGTCTCCTCGCGTTTATTAAAGAAAATTGATTTATTCTCGCACATGAGTTTAGTCGCTTCTGAATTATGTTTGGAAGATGCGCAGATTAATTTATCCCAAGAAGATTTAAAGCGTGTTGGTATTTTTATGGGCAATGCCTTAGGTGGCTGGTTGTATGCGGAAACAGAATTGCGTGATATGTATTTAGAAGGACGTGAGGGGGTAAGTCCTTTCATGGCGTCTGCCTGGTTTCCAGCAGCCCCACAAGGGCAAATCTCAATTCATTATGGCATTAAAGGATATTCCAAAACATTCGTCGCTGATCGGGCGAGTTCATTAATGGCGATTGCGTATGCCGCGCGTACAATTAGCCGTGGTAAATGTGATTTTATTATGGCCGGTGGGATGGAAGCGCCAGTGACACCTTATGCATTATTGTGTTCCGTGACATCTGGTGTATTAAGTCAAAATAATAATTTTCCTCATTTAGCCTATCGTCCTTTTGATCAAAATCGTGATGGTTTGGTTATTTCCGAAGGAGCGGGTGTCTTAACACTTGAACCACAAGAACGTGTGCAACAACGCAAAGCGCGCGTGTATGCCAATATTATTGGTTATGGTACAACAACGGATGCAACGCATCGTATTAATCCAGCCATTGATGGCGAGCAATTAGCACGTGCTATTACAATGGCCATTGAAGATGCAGGCTTAAAGCCTCAGGATATTGATTATATTTGTGCCGATGGAGCAGGGACAATTGATGGGGATATTTCGGAAGCGCGAGCTATCAAGAAAGCATTTGGTGCTCATACAATGAAAATTCCAGTCAGTGCGCCTAAATCTATTTATGGTAATATGCTTGGTGCCTGTGGGGCTTTAGATGTAATCACAACAGTATTAGCGATGGAACATGGCGTTATTCCACCCACAATCAATTTAGATTCACCTGATCCTCAATGTGAATTAAATTATGTAGCAAACAAAGCTCAAGAAAAAGAGATTAAAAACGCGCTCATTATTAATCGTGGTCGTGGCGGCATTAACTGTGTCTTAGTATTACAAAAATAATTAGTGTCATTCCCACGAAAGCGGGAATCTTTAACGGTGGAGGATATTATGCAAACACAAACAGAACTTGAAACAAAAGTCAAAGCGATCTTAAAGAAAGTCTTGGATGTCAAAGACGAAGAAATTATCCCAGGTGCCAAGCTTGATGAGTCATTAGGCATTGACTCAACCGAAATGGTTGAGATTGCGGTGGTGATTAAAAAAGAATTAGGCGTTCAATTGAAAGACAATGAATTGAAAAAAACACATTCATTAAATGAAATTGTGGCTATTTTAAAGACAAAGTAAGTATGAAGATTATTGATTTAAGTTTACCCATTGATGACACTTTAGTCGAAACGCATGACGCCAAGATTGATCGCATTACACATCATGAGGGTGTTGAACATTTTAATTGGGTAGTGATGAATAAGCAGCCCAATGGTCGGGAGCGTTTTGATCGTGGCGAGCGTGTCGCAACGAAAGAAGAAATTCCTGATGGGGAAATGTTGTCCTTAGAAGTGGTGCATTCGTCGGTGCATATGGGTTCTCATGTGGATGCCCCATTTCATTATGGGTCAACGTGTGAAGGAAAACCTGCCAAGCAAATTATGGATGTACCGCTCGAATGGTGTTATGGCCCAGGTGTTGTCCTCGATTTTACTCATTTAAAATTCCCTGATGCGATTGGTAAACAGCATGTGATTGATGCTCTAAAGAAAATCAATTACACGCTTAAGCCCATGGACATTGTTTTAATTTACACCGGCGGCGATAAATTACTCGGCACCGATGATTACGTAAATAAATATGTTGGCATGACTGTTGAAGCAGTTGAATATTTATTAGATCAAGGTATCAAAATGATGGGCATCGATACAATAGGATTAGATCGACCCTGCTTCTTAATGTTCAAAGAATTTCTATCCACCAAAGACAAAAGCAAAATCTGGCCCTGTCATTTTTTAGGCCGACGCCGCGAATATTGCCACATGGAACGTTTAGGAAACTTAGGCGCGATACCAAAACCATTCGGATTTACCGTATCCTGTTTACCTGTCAAAGTGCGAAATGCAGGAGCAGGTTGGTCAAGAGTAGTGGCTATTTTATAAAGGAAGGATATTTATGGGACATACAGTAAATTCAATCATTATCAATGCACCGTATGAATTAGTTTTTGATGTATCCAATAAAATCGAACGCTGGACTGAATTATTCGGCGATGAATACGCAAAAGCTGATGTATTAGAGCGTAAGGGTAATGAAATCACATTTCGTTTAACCGATGAAGATGGTAAGTCATGGGTTTCTAAACGTTGGCTATATAAAGATTTAAATTTTGCCTATGCCCAACGCTGGGATCCTTTATTTCCATTTAAGTATATGAAAATCGTCTGGCTTTATACACAAACACCCGACGGTATTAAAATGACATGGATTCAAGATTTTGAATTAGATCTAGGTTTTACAAAATTTACGGCAGAGCAAATTGAAGGTTTTGTGAATGAGCATTCTCAACACAATATGAAAATTTTTAAGAAGGTCATCGAGCAAGAAGCCCTCGCGGCAAAGTGATAGTGGGCATGGACCGTCGTTATAGTGTGTTGTTTTTCTTTTGTGCCGCCAGTGTTTTGATTTCATTTAATGTATCTGCCTTGACTGCTGTTGTTCCAGCAATCAGCCGCTCTTTAAATATTTCAGCCAATGATGCCGCTAGTTTAATTCCGTACTACATGATCCCTTATGGATTATGCGCCTTGTTTTATGCACCTTTGGCCTCACGTTTTTCAATCAAACACTTAATGATGACGGCGTGTATTCTCTTTGCCCTAGGCAATGCTTTATCGTTAGCGTTTGATTCATTAACAGTAATTTTGCTTGGGCGTGTTGTGGCGGGTTTTGGGGCAGCAGCCGTGACGCCGCTCGCTCTAATGACATTAGGAAAAATATTTGAAAAAGATTTACGTGGGCGCGTGCTGGGTGCATTTTTTAGTTCATCATTTCTTGGGGCGATGTTAGGTCTTGTTCTAAGTGGTATTGCACCATGGCATTGGTTATTCATTGTGCCTGCCGTATTATCCGTCGTATTAGCCATTGCCTTTATTTTTTGTCCCAAAGAAGGGATGGAAGCAAATACCGGTGTGCGTGTTAATTACATGGATGTATTTCGTGTGAAAGGTTTACGACGCATTTTAGTTTTTATTGCATTGATGAGTTTGCTTTTTCACGGTGTAGGGAAGTGGTACGGTGTTTTCTTAGATAAGATTTACGGCTATAATCAGATGACAATTAGTGGTTTGATTATTCTCACCGCATTAACAGCGTCGATTGGTCAGCTTATTGGAGGCTTTATTTCAGATAAGTATGGTCGTGCCATGGCGTGCTATGTGGGTATAGGTATTTTAAGTTTTTTTATCATGATGTTGTATGGCCAGTATTCTTTATTAAACTTAGCAATTATATTATCATTGATTTCAATTGGCTGGACCATTGCGCATAACGGCATTTCAACGATATTAGCTGATTTTTCAAGTTCATACCGCGCCGAACTTGCCGCATTAAATTCTTCAGTACGTTTTTTTAGTGGTGGTATTGGTTTTTGGATTAGTGGTGGGTTTATGCAAAGTAATTTTAAGCTTAGTTTTTTATCAATAGGGGCACTAATGAGTTTATTAGTATTTTTAGTGCCACATTTAGTTATTCAACGAAAGGATGTTTAAATGGCGCATGTGCAAGTTGACTTAAAAGGAAAAGTTGCTCTGATTACAGGAGCGAGTCGAGGAATTGGTAAAGCGATTGCGACGCGTTTAGCAAGTCATGGCGCTAATTTAGTTTTAGCTGCACGTACACAAGGGCCATTAGATGCAACTGTCAAAGAATTAAAAGATAAATACGGCATTGATGCGATTGGTGTTCCCTGCGACGTTGCGAAATTAGAAAATTTACAAAATTTAGTGAATCAAGCGAAAGCAAAATTTAAAAAGATTGATATTCTCGTGAATGTTGCGGGTGTATCAAGTCAATACCCATTTCATGAACAACCCATCGAAGATTTTGAAATGCTCGCACACATTAATTATTTAGGCTATGTGCGTTTAATCCGTTTAGTTATCCCAGACATGGTTGAACGCAAAGATGGTCATCTCATTAATGTTGTATCAGGTTCCACTTTAGTAGATCCAATCCCGCGAGGATTCTTAACTTATAGTTCGTTGAAAATGGGCTTACGTGCGTTCTTAAAAGGTTTATTCTGGGAAATGCGCGAACACAATATTAAAGTTACGTCACTATTACCAGGTGTTGTTGCTTCTGATTTAACTGATCATTTAAAACATGTGGCGAGCGAACAACGTGATCGTTTAATGGATCCTGTAGCTGTCGCTGACATGGTTTCTTTTGCGTTGTCAGTACCTGCCAATGCCTGTCCTTTGGAGTTAGCAGTGATTAATCAGCTGACGACCTGGACAAAGCCCATTATTGATTACAAGCAAACCCAGGCCAAGTAGGCGATAGATATGACGATTGATGCCCATTCCCATTACATGCCGCCTCAAGTGGCCCAGAACACGGCGTTCTTTAAGCAGTTCTGGTCTGACAGTAATCATCAATTAAAGCTCATGGATGAAAACCATGTGGATCGTGCTTTATTGCTTTATCCGACGAGCGATGCGCATGTGAATATGGGTGGGTGGGGAAAGTTGTGTTTAGAATATAATCAAGGTATTGCGGATTTGGTGAAACAATACCCAACCCGCTTTATTGGAGCAGGTATTATTCCTGTTGATAATCCCGACGCAATTCCAGCTGAATTAAAACGAATCCGTGATTTAGGCTTAAAAGTCATCTCATTGGCATCCAGCTATGAGGGTAAATACCTCGACGAGACTATGTTTGATGTGGTCTATGAATTTGCCCAAAAGCACCGCATGCCAATTCATGTGCATCCCCAGATCATGAATCCCATCGGCCAAGAGCGTGTCCACGACCCTTTGCTTAGCCCAGTTCTTGAATATGTCTTTGATGTCTCTATGTGTATCGGCAAGATGATGATGTCGCAAACCTTTGATAAATATAAAGATGTGAATTTTATCTTTGCCCATTTTGGGGGTGTTTTGCCTATATTAAAGGAGCGTTTTGATACCACCTATACCATGTTAAGGAAGCGTAACTTTGTCAAGGATATAGGGAAGCTCCCAAGTGAGGTCTTAAAGAACCTTTATTTAGATACAAGTGGAACCCGTTCGAAGGCATCACTTTTGGCAGCTCTTGAAGTGGTTGATCATACGCATATTTTATGGGGATCTGATTTTCCTGCGAATCAAAATTTTAAAGATGCATTAGGTGTGATAAATTGTACTATTTTATCAAATGACGAAAGAAATTTTATGTGTGGTAATAATTTTGCCCGCCTAATTAGCTAATTCCTCGACGGAAAAATTGCTTTTCTGGTCTTTTTGAAAAAAATAAAAAATAGTTGAAATAAGTTGTTGACTTTGGAAAATAATCTGATATTCTTATTGAACCTTTTTTAAGGGTTCCAAAAGTTCTTTGACAATCATGTTGTTCAATTCAATATCCAAAGCCAATTTTTTTGTTAGCTTTGAAAGCCAAGTTTTTTGGAGAGTTTGATCCTGGCTCAGAGTGAACGCTGGCGGCGTGGATTAGGCATGCAA
>CAYZPQ010000001.1:49919-57898 GCA_964480185.1 uncultured Planctomycetales bacterium | reverse complement strand
CCAATAGCCCAGCCTTAGCCTTATTGCGTGGCTTGGTCGAAGGCCTTGATGTGAATAAATTACGCATGGATGCCGCACGTGAAATTAAGCGCATTGAAGATGATTTAAGAGCCCAAGAAAAAGCCATTAATGCCAACATGGATCAATACTATGGTGAAGTTAAGGCATACAATCAGGCTCTTAAAGAGTTAAGACAACAATTGATGACTGAGATTGCCGCTGTTGATCCCGTGAAAGCACAGGAAGCACAAAATGCGATCGATAGTGCCTATAAGACCGCAGAACACCATGTCTCTCAAGTCAAACGTGTTGGTAATGTATACAGCATCGATGGCTATGTCTTTACATTCAAACGCATTGATGACAAGCCATTCCACGATACAGCCTATGCCCAAGAAGGTGCGGGTAAATTCACCGGTGTCTTTAACCGTGAAATTACCGACGGCGGCATTGTTCAAAATCTCAAGAGCTTTACAGTTAATCCAACATTAAATGGCGCTCAAACAACGCGCGGTGTCTTAGTCGGCTTTAGTGCGCCTCCTGAAGTAATGGAGCAAATTAACAAACGCTTTAGCATAGACATTGGTGGCGTTCAAGATGAGCAAGTCATTGAATCATTAGACAGCAAGGGCAATAAGCAATACACGACCAAGACCCAATACAGCGCCATGTTTATTCCTAAGTATAGCCAGCGTATTGGTGATAAGGCATTCTTGGGTGTCACCGGTATAGTAAAGCCTGATTTCGATGGAAAAGGTGGCATGTACGGTGTTGCTGCTGGCTTTAATTATGACGTAAGTGAAACAGATCAATTGATTGTTGAAGTTGGCTTTATGGATGCAACCAGCAATGAAGTCACCTCTGTCAGATTTATCGATCCATTAACTGGTGAAAGTGTTGGTGGCGGCAATGTCAAATTAACCAGCAGTGAAACCTCAGATTATCAAACCATTCGTTGGGAACATGATCTTAATGATCATGTGACCATTACAGCGTCGGTAAATCATGAGAAAACGAAGTTTGATGAGCTTTGGGATAAACACAATGAATTCTTCCCATTAGTTGGGGCTAAAGTCAAATTTAGAAAAGTCTCTTTATCTGCTGAAGGAAATTGGGACCGTGTGGGTGGTCGTGTGAATGTGGGCCGCTTTAGCGTTTATGCCAAGTATGTGCAAGGGGCGAATGCTTTCGGCGGTCAAATGCGCATCAATGATCATGTGACAATTGGTGGCGAACGCAATATTCAAGGTGCTCCAGTTGCTCAAGCCCATTTTGGTGCAGGTCGTATGAATGTGGATGGATCGTTCAGTCCGACGACATCGACCTTTGGTGTGATGCCATCATTTACAGCATTAAACTTTAAAGATAATCCATTAAAGGATATTCCAGTTATTTCCACCAACTATAGCCTTGGCGGAACGAATGAAGGATGGTTCTATCAACCAAACACAGCCTACCATGTGGTCACGAATTTATCATTACCGTCGATACCAGGTGTATCAACGAATGCATTTGCCACCAATGACTTTACACTCAGAGGTTCACGCATCTTGCAAGCTCCACAATTGAGAGATCGTTTGGTCTCCATTAATACCAGTACTAACACATTAGGGCGCATGTGGTATGTCGATAATACCAACGTGGTATTCGGTATTAATAAAGCCATGTATGAAAAACTTTACACGGATTTACATACACGTGCACGTCCGATCTTTGCAATTAAAGCCAATCCAGAACTTTGGAAAGCCAGCCGTATTCAAGGTAATGACGTTACCGGTTACTATGTGAATGTCGAAGGTCAACAAATGGGCTATTACTTAGGTAAGGGCCGCACGATGGTTGTTTTACCCGAAGACTTAAAAGATTTAGGTTCTGAATACCAAAGCGCTTATCCCGTCGTGGTTGAATTGACTTTAGCGGGGATTGCCGATCAAATCTCGACGATCAATCAATTTGTTCATGACATTAAATTGTACCGTGACCGCGGGCCTAATGCATTAACAGCAACGAATTATGTTGCCGAAGGTTTTGTCGGTGATAGCACCAAGCCTGGTAGCTTAAAGAAGATGTTTATTAAGAAGGGCATGTTTGATGAAGCCAAGGCTGAAGGTCGTGCCCACTTTGTTCATGTCAGTGAAAATGGCAAGTATCTCTATGTGAAGCGCGCTAATCCAGCCAATCCAAACTTAGCGAATGAACCTGATTATAAGATTTATAAAGATGCGCCAAACCTAGATGTTCCAGGGTATGTGCCTGCGAAGTCTTTAATCATTGAAGAGCATAAGCCAGTTAATCTGCTCCCAGCAACATCAACACGTCCATTATCGACGACGATGAATGTACCTGCTTGGGAAGGCGTGCAAGATCTTTCTGACTATGTCATGGCGGCCTTTACGCCAGATCAAGACATTGACTTTACACACTTATTATATGTGAATGATGCCTTTGGTCCTCAAGCGGCCAAGCCTTATGTAAGTATCTTTGATCAGCACGCTAATCCAACCACAGGCTTATCACCCAGCTTCCTCGGCGAAGACAATGTGTATGCCAGAGACGGGTCATTTACCTATGACATGTCTTTACGTGCCATCATCGGTGATAGACGCATTATTAATACATTTGCCAGCAATTACCGTGGTACGCCAGACGAGAATTTAGCACAAACAATGGCTAGAGTCGGCGATTTCACACCGGATGGGGCTATCTTAAATAATATTCGTGTTAAGAATTTTACGGGCGAATGGTGGAAGAATTGGGATTACAGTGCTCACGCAGGTCCGAATGCATGGAGTGGCATTGCCGCATTACAAGAATATGGCCGTAGTCATGATGTCATGGCCTTGAAGTTTGCCCAAGAGCGTGCGGTATTCTTAATGAGCCTTCAAGATGTCGACGGTGGTATACGCATGGGTCCTAAGGGACAATATCATGAAAGTGGCGATAAGTCGTTCTATTGGAATGTGAAATCAACAGAAAATAATCAGAGCGTCTTGTACTTCTTCGACATGCTTAATAAGGTAAGCCCAACCGATGCACAGCGCATGGCGGCCGATCAGACCTATAAGTGGTTGATGGAAATGTATAACAATTCAACCCATGTCTTTAGTCGTGGTCAAGTTTACCGTGGGGGACAATGGCATACAGACAGTGATTCATTATGGGCGTCGGATACAGGAAACTGGGCCCCAATGGAACGCATGCTCGACGATAGCCGTGTTGGTGCTGATCGTCTAAGCCGTTTAGCAGAAATTGAAGCCATGATCGCCGCTGTTGAACAAAGAGCAGGGATCACCTTAGATGGTAAATTATTAGGGATTGATTATTCCTCACGTAAGCAATATATCTCGATTGAATGGTCATCTCAATTAGCGATTCGCTATTTACGTATATCTCAAGAATTCGAGGCCTTAGGCCAAGCTGAAAAAGCCCAAGCCTATAAGAATAAATATCAAAGTTTAGTGACAGAATTAGGTAAATTCTTTAAGAAGGTCGATGGGCAATGGGTTGCTCCTTATGCCGTTACTGCCAATGGCAACATCGCTTCTGTTGAAACATCACATGGTTGGAGAACAAGTACAGGTTATGCGTCGGTGGCTAGTGGCGCGTATTATGGGCTTGCTGTCAGCGGGTTTGATCCTTTAGTATTCAATGCTCAAGCTTTAAGTGGGCTTACCCAAGTACCAAGCACAGTCACTGCTCCAGCACCTGTTGCGTCAGTTGTGCCTGCAGATAATGTCCCAGCCATTACACCAGAGCTTGCATTGGCCACAACACCATTTGATCAAAACAACTATGCGGTTGATACATTAAAGACAGATTTTGAAAATAGCTACATTGTGGCACTTAAGGGAAGACTCGTCGGAGATCAAGGTCGTCAATTAGTGACTCTTGAAACAATTGATGCGCAATACGATGATATTGTTAGCAGATTCAAGCCTACTCTTGAGAAGAAAGTATTGGTTGATCAAAAAGAAGTCACCAAAGAACGCCTGTACTTATCACCCAATAAAGATGCAGCTCGTCGGGAAATTATTAACTTAACCGATGGATCAAGTGTTGTTTATCCATTATATCAAGTCAAAAATCCTGATGAACCTCAAGGTGTTAATAATCCATTAGTATTAAATACGGATTTAACGAATCCTTTAGAGAGCATTGAGATCTTATCTGAAGCGGATGTTGCTCGATTAGGCCTGTCTTTACCTGCAGACACTTTTGTTAAGGCCAAGCATGGTATTAAGACCGACATTGTCACTTTCGTTGCCTTTAAGAAAGAACAACCACAACAAACACCAAATGCCCTTGAAGATGATAAGGCCGGCAATCCATTAATTACTGTCTTACCTTTATCTCAAGAAATTATTTACCATGATGCCAATGGCAAAGAATTTTTACGTACCCGTATTTCAGCCCAGCAATGGCCAGAGATTCGCACATTGGCCGCACGCTATACACAAGCACGCGCTTATCCTCAAGAATTAACACAAGAGCCTGGTTTACGTCTGACCGTTGATGGAAAAGTCTATGACAATGTCTTAACGGTGGCACGCACGACAACAATGGCTGATGGTTCGGATGTTGTCCAATACGTACGTGTTGCCGGTAAGAAAGCTGGTCAATATGCCTTAGCTGTTGAGTTAACCATGACCGCATATGGCCCAGAACTACAAATCAACGGCTATATCCCGCTTCCTTATATATTAAATACCGCTGCCGATATATTTGCCGAATGGAATATGGTTACGTGGTCTAAGCATGATGATTCGATTTATGATGGCGTGAAGTTTATGAAGCGCGAAGTTTCTGTGTACCGTGATGGGGTCACAAAACCACAATTAACCATTGATCAACAACAGCAAATCAAAGCTCAACTTGATGGATTTGATTATGATAATTTAGTGAAGATCCCGGAAGTAGCTCAAGCCTTCACACGTCTTGGCATCGCCGCTGATACGGTATTCTACCGCATTCCGATTACCATGGTTGAAGGCAAGACCTGGTTTGATTATAAGAAATTAAATGACGTTCAAGAAAGCCGCTTGATTTCAGTTCAACAGGCGGGAGATAAAATTGATACGATTGCTGTTGCTAGTGCGATAGAACCGCATAGCGGGGAAATTCTTAAGACGCTTGACGTCGTGAATTTAAATGGCAAATTTGAAATTTACCAAGAACGCGAAACTGTTCAAGAATTTATTTTACCTGATACAGGCCGTAAGGTTACTCAATTGGCTCAAGATATTTTTGATTCGACAGCCGTTGCTATCTATAAGGATAAAACAGGTCGCGATTTATGGGCTGATTTAAGAACACAAGGCATCACGCAAGATACGAAGCTCACCATTGTTAAAGTCACGCCGCGTGAGCAAACATTAGATCGTCATTACACAAATCGCTTGATGCGCCCAACGTATAATATTTTACGTCCTTATGATAGCGAAGGAACTGCTTTAGCTCAGGTATTAGATAATGGGCACGTCGTTATTAATGAATGGTGGTTAAATCTTTCTAAGGCCTCTTTAGCATCGGTTGGCTTAAGTGATTCATTGACCCCAGGCATTCTACCACGCGCTGTATTAGTCCATAAGGATGGCGTGCAACATGAAGTGTCAACATTAAATCAAATTACCCAGCATAATGGTAGAACTGCTTATGAATATAAGATTACAGGTTCTTCCGCGGATAAACAATCCATCACATTTGATGCCTTAACCAGCCGTGTGCTTGAAGAAAAATACCTTGTTCCGACAATGACGGTTAGAGAACAACAATGGAAAATTGCTCAATACGATGCCCACGGCGCTAACCGTTACCCAGTACAATTCGTTGATGCTCACAATAAATATTATGGCAAGGTGACAAAGGTAGTCATCGATCATAAAGGCCATGAACTTATTACTCAATCAGAGCCTGGTTGGTTAAATTGGAATACAGAAGTCACAACTAAAGCATTTGATCAATTTGGTGTGGAGATCAATGTGCAGCCAGATTTCAAATGGAATGACCCGAAGAGCTTGCTTCTGTTAGCGATTCTGCCAATTATATTATTTGCTCAATATGCGTGGGATTTCTTTACAGCACTTGTACTTTACAAGCGATTCCGTCGTTCTGCTATGTGGCAACAGTTAAAAGCTCAAGATCCAGATGAAGAGAAAAAAGATGAAGATCTCAAATTTGAAGGATTGAGAAGCTTTGTTAACAATGTCTTAGGTTTAGAAGAACAATCAAAAGTTTGGGTATTAAAGAATGAAACTGAAGGGATATTCATCAGTGGGCTTTTAGCAAGTTATATCATTTACTATGCTGCATTGAAACGTGCTGAATTGCCAGCGCACGACGAAGAAAGCCGTTTGAAGGTATTAAATGAATTAGCTCGAGACGTATCTAAATACATGCACGAAGAAATGGCCCGTGGATCATACGCAACATTGCCAGGTAAAGCTGATGATCATATTTGGGATAAATTAAGTGATTACTTTGATGATATCCGTACACGTATGTTAGCGGAAGTCGCAAAGGGACAAGATGTTGCCGTAACCATCAATGGCTTAGACGCTATTATTGCTAAGGTTAAAACCAATTCGAATAGAATTAATATTCCTGAAATGAATACGTACTTAGTTGCTCATGGGTACGATGCTGTTCCTGCATTATGGGCTCAAGAACGTTTTGATGAGAATAATCCTCTTGAAAGAGATTTAAAAGATAAGTTAACTAATCCGTCTCGCATCAAAGAGTTGGCGAAATTTATTAAGTTAGACGCTTTCAAGAAAAGATGGCAAAGACGCCTAGGCTTAGCAACGGCCGCAGTACATCCACGCATTTTCACCGCCTACAATTTAGTGAAATTCACATGGGCGGCCGCATTAGTTTCTGTGGTCCATGCCGCACCAGGGGCATGGTCCGCATTAGGCGCAACATTAAGCGGCGCATTAATCCCAGCACTTAGCTTTGTGGGCCTTGTGATTGTGGCCTCCGCTGTCATGCAGTGGCGTGCTATTGTTGCTAAACGTCATTTACATATATGGGAACGCGCTGTACTTATGACCACCAATGCGATTAGTTTTGCCGGTATTTTACTCTATGTCCCCGGCGCAGATTTAGGCATTGCCTGGGCTAAAGCATTTAGCTTATTAGTGATTGGTAGTGAAATGTTTGGTTTGATTTTTGGTGATTCCCGCATTGGCGCTGCAGCGTATATTCATTTACATCCTGTTAAAGATTCTGGCCGTATGAAAGCCAAGGTTATTATGGCCTTGCGTTATGCCATTTTTGGCGCTGCTGTTTATGCAGGCGCATTAGGCACATTCCCATTCTTTGCCAGCCATTGGACCGGTAATCTCATGGATTGGCCAGTATGGGCGGCGATGTTACGTTTCTTGATCGGGGTGAAATTAATCAATGTAGGCGCTTGGGGCATTGCCACAGTTATTGGATCTTTGTGGCGCACCAAGGGTGTTGATGTTGCTAAAGATGCTATTAAAGACTTTGCAACGAAGTTTGGAAAAACAAAGAAGAAACTCTTTATTAGCTATACAGCAGGTCCTTTACATTCTAAAGGAGCTATCGCAAAAGATGAAAAAGAAACAGAACAAATTACGTATGAAATCATGCGGTCATTGCGCTGGATGTTAGGAGAAAATTCATATTATGCTCAAAACATCATCAATAGTGTTTACCGACAAGCTTATCCAAATCAAAAGTTAACAGAAGAAGGATTAAAACGCTTTGTTAATGAAGATATTAGAAAATGGGTTCAGTTATTCTTAACCAAAGAACGCGAGAAGAAATTTGGGTTCTTTGATATTGCTCAACTTGATTTACCATCTACGTCAGAGTTTAAGATTGATGCCACGGCTCAAGAACGTCGTCAATTAGAACTTGTCATGCATATTTTACGCATGGAAGGTTTAATGATGACAACAATGGGTGAGTGGGCAACCGGCGTTAATATGTTAGAGAAGTTCAAATTGATTAAG
>CAYZPQ010000001.1:48409-49909 GCA_964480185.1 uncultured Planctomycetales bacterium | reverse complement strand
ATTTGAAATGCACATTAATACACCCGGATTAGGTGGTGCAGGTGCAGTGCAACCTATCCATGAGCAAGCTGCTAAATTTGGTCGATTAGTCAAGGAACTGACAAATATTAACAGTGATGTTTCCTTTGTTCAGACATCGATTGTGAATAAGTCAGCCAATATGAATGGGATGTTGATTAAACCTGAAGTATTGCGTGAAGCTGGGACGATATTGATCATGGACCGTGATTCTAATACATTAGATTTATGGCGTCATGTCCGTGATATTCAACGCATGGTTTTAAGTCCTGATACACGTATTGTGGTTGCACAACGTACAGTAACTAACACCTTAACGGACACCGGATCTGCAGGTCGCTTAATTGAAGAAGGCCAAGGTAATTATATTCAAGGCTTAAATGAAAGAACTGCTACAGGTTGGCAAAATCACATGACAATGAATTTCTGGCCCTCCATGTTGGCAGCGACAGATCATCGTCATCCTGGCATGAATGCGGTAATGCCCAATACACCACATAAGAGTGAAGATTTCGCAGGTTTATTGCAACAATGGAAAGCCTTGGATGATTTAGCACCAGCTGTTTCAAATAGCGTCAAAGACAAGATTCTTACAGCTTTAATGGGACGTCCAGTTCAATTAGCTATTTCGGAAGCCGAGCATAGCAAGAAACGCGAAGTGAAATTTACTGATACAGCAGCAGCTGCCGGTCGTTGGGCGGGTGGGCGTTTAAATGTGGCCTATTCTCCACGTCATCAACGGTTAAATGAATGGAGTGATGATGCGTTTGTTGAAAGAGAAGCTGTTTATAGCTCAGGTCAACATTATGGATCTTTACCTTTGTCTTTAAGTGAATTAATCATGCTTCCTGTGTCATTTGCCTTTGGATTTAATCCATTCGCGGGCGTTGATCTTATTCTTTATGGAGCAGGTATTATCTTTAACCAAGCGTCAAGAATGCATGGGATTATGGTTAACATTAGAACCGCCGGCTTCTTCCATGGTGTGGCAATGTCATTAACATCGTTCTTCCGTGATCAATTAATATTTGGTCCTCGTGGTGTTGTTGAAGGAAGAAATTATATTGAAGAATATGCTGGATCGTCCTTTGGCTTCAAAACATCGCCAGCAAGTGCAGACATGTACGATACCATCAGCGCAAAACAACATTTGAAGAATGTATTTGATAAGTCAAGCTCGCTTTACAATGCATTTTGGTTTGGTGCGGTTGTTACGTCCATTAGTGCCTTAGCTTTATTAAAGGGTGGAACAATTGTTGGCATTATCACATTGCTCTTACCATTATCGTTTGGTGCGAATTTGATGATTGCTCCATTTGTTATGGCACCAAAACTTGGTCGTAGCGCTTTAGGTGGATGGGGAGATCGTTTAGCGGTAGTTGCTGCGGCTGGATTTATTACGGGTGTTGTTTATATTGGGGTTACATCTTCATTATGGATTGCTGGCAGTATGTTGGTAGGACATATTGTACTTGTTGCGTT
>CAYZPQ010000001.1:45162-48399 GCA_964480185.1 uncultured Planctomycetales bacterium | reverse complement strand
GTTATTTAAGGGCAAAAATGGCCACCTCAAAGGAAATTGGAGCAATATTTATGTAGATCCTAAAGCAAAAAACAAAGTCGTCATTATACCAGAAGCAGAAGAGCGTTATAAAGAGCATCAAGTTTGGGGCGGATGGTTACGCATCTTATCAACATACAATCGTTATGCCTGGCGCACCATGGCTATCATTGGATGGTTTATGTTATTGCCTGCTACCAATTATGTGAAATTAACAGCCGTGTCTGCTCAATGGGTTTGGGCCACACCAGTTTTTGTTCACGGATTAATGACAATTGGTTATTGGTTAGCAGGATTTATCGCATTTGGTTACGGCGTAGGCGCTATAAATCATGCCTTGGCAGAACGCCGTTTCAATGCCCTCTTTGATAGATTTGAAAAAGACAAGAACACATTCAGCGAAGAAACACGCATCGCAGTCGCAACTTCCTTACATCGTGCAGCCATGCTCATGGATCACCATTCTTATCATAAAATCAATGGTTCCGTATTTGATATTATCTTCCAACGTAAAGTAGGCATCTGAAGCGAAATCGAAGCCATGATGGATGTTGGTTATGACACATTTACAGACAATGCCGACCATTGGAAATTCAATAAGTTTGCCCACAAGCTCAATAAGAATGTAACTACACCAGCAGCTCCAGTGGCGCCAACCGCAAATGCGGCCACATCCCAAGCCCCAGCACAACCAGCCGCCCCACAAGCACCCAACACCGGTGCTTCATCCGGCGGCCCAACAGTTGTCCCTGGTTTAGCTCCGACATTAGTCTTAAGCGCTTGGGATTACATCGCGCAAAAGCCTGAATCATCCATTTTACCGTATGTCATTACAGGTTCTATCTTGACCTATACCTTATTAAAGGAGCGTCGTCTCGGTATCCTCGCTGTACAAGGGTTTACCGACTTTATGTCTCGACTCAAACCATTTAGGCATGGGCCTATCCGGTTATTTAATTATGTTACTCAATTAGTACGTATTAGCGTAGTAGCAGTTGCTGTACTTTTAGGCGCGCCAAACTTGAACGCTCAAATGGCTTTACCGTATTCATTTGACGTCAAACGCGATGCCCTAAGAAGAGTGTTGACTGTACAGTATGCAGAAGATGCACAAGGTACAATCAACCGTAGTATCCAAGCGTTAAACACGCTTGGGGTTAAGAATGATCAAGAAGCACAAGCAGTACTAGAAGGTGTTTTAAATGAAGTTGATGTCCGTAAGATCCGTTCTTCTTTAGGAAGCAACACTGTTCCTGAAGGTTTAAATAGTACCAATGTTCCAGCTACTGTTAACTTAAACGTTAACAAGAGCGATGTGCCAGAAGTGCGTTCTAGTGTAACCAACGTAATTGTTGATGGTGGGTCCTTAGTTCTGCCCGCTGAAACAACCGTTAGACCAAGCACAAATGGCGCTGTAACAGATACAACCATAGCGACGAATTTATCCAGACTTCCTGAAGTTAATTCAGGTAATAATACTGGCCGCTCGAATTCTGTGCCAGGATTAGCGTCTGATCATAATACGAACCAAACACCGATTATCACCAATACGGTACCTGCAGGAGCTCTGACTAATAACGGAGCAAAAGCTGGGGATTTAGTATTGACTAATGGTGTAAGCAATGTCACTAATCAGAACCGATTAGACGCTGCCCGTCGTGCATTACAACAACCTTTAGAAAGCATCGCTGCAGCCGGGATAACCAATGCTCCAGCGACGAATGCTGTCGGTGGTTCTGTGCGTTTGACTGTTGATGCTACAGAAGAAGCTTATAAGACAAATATTGCACGTTTAGATGCCAACATCGCCGATGTTGCGGCAACTTTACGTGCATTGACAGGAGATGTCCCCACAGCTCCTGATACGATTGCAACCAACAATCCTCCAGCTGCTGGTGTTATTACAAATACACCTACGGTTGCTGACGCCACGCCAGCATCTTCAACCAATACTAGATTACGTAATTCAGCAGCAGTAACCAATGCTCCAGTTGCAGCCGCTGAGTCGAAGGTAACAAATACTCCATCAGCCACAGTGACTGTATTACCAACAAATTCAACGCCAGATCTTGATTTATCTCTATTGCAAACATCTCCATTACCAACTGCAATGACCAATGCTGCTACACCAGCGCCAGTGATTACAACCCCAACACCGGCAGTTGATCCAGAAGAAGTGCGTCAACAACAAGCAATTGCAGCCAAAGATCGAGAAATCGCCCAAATACAAGCTACGTTAAACGCATTAAATACGCCGGTTAACGTCGCCGAAGAACAATCTGTGGCCTCTGCACCAGCACCTGTTGTTGACCAGACTCCATTTACAGTGACAACAGCTCCAACAGTTCTAGCGGCACCTTTAGCTACACCAGCTGCGCCGCCAGCGCAACCAGCACCAGCTGTTATTATTCCAGCTCAATTACCAGCAGGCGCTGTGATTGTTCCAGCGACGGTCATTACAAATAGCAATGATGCCTTCAAGCATGCCGCCGCAGCGATCGGCATTGTGAAAGCTCAAAGTATTATCGAAGAAGGTAAGAATAACGACGACATTATTGCTTTGTTTGAAGAAGAATTAACAGAATTAAAAGCTCAATACCGCACAGCGACGGGCACGAATAAGCCCTATGTATTAAATTTAATTAGAGCCAAGCAACAAGAAATTACCAAAGAACGCAATGCGAAAACAGCATTGTTAGGCGCTCCAGCACCTGCTCAATTCCCTGAAGTTGTCCCAGCGATGACAATTAATGGGGCATTGAATCAACAAGTCTTATCTCAACGTGTGATCACAGGCTTTGGTACAGCAGGAGTGAAGGGCTTAACTAATGTTGTCATCGATGCCACATTGAGATCAAGTTTTGAAGTATCAGGTGGCACGCTTAGCATTGCCCCAGTAGCATTGAATTTGTCTGATGATCAATGGCGCATTCGTTTAGAAGGGCATGAAGCACGCCATTTATTAGGCGAAGACGAAGCTACAGCGACGGCATTCACTGCTAATTATATTGTCACCAATAATATCTATGTTCCTTATGTGAATTTCTATCAAACCAATACGTTTGGCATCAAACCCACACGTACCTGGATGAACACATTAAAGAAAGCCCAAATCGCTGCCTTACAAATTAAATTAAATCAACTCATCGCCGAGCGTGCTCAAATGGTGCGTGAGTTTGACGCGTATAAATTAGCGAAGAAGGTAGGACAACAACAAGC
>CAYZPQ010000001.1:43553-45152 GCA_964480185.1 uncultured Planctomycetales bacterium | reverse complement strand
AGTAGCAGTTGCTACGCCGTCATCAGTGCCAACGCCGACGATAAATCCAGTCATCCCAGCTGTTCAAGTGAACAGCGCTGATCTTACCGATGGAGCTATTAGCGAAGCGAAAGATGGTATTGTCTATCGTGGGCCAGTGAACTGGAGAATGCGTGATTTCTTAGGATCATCATTGACGCTTGAGAATGGCACATCACCGATCATGTCAGGCGCTGTTAACATTCTTGAATTGGTAACGAAGTGGAGAGATCAACGCAAAGAAGCGCGCATGCCTGCCGAAGAAAAGCGCCTTATGTTTGCAAAGCGTTTAGTGGCCGCTCAAGAAGCAGGCAAACTGGATGCAGGTCCTATTTTCTTAAATAATTTGAAGATCATCGTCGAGCAAGATCCGAGTGAACAAATGGTTTATTATGCCGAAATCCTGATCGCTGGCATGGATAAGCATTACAACATTTCAAATAGAGAAGGACGTCAAAGCGGTCTTGAATTTATCGGCATGGTATCGGTTAATGATGGCAATAGATACGGGCCACAAGCCCGCTACATCGCCGATCATATTTTAATCAGCCGTCGTGACAAAGATAATCGCGTCATGCGCTGGCTCAATGATGCATTAAAGAAAGAACAAGACTTAATCATTGTCAACTTACTCTTAACTGTTGCCCGTGAGATTCCACAAGAAGAACGTCTTAATACATTATTCCCACGCTTTAACAACATTCCTCAAGGGGATGTGTACCAAGGCAAACGTTTTGGTGTGTACCGTTACACATTGACGGATATTTTAGCCGATAGCAATATTTCCGAAGCCCGCTTAGTCCAAGAAATGACCCGTGCCCTTGATAAGAATGGCATTGACTATGTTAAATATGTCTACTTGCCTTTAGTGCAACAATGGACCACGGACATCAATGTCGTTAATCGTGTGCTCGCTCAGGTCGGTATTGAGCCATTGATGGTTGTTACAGAACCTTATCAAGCTATTTCAGATTTTATTAAACCAATACCAAGCGCAGCCATCACCAATGGGACAACGGTTGATTTAGCATTCCAAGCCACCTCGGTTAATTTAGATCAAGAGCAGCATGTGGCTGTCATCAATGCTTTAGGTAAGTCCAGTGAATATGCCTTAGCAAGCGATGCCTTGGTCGTTGTCTTGGATACTACTGAAGATCAAGATAAAGAAATTGTCGCCTTACAAAGCATTGGAAAATTATATCGAACACGCGTTTACTTAGGCGATAAAGATCCAGTTGTCCTCGCTGTCCGTCGTAAACTTGCAAGTAGCAAGATCCTTGTTCAATTAAATGCCATGGATGCTTTAGTTGCAATAGAAGGCAAGAAGGCCCTGCCACTTATTTATCCGTTTACAACACTTACGGATGAGAGATATGAGATATTGCGTGAAGCAGCGGTTGGTATCGTCAAACGTTATGCGCCAGTAAGCGGGCCAAATGCAGCTCCAGTCTTACGTGGGCTTGATGCCAATGCGACACTTGATGCCGCAGCTCAAAATTTAATTGATTCACAAGATCCAAACGCCTTAGGTTTAGCCAAGGAACGTTTAGCTAATAATGTTGTGATACTTGTACAAATCCG
>CAYZPQ010000001.1:8239-43543 GCA_964480185.1 uncultured Planctomycetales bacterium | reverse complement strand
CTGCTGACTTTGATGACTTATTAAATAAGAGAATCGAAACCTCATTACGCACAAGCAAAAAACAAGAAGCAATGCGTTTAAGATTGGTACAAAAGCTAATTCTCTCAACGAATCCACAAGATTTTAAGAACGTGATGTACTTAGCCAATGTCACCAATGACAGACTTACCTTAGATCAACGTCGAGGATTGGCTCAGTATTTCAAGAAAACCACACCTGATTTAGTGTTCTGGCCTATTGTTGAAGAAGCATTCCGTGATTCACCTGATGATGAGATGGCCAATGACTGGGCTGATGTGTTGAATCAAATGCATGAAGAACGTCGCAAAGTGATGTTGATCAACCCAGCTCAAGATCAATACCGTTTAGCGATCGAAGCACGCTTAGCCAAAACAACCGACTATATTCATACCAAGAGCTTGTTAGAACGATTAATTAACATCGGTACACCTGAAGCGTTACGAAGCCTAGAACCTTACATCAACCATGCCAATCCAAATATTCGTGCTGTCGTCGCTACAGTGCCTGGTTTAGCAGCTCAAAATCGTCCTATTAATTTATCCATTGAACCAATGTTAGGTTATTTCAGAGATAGTGGTCTTACACCAGATAGCTTTGATTTATTTAACCAATCATTTAGCAATGTGGTTACAAGCATCCGCAATGTCCCATTAGATCGTCGTGCAGATATTCAAACACGTTTAGTGGCACGTCATCGTGAAGCCTTGTTAAGTGTTGGGACTGATCCGAAGAAATTAAATGAAGTCGATGTTATCCGTGCTCTGGCAGCCAATGCCTTAGGTATCCGTATTGATGATGAGAGTGGCGTGGTTGCTTTAAGAGCCGAAGAAGTAGAAACGATTCGTACATCGACGACAATAGCGAATGGATTATTAAGAGAAGCAAAACATGGTCTCACAAGTACTGCAGTTGAGCAATTAGCTAGATTAAATTATATTCCGCCATATGGTGGACGCATCATGCTTGATATGAAAAAGAGTGACGATGTGACCACCTCGAATGCAATTGTCGTACTTAATAAAGTTGTTAATCAACCAGATTTCTATATTGCACCGAAAAATGATCCAACGATCAATACGATCTTTGAAGAATTAAATTACACCAAGGATAATGTCGCGACTGTCTACGATAACTATTCGAATGACAATAAAGTGGCATTAATGAATGTCTTAGAGTATCCAACGAGACAATTAACACCAGAACAACGCAAAGATAATGTATTACGCTTAGCTCAAACAGAAACTGTTTTCCATGCTAATTATTGGAATGAAAACATTGAACATCGTCGTGAATATTTCAAGTTAATGGATGCTATGCGTGAAGTCATGTTGTCTCAACAATATAGAGCAGCTAGCACAATAATTCTCCCAAATGAGTTAGCTAAGCAATATAGCAAGGGGCGCGTCAACTGGCCATTGGCATCGATCTTAGCCGAAGTAGATGAGCGCGCTTATCACACATTTGCACAACGTTTACCTGTGGAATACAAACCTTATAGCCAAGATAGCTTATTGCTTGATGAGCAACCACGCTGGTGGCAAATTCATTATGATGAACCATGGCATGGATGGACAGATGAGACACGTTATTTATATGAAGACTTCGTGCAAAAGCATCGTGATCTGCGCGAAAATTATAGTCGTGTAGCGCCGTCAACAAATTCATTATATGAATCAGCGAGAGCACTTTCAATCGGTGACAAAGCATTTTTAACAAATGCAATCATTGGCCTAGGTAATACACAACAAGCCTTAGCTCCTTATATTGCCAAGGATGCTTCTGTCTTTGGCGGTATTGATGCGCAAATGAGTATTCAATGGGTTATGGGTCAATATCCTGTGAGAACAAATGGGGCAATTCAATTCTATGAAGATATCGCGTTAAACACATCGGCAGCAAACGCCACAAATAATTTCAATAATGGGGATTTACAAGTTTTAGCAGGAGATCAAATTTCCAGATCCAATAGTGGAAAAGCCGAAGCGACCATGGCGGGTGTATTAGCAGAATTTAGTACTCATTCTGGTCCTAAAACATATCAAGAAATTGCCATGGTGAAATTTGCTGGAGACTTAGCAGCAAGCCGTAATCAACGCAGTGTCATTACTCCTGAGATTATTAAAGTGTTGGTGAGCGGTGAAGATCGCGACCCAATGTTCTTCAATCGTTTTTCACCTTATAACAAATATGAACCAGCTCAGGCTGCAGCACACTATGCGCTTCGTAAGATAGGCCAATATGCTGTACCTGATTTGAAACAGTATATTGTGTTGAATCAACAACGTGATCGTACAAATGAGTTTAATATTATCATTAAACGTATTTTGCCATTATTAAAAGAAATTGATCCTGCTGCGGAAGCGGTGGAAGTAAGAGACTTAAGAAAGGGCCACAAGTTTGATTTCTATCCTAAGTACATTCAATACAATCATATTTATATGCATTTCATCGGATATGCGATCCTTGCTTTATTAGGACTTATTATTGCATTTTATGTCATCAAAAATTATGCGTCTGCTATAACTGAAAAACTAAGTGGTTTTGTGCCAAGCAATATGACGGAGATATTCGAAGAAGTTAAATTAGCTATTCGCGCCTGGAGAAAGCCAAAAGAAAAGAAGACAAAGAAAGCAGACAAGGCGAAGCCAACAACTCCTAAGACGAAAACTACAACACCTCCGCCACCACAGCTGAAGCCTGCGGCAGCACAATCAGCAGATGCTAAAGATGATTTAATGATTGAGGACGATAATCCCATCTTAGATAATGTCGACTCAAATGACACTTCAACGAATGCCTCATCAGCTGCAACAGATGACAAGCCCATTGTTGAGACCAATGCAGCGGTACTAGATGATACAACAACTATCCCAAGCGATAATACGGATGGCGTTAAGGTCATGGTTGGCGATGAGGGCGATTATGTCGAGGAAGCTGCGCCAAATCGTCTCTTAAGATTGTTAGATATCGTTGTGATTGCGCTCACATTATGGAAAACGCGCGATGTGAAGATGGCTATTGAATATGCCTTCATGTGGAGAGCTGCCGTATTTGGATTCTTTATTGCTAATGAGTGGGGACATATTCTTGAAAGTGTCTTAAGAGGTAATTTTAGAACACTCACATTAAGTAATATATTAGGCAATCTCAATATTCTTCATATCGTTGGCGCTTTAATTCCTGTCCTTGGGTACTACGCTAAAGGTCCTTCTGTAACCGTTCAATCCACATTGACAAATCGTTTAGCAGGGGCAGCGGTCAACATATCCTTAGTCGCTGCAGTGATTGCCTATAAGCATGATTGGATGACTTCACCAGTAGCAACGATTTTACCTTGGCCAATTGTGATGGCAGCTTCCGTATTTGCATTAATTTGGTCTATTCAGACGGATATATTACGTTTAGGTGTTGGCGATAAGAGTGAATGCGGAAACTTTGGTATTGGCGGTATTTTAACTGAAGAAGAATCCAAAGAAATTGCACCTCACTGGGTTCAAGAGGGGATCAAGAATCAGATCAATTTAATTACAATTCGGGGTGGTCAGACAATTGGTTTAGTTCATTTTGTCATGAATAAATCAATGCAAACAATTCTTGTCCTCTTAAAAGAAATTAAGGGAAAACGCGCAAATTTAGAAAACATCACGTTAAATAGATGGTTAAGCGTTATTGAGAAATTAATCGAATCAGGGTATTTCTTAGGCACACGATTAGGCATATGGTCAGGGCACGTGCGTTTTGCAACAGCTGGTAAGGCGACGAAGAAAGCATCTCATCCACATGTGCAATTCATTGAAGAGAGAATTTCTTATTGGGATTTTAATGAAAAGGGTATTCTCGTTCAAAAGTTTGGTAACTTTATTATCGCCATTACGCATAACGGTGATTTTGATGACTACTTTATTCTTGGCCGTAAACTTGATAACGGTAATAACAAAGATGAATTACGACCATTCTTAAGAAGAGCCTTGTATGTTAAGCAATTAAAGAAACCATCGGATTACCCATGGGCTGATGACACTCCAGGTGATTCTCCACCAGCATCTGGTATCGCTCGTTTATTCTGGACACAACAACGTTTTACTGCGTCATGGCAATTAGGATTCGTCTTGAGCTTATCGAAACCTGAAGATCTTACCGGTGGCAAAGACTTAGATGATAAGAATGCGCCGAACACCATGTTACCTATCAATGACCGTAATTATTTAGCGACAATCTCAGATCGCGTTTTTGCTAAACATGCTGCTGCCGTAAGTCGTCCAAAACTTCGTATGGAATCGAAAGCATTAAATCATTTGTATGTGACGAAAGAACAAGTAGCAAAGCATCCTCAATTAAAAGCACAGTACGATGCATTACAAGCATTACAAAATGACTTAGTGCAACAGCTTCAAGGCGATGCCAAAGCTATGAAAATTATTTCAACATTTGGTGGTGGCGAAGCAAAGATTAATGAAATTGTAGGAGGGGTGGTACGCAACTTCTTCTTAAATAATCGTTATCATGCAGGGCGTCAATTCCAAAAAGGATCTTTTGGTAGCTTTGGTTTTGTTATTCGTACGTCAATTCCTGATGACGGGGTCACGTTATTTACATTAGATCAATCTATTTCCTTAGGATGGAACACTGTTGAGAAATTCTTTGCCTTTGCTTCCGAAGCGCTTGTATTACAAGTGAAATATGGTGATCGTGGGTATTTGACACATCGTCTTGATATGGATATTCAAGGTCGTGGAGAAGTAATTGACTTTACGATGACTAAAGATGGCCGTCCAAAAATACGTGGGTTTAACGCGAATCTGAATCGCGAACTCACAACTGAAGATATTGAAGCTAGAAAGATGGAATTAGATGAACAAAAGAATCCATACTTTAGGAAGTTACAGGAATATGACCCCGGTGCAAATTTATTATGGGTTGATTTTGAAGATACAGCATCTGTATTGCATTGGATAAGAAATAGTTTCTTACCTGTAGAAAATCCATCATTAAGAAATCAGAACTTAGAACAAAGTAAATTCAATGCCATTAGTACAAATGAATTAGTTAAGATGGTTAATGGTATTGAAATTGAACGATATTTACGGAAGTATTCAACGAAGTGGGGTTCTTTAGATGGTTTAATTCGTAATCAACTTATTGGTTATACAAACCGAGTTTTCGTAGATCTCCAACCTGATGCGAGACGTGCGCTAACAGCAGATTTTATTCGAGCGGTGGAAAATAATACAGTTATGGTTGATTATGTGAAGATGATGTTAACGAATCAACTTGGCTCGCATGCAGAGAATCTGGCGTCACGCTTATACCGTCGTAATCCAAGAACACGCATTACGCCAGATCAAATGCATGAACTTATCACTGATTTTGATAAAGATATTCAAGCTCATTTGAGTGAATTGTCTCAATGGATGGTGAAAGCATTTGTTGACTCGCAAGGAAGATTAGTTGAGCAGTGGGAAAAAGAAGTAAAGGCATTTCAAGAACTTCCATCTGAGAAAATGCCATTTCAGAAAGCCCTTTCAGTTTTTAGTCGGATGGTACACCATTTACGTTCTATATTCCGTAGAGACGCGCGACGTAATGTGTTGCCAGAGTTTAAACAAAGACACATTATTATTACAGGTTTTGAAAAATCACAATGGGCAGGTGAAAAACTCAAAGAAGTCTTAGAACATATTTTTCCGGATCTTAATATTGATGCAATTTCATCAAATAAGTTAATCGCTGATCCTAAGAAATTTGGTGCGACAAAACGTACTATCTTTATTGCAATCAGTGATTCTGGACAAACATTCCCAACATTATCTGGGACGGGAAAGCTTTATAAACTTTTTGGTGACCGAGTCTTCGTTGTTACAAATCGTGTTGATAGCATGATGGGTATGGCTATTGGTCAGCGATTTAACAGTAAGAGTAGATTTAAGGGCAGAATATTTGTCACAGGAGCAAATATTAGGCTTTCGGAAGCATCCACAGTAGATACAACCGCATTAATTTTTGAGATATTAGAAATTGCAATTAATTTAGCGGAAGGCGTTAAGAATACCTTTCCAAAAGATAATCCTTTAGGAATGCGTCTAGATGAAATACAACTTAAGTTATTGAAAGAAAAACGTGACGAGGCGTTAGCTAAGATTGAAACAATTGTTGGTAAAGATGCTGATGGAAATCAAATTGAAAGCGATATGACGAAAGCTATTGATAAAGATGCTTCAAAGTGGGAATGGCGTGTTAAAGAAGTGATGTGGGGCAAGGTTGTGGGTGTGGTGCATGTCATTCTTGGGGTTATTATTGCGCCTTTACTTTTCCATAAGTTACTTGTGACGGGAATCATTTTACATATGGATCCTGGTTTTAAAGCGTATTTGATTGAAGCAACAGCATATTTATTTAATATATTTGCGTTTACGATTTTATTACGATTTATTCAAAAACGTCCATTATGGGAGCGTTTAGGAAATCCAACTATTGTTATTGGGGAAGAGTCTGTTTATCATCAAATTCTTGAGCTATTGGTTCGAAAATTACGTGGTACAGCGCATAGCAGCCAAGAAGTTCATGTCCATGGTGGAAATGCCGAAGATCATTTTGGAGCACGCTTCTTGAGTGGTGTGGTGAGAGGTACCAAAGGTATTTTTGGTATGCCGATTGAAGATGCTAAGTTTGATGCTGTTAAAATGACAGCGAAACAAACCAAGGGTGTATTAAGTGGTTTCTGGAGATTCCAGAAGATATTCATGGGTTCAGCAGAAGTCTTTACTTTTGGCCAGCGTCAATTGAATGATAAAAATGCTACAGATAGTCACCATCATTTAGGTGATGTTGATTTCACAAACTTTAATTCTCACACACGCGAACTACATAATAAAATGTATGACGGCTTAGTACGCATGGTCGCTATTCAACGTTTCTTTGTGAAGATGTTTACCGGCATATCCTTAATTGAGGCGAAGGGATCTGATAAGTTCTTGGCTTTGATTTGGAAATATTTTCCATGGGATTCAACAAGTAAGACAAAAGTCTATACAACGAGATCTCCAAAACCAATTGCCTCAGGTGATAATGATTATGATGTTGTTTGGGATGTTCCATCCAATATGAAAGAAGAACGTATTAAAGAAGAAGAAGCGGCGGCGGCATCAAATTATCCTGCAAAGTTATTATCTAATCAGCGATTGACGTATGAAGCGCTTAATGATGAGCAAATTAATCGATACATTCAATACTCTCTAGGTATAAAAAAACAAGAGAATCTTTTGGACTCTCTTGATTATTTAGGAATTAGAGAGTTTGAGAGACTTGTTGATGTCAGATATCTTGATAGCGATGACGTGGCTTATTATGATTTCACCGGAATAGAGAAGCCTGTTGTCATTAATAAGAAATTAATGAGAGCACCAGTATTAAATGTGGAGGATAAAGACTCCGTTAGATTTATTGCATTGCTTAATGATATTCTTCGTCATGAAATCATCGGGCATCATTTATTAGGCCCTGATGAAAATCCTGCCCGTGATGTGAGCCGGATGTACTTCCTCAATAATGCTAATAATCGTTTTGAGTATCAGTATTTCCATGAAGCTAAAAATGTTTTTGGCATACAAGAAGATATGCGTTATTACGCACTTGTTAATGCCGGCGTAATGGGCCATCAATTTAATGATTCGAATTTAATAGCAGAAGAAGATTTAGATTTTGTCATGAGCAAAAAGAAGCCATATGAGAGTATTTTCCGACCAGCAGCTGTCAGAGACGAGTTTCAACCAGGGAAAAGAGTTGAAGATGTGTTTAGACAAAGTGTAACCCGTGTTGATCCACCAGCGAGTCCAGATGGTGGTTCAGCCCATATTATGTTGCCAATCCTTATGGCTTTTTATTCACATAGTTTAATTGCAGTAGGATTAACGGTACTTGCTTTAGTCTACCATCATCAAATTAAGACCTTGCTACTAAAAATGCACCGCTCCATTCGCTGGATGCTATTTTTAGCAGGATTGATTCTTGCTACGTCAAATTTCAGCACGCTTAATGCAGATGTCATTGGTTCTAGTACAACAATGGTTAACGAAACACCTGTGTTAGGTTTATTCGCGACACTATCAACCCCAACCGGCGCTTTTATTGTTGCACTCATCACCGCCGCCATCGTCATCCGCACCTGGATCGCCAACAGACCCCCAGCAGGCACAGGTGAGAAAGCATTTGAATGGATTGCAACAATTCATGCAAAGGGCATGAAGACATTCCCGAATGCAGTTGCTCCGATGTTTGTCCCAACATTCCTTGGTATCGTATTAGCTCAAGTATTTTTCCCAATACAAACGACAAAAGTTTTAAGTTACATCCCCATTAGCTCTTTAAGTCTTCACTATGTGGCCACGTCAATCTTAGCGTTGGCAACCTATGTTGGTTTTTACATCTTCCATCGTTACATACGCAGCGCTGTGAATGCTCTTGATCGTGTGCGTGTTTCGAAAACAATTATCAGAAATAATTACATTGGTGGAACATTATTAGCTGTATCAGCGATTGGCGCGGAAATAGCTCTGATTTACATGATCGGAAAAACCCAAGTCATCGCGACGACATTTGGTATTTTGGTATTAGGCATGGTACGTGCTTATGGATTTAAGTTGATCATGGATGCGAAGATGGCGAGCTTAAATAATAAAGGCAAGTTGTCATTAGAACTAATCTACGCACATGCGCAAAAATATTTATTAATGACCGCGATTTTATTCGCTCCTGCTGCGATTGCGACGTGGATTACAGGAATGTATTTAATTTTAGATAGTGGCTATTCATTACAATCGTCATGGGTTTTTGCCTTGCAGGGTGTTGTTGGGTTGATGATATTTGAAGGATTAATGTATTACACCAATAAAACACGCGACATTGTTCGAGAATTATATACTGCCATTCAAGTAAGACATGTGACAAACGACTTACGTAAGACGATTAACGATACATTTACAAACACCATTTTAGATTTGAAAATACCATGGACCGATGCATTCTTCTATTGGCCAATTTTACATGCATCAACAAAAGTATTCCCATGGATTGCCTCATTAGTTGATGTAAAGCATCCATTAGCCAAAGTTGGCGTGATGTGAGCTATTACAGTCTCTTTCGCTGGTATGGGTGCCACCGTATGGGGCATTCGTTATTTATACAAGAAAGGCTACTTAAATCGTTGGTTTAAGAAGCGAGGGCTCTTCGCCATATTTTTAGCATTTGGTTTATTTACACTCGCACCTAATACGCACGCCCAAGATCCATTTAGCTTTACCATTGATGCACCTCGACGCACACAGGTCACCAATACACCAGCGACTATACCAGCACAACCGATCAATCTTGAAGCCCTTGAACAAAACTTGGCTGTCATGACCAATGGTCTTGCCTTGCCACAGCGTCCTCGTGTGATGGAACAATCCAAGGGAGTCATTGATTTCAAAGCATTAAGTGACAGAGCACGTGAATTGACTAACAGCGCATTGCCCACACCAACATTCAAGGGACTTGCTTACAAAGGTGGAAAGGGTGTTGATGCATTCCGTGGAGAAACACCTGCAGCGACGAATAGTATAACAACTGGTAACGTTGTGACTCCAACACCATTTAATACTAAAGGTGCTCAGTGGAGTAATGAATTAAGTAAACGTACGAATAGTTTTAGTATCGGCAAGCCATTTACCAAGGTTGTCGAAGTCGTTAAGAAAATTGATCTCTCATGGCTTAAATTCTGGAAATGGAAAGTATTCCAACGCGATCCTTCACCGACGGTTACGGTCAATCCTGTGCAACACTCTACTGGCAAAGGCGCAGAAATCCTTGGGCGTCGTCAGCCAGTGACAAGAGAGACTACGACGAATGATACGCCATCAACGCCACGTTTAGAATCTAAAGGTGGTGCGACATATTTGATGAAGATGAATGCCCCGACGAATATCACGTATCCAACCAATACGTTTAAGGGCAGATTCGATATTTTCAAACGCAATACCAATAGCCATGATCCCTATCAGCATAAGCCTGTGAGTATGATTCAAAATACCTCAGGCCCACTCTTTGCTGCTATTGGCCTTAATGCACAGATCACAATTGCACCAGAAACAATTAGTATCCTTATAGCGATTATCTTTATTGCAGCGATTGCGAGATGGAATTTAAAGAATCCCATGCATATTATCGTTTTATCGTTCATCGCATTTGGCACACCTGCATTGGCTCAACAATTTATTCTGACTGAAGATGCGGGTCGTATGGTGATGCCTATTGATTATTTCGATGAATTTATGCTCACGACAACATGGTGGCAAAAAACAATGACGGCTGTGGTATTGTTTGGACTGATAACTGCTCTAACATGGGGTGTGTTAGAGGCTATTGATAGACTTAATACGTATATACAACAACGTAAACAACATACACAAAGTAAACATCGCAATGGTACCCTAAGAAGCATTTTATGGCCCCTATTACTCGTCGGTGCCGCATCAGCCACAGCAATACCCGTCAATGCAGGCATTATTCAAGAACCAACAATGGTTTTATCGTCGATCGTTCCACTCATCGCGAGCTTAAGTACGTTAACGGGAAGCAGTGTTGTTGCTTTGATCACAGCGGCTGTGATCATTTATTTATGGATGAAACATAAACCACCGGCAGGGACCGAAGAAGATGTCCGTCGTTGGGAAGAGAGTATGTATGACAAAGGGATGAAAGGATTTCCAAATATTGTTGGGCCCTTATCGCTGGTGCCATTCTTAATGATCACCATTGCTTCTGTATATTTTAAAGATACAACACAGCATATTCTCGCCTATATTCCAATTAGTGTTGATAGCATTCATCTTGTCGCCTCGTCTCTATTAGGCTTTACAACCTATGCAGGGTACTATGGATTCCATCGCATCATACGCAGTGGTGTGAAGGCCTATGATAATACATTTATGAGCCAACGTCATATCGACCGTCTTTTGCTTCAAGGCATTAGCGTTATGGCCATTGCTATTGCTACTGAGATTATGCTGATTGCCGTACTAGGTAAAACACATTTCTGGTTAACGACGGGCGGGATTTTAGTTTTAAGTCTTCTGCGTGCCAAGGGTTTTGCGTGGATCATTGATGGGTATATGGCCAATAAGAAGATCAAAGGTCTTTTAACATTAGAATGGCTTCATCAGCGTGCCCAGAAGTATTTGATGATGACAGTTATTATTTTTGCTCAAGCAGCGATTGTGACATTGTTTACGGGCATGCATTTAATCCTTAAAACTGAAGCGTCATTAAAATTTGCCTGGGTATTTGCCTTACAAGGTTTTGTGGGGTTAATGATATTTGAAGGATTTAAATATTACACCAAGACGGTTGCCACACTTGCCAGATCTCTACGTGAATCACGACGGGCAAAAGCGATTACCGAAGAACTAAGAGCCACCGTTAATGATAATTTTACCAATACTGTGTTGGATTTAAAAGTGGGCTGGACAGACGCATTCTTTTACTGGCCAATTGTCCATGCGGCATCGGTATTGCCTTTAGGGTTGGCTTCTGTGGTGAATGTGGACCCCTCACGTCCATTTATCAAGTTAGGGACGATGTTGGCAATAACCGCAACATTCGCGGGAATAGGCGCCCTTGTTTTTGGTTTGAGTTTATTGTTTAAGAAAGGATTCATCAGCCGCTGGTTTAAGCAAAGAAATATTATTGGCATGTTATTAGCGGTTGGTTTATTTAAGCTAGCAGCGAATACTTATGCTCAAGATCAGTTTAGCTTGCCTCCTCAAACACTGAGCGCAATGAATTATATGAGTCTCATCGCCTTGGTATTGACTTTTATCGTGGCAGGACGACACGCATATACACAATCACCAACATATCGTTTAAAACAAATTGTTGCCCAAAACCGTCGATTGATTGTCATTGCCGACAAAGATAATACATTGGCAGAGACACACCATCCACTTCCAGCATCAATGGCCGTTAAGATTATTGATTTGATTGCAGAAGGGGCGGTTTTTGCTATTGCCACAGGGGTTGAATACAAGCGTGTTGATCAACATGTTATTCAACCATTGAGAGCAGAAGCGAAACGTAGAGGTTATAGGGGATATTTTTACATCATTATTAATAATGGATCGACAATGTATAAGATTAACTTATACGACTCCGATCCTATCTTACTTTATAACCGCACCATGGATCCTGATATTCAGCATCGTGCAGAACTAATTTTGCAACAAACCATTGCTGCATTTAGCGAAATTAGCCAGTATTCCTTTTGGCAAGGTAAGCCTCAGCAACAGATTTATAAAGAAGGCGCGCAAATTAGTCTTAGCGTGCTTGGTCGAATCCACGATGATCAATTACGGAAAAATTTCGATCCCAATTATAACAAGAGACGCGTGTGGGAAGGATATATCAAAGACAAGGTTAGAGAACAGGGCCTTTCAGTAGGCGTTAGAATTTCTGGGACATCAACCATAGATATATTTGTACCAGATGTGAATAAAGGCAGCGCCATCACTCAATTATTACGTGATGTGGGCAGTATTTCTCCGCGCATTGTTTATTTTGGTGATGAATTTTATGGAAATGATGAACCTGTTTTACCTTTTGTAGATTTAGCTGTCAATGTAGGCAAGTCGCGCAGGGATAAGTCATATATCGTAAATTCATTTATCAAAGGGCCTTCACGTGTAGGACGATATTTTGAGATTATTGCACAAGCATTACACCAACAGCGCGTCGCTCATATTCTTAAAGCCCCTTTCTTAGTCGCAGATGATTATTATTTTGATTCCAGCATACAAGTAACCCAGCACTATACATTTAACGCAGTTCGAGATGACCGATTTGATGTTTCTCAGATGGTCAAATTGAGTGATAAAGCCAGACGTGCGATTAGTTTAGTAGCTAAATTAGCACATAATAATTTGGGCATCCATAATATTGATACACTGGTGGTTACGTCTAATGAGAAACTACTTAAAAAGTCGCTGATGGCAGTCAGTTCAAGGGGAACAATATTCTTCGTTCATTTGTCTATTATTAATGTCATTGAAAGATTATTAACCGAAGGAGATGTTCAGGAACATAATCTAAGACAATTAAAAATATTTTTAAGAGGGCTTATTGAAGGGCATGAAAGAATACATTTAAAGGGCATTCATAATGAGTGGGAAGCTATTCAAGTAACAAAGAAATACATTGTTACTAATAGTTCAATGAACGATGCGGTACATCATGTGTTATCTTTCCCCGAAATATATGGGATTAGGGTTAACCCCGAGTATTTACTTTTTCAGCGTGGGCGCCTTATTTTCCGTCAACCGCCACCACTTGATATTTTAAGAACATTGCTTACTAAAATAGAGCCACGTGACAGATCCATCAAAGAATTATCATTAAAATATCAAGCCGCTGCATTAAGACTAGAAGATACCAACGCTTTAGGTAAATGTATTGACCAAGAAGTAGATGAGGTTAATCAATTGATCCCCGCATCAAACGTAGTCGTTGATGCACCAGTTAATATGCGCAATATACCTATAAGTGCGGCTGGACGATCAAACGCAGAACAGCAAGAAATTGATGGCAAGTTTGCCCCAATATTCTTTTTTGGCGGGGCTATGACCCGCATGCGCAAGACCTTTGGGTCTGTCTTTTTGAGTACAGCCTATAATTTATTCTCATTAGAATTAGGAGAAGCGCTGGATTGTTTCACAGCAGCCAATCCCAATTCAACAGTACACACTTATTTAAGAGAATTTGCGCATCGATTCATTCTTCCTTTAGGTCCTCGTCAGCTCGTCATTTATCGAGGCTATTTGCAACGTTTAGCTAAACAGCATAACCGTGACCCTAAAATAGTTATTGCCTCTAAGACAATCATTATTATTGTTAACGATGAAACTGTTACAAAGGTTGTGGATAATTTTATCAGTAACGCATTTTATGGATTTAATCCTGACAACATTTTGTTTATTTCACAGGGCGTTTACAAAGGCTATTACATTGGTCCAAGCAGTGCATTTGTCGATGACAATAGTCAGGAATTGCCATTTGGTAATGGAGATATTAGTGGTGCATTGAAACCATACAATATATTTAGAGTTCAAGGTAAACAAGATGGTCGCATTGAATATTCTCCAGAAAATTTAATAGCGATGTTGAAAGCAAGACAAGTGGACTACTTGAGAACTCATCGGGTTAATGATTTAACAGGGCTTGTCATGAAGCACGTTTCTCCTATTGATAAATGGGTCGCTGCATTGAGTATCATGGATGAATACAATGCGGGTGTTGTGAGCGAAATGGTGCGTAATTATGATAAACCTCAATCAGGAGCCTATTTATTTTCTGATGGGTCAAGACGGTTTTTAGTTGAAGACCGTCGTCATCGCGGCAATCCTGTACTCAGAGAAAAAATAGCAGCATCATTAGCAAGTGGAGAGGCTTGTTATAGTGCATTTAGATTATATATGACCATCGATGCATTCGCCGATATGTTAAAGGCACCAGTCCCATGGGATGTGCGCTTTAGAAATGGCAATTTTTATTTAGAAACAAATTTTGGTGATAGAACAGAAACATCTGGCGTTAAGGTCATGGGCATGATGCTGCCAGATGAAAGGATTCATGATTTTAAAGAACTATCCGAAGAGCCATTAGAAGAAGCTGCAAAGGCATTGATTGATAGCGATAGAGATATTGAAAAGATTTTGTGGGAATCTGCAGAAGGACAACAAGGACCTCTGAGAAGAGAAGGAGTAGGTACTGTTGTCAAGATATTCTGGTCGGCGTCCAATGCGCGGGTCATGTTAGTGAAGAGCCCAACACATGGTTTAGTTGTTCGTAAGGAAGAACGTTTTAAGCCAGGGCAACCTGTAAAATTGAGGATGGAAATTGAAGCGCTTCAAAAAGAAGCTAATCGCCCATCATCAGCCAAATTCTTTCCTCCTGTATTAGAAAGCTATACAGGAGATCAAGGAGATACGATTTGGTATGACATGCCTTATTATCCAAGTCCCCAATGGCAAACATTAGAAAGTCTTATTTCCGATGAGCGTATTAGTCCTCAAGACATCGTGCGCATTCTTCAGTCCATATTTGATAGCCTAAATCAGGCAGGGTTTTATCAAATATGTGAGCCTTGCCATAGATCAGCTTACGTTGATAAATTTATTCTTGGAAAGACAATTCAGCGATTGCATGAAGCACAAGATGAATCACAGGTGATGGCAGGGATGTTTGAAGACACCGTCGTGATCAATGCTAGAAGAACACAGGGTTTTGAGCGTAGATTAAAACAAGTAGTAGCTCATTATGGTGATAGACTCGCTCCGAACACACTCGAGCATATTCACGGGGATTTTATGTTGGAAAATGTCATGATCAATACGGAGACAATGCATGATCCTGTTATTGATTTTAGGCTTATTGATCCACGAGGCGGAGATATTGGCTATGACCGCGCGTATGAGCATGCGAAGATTGGGATCAGTTTATTTGGTTTATATGCATTTGCGTTAAAGGAGCAAGGGCGAAAAGATATTATTGCCGAAGTAGATAAGAATGGTTTCTTAAATACCTTTGTTAGAACGACCCCTCTGACCATGAAGTATCATCAAACAGCTCAAGACTATTTAAAATGGTTATTTGCCTATGATTCAACCATTGATCCAATACGTTGGTTAGTGTTAACAAGCGTTACTTTAGTATCGACAATCAAATTCAATTTAAGATCTACTGAAGAAGTCTTTCAACCCTTATTGGTTTTAGCCCAAGCGCATAGACTTTTGGATATAGCCGAGCAAGCCCACACAATAGCGTCTCATCCACGTGAGAAATTAATTGCTTTTATCAGTGGTGAATTAGATAAAGAATTTGGTGTTTCTCCTGAAATAAAGTGTAGTCTCGATAATAAGTCTAAGAATAAGATAGTTTCAATCGATGTCGATCAAATATTAGAAGAAATTGATAGTATCTCGGAAAGCGCCGTGGTCATGAGTATTGCTGAGCTTACTCGTGCTATCAATGGACACGGGGCCATCTTATTTAAAACAAGCGACTATCGTGTTTTACAAGAGAGAATATTAGATCCTTTGAAAGAATATGTACTTAGAAATTTCTGGGGCTACCGTGAGCCAAGAGTATATGTGTTAGAAGACGCCAAAGGTTTATTTAGCATTGATGTCTTAACAGAGAATAGAATCCCATTTCAAAATGGATATGGCATCAGGACTATAGAGCAAGCCAAGCAATTATTAATTCAATTGAAGTTTAACTCAGCAACGACGTCTCATATCGTCATAGGTCGAGATGGTTCTGGTACAACTGCTGATTTGTTTGTTGAGCCTTCTTGCAGGTCAATATTGATGAATGAGTTAGGAGAATTGATTCGATTCTTTGGCATAGAAAATATAGCAGTAAAAGCGTTCTATATTGTATTTGGCTTATGGGGCTTGGATGCATATTTTGTGAGGGGCCAAGCAGCACAAGTCATTCAACCCATTGAACATCATGAGACGCTCTTAGCAACCATGGGTTTTAACATCGCTGTTGGTATATTCTCACTGATAGTAGGATTCTTAGCGCACAAGGCCTGGATGATATTAAGAACACGCATAGCTTCGATATCTCATTTAGAGAAAGAATTAAATCCTATCATCACGAAATATGCCGAGGTATATGGTTTTGATGTTAATCAAGAGGCTATAAAGGCAGATGAAGCAGCTTTTTATCAAGTGCATGGCGAAAAATTATTAAGCATTTTAAACCGTGTGAATCGTCCGGTGATTCAACAATTACGGGATGCAATGCCTTTAGCTGTCTATGATCGCGACGACAAAGATCCATATAAAGCAATGCCAGCGCATATTTTAAGCATACGTATTTTACAGATGATTGGCCATTTCTATCAAAATGCACAAGCCTATAATCAAAATGAACAAGCAGAAGAATGGCATCAGGTTGGCCAACGCCTTTTTGGTGTTACCGTAGATAAGCCTCTGTTGACAGCCCAAGAATTTATTTCTTCGCGCGCAAATGTGTTAAAAAATGTTAAACCTGGTGATCGTGTTATCGGTGTTATTGGCCATAAGAAGCCTGACATGGATGCTGTCATATCAGCCATGTTAACAGCCTGGTGGTATCACACGGTGTATGGCGATAAAGTCAAAGTATTGCCTTTAGTACAATTAGATGATGATCAAGATTTACCCGAAGAAGTTAAACACATGTTAACCCAAATTGGTGTGTTGCATATTGATCAAAGCGTGCTTCGTTATACCAATGGCAGAATTTATAACAAAGTTGAGGGGTCAGAGAAAATAGATATACCCGTCTTTGATTTCACAAATCTTCAATCGAAAGCTAATTTAAATGGGACGAGTCATTTCAAATTTTTCATTATGGATACGTCCAATCCAGGAGAGCTTGATCCTCACATTATTAATAATGCCATTGCCCTTCATGATCACCATGCCTATATGTTGGACAATAAACCAAAGAATGACTGGCCAGTTGATAATGAAAGCATTGGGGCCAGTGTTTTATTAGCCTGGGGATATATCATGGGCTTAGGGATTATGCCACCTCAAGATATTGTCCGACTAGCTCAGGCCACCGCCTTAATGGATACAGATAATCGCGATCCATCGAAGATGACGCCTAAAACAGAACTGTACATGAACTTTATTGTGCGTTTAATTCAGCAATTTAATATTTCTCATAGTTCAGATCGAGAAGCATATGACGCCGTGAGAATTATTCAGTTAGAGAATAATGCACGGAATCCCATTGATGCCCTCTACGATGAAAAAAGATTTGGTAAAGAGGGAAAAGAGATCTTCTTTTATTTCAATTCTCCATTGAGTGGGGTTTTTGATGAAAAGGGAGTTATTAGACCAGATAAGCAAGAGTATGTCATGGATCTTATGGCATTAGCGAAGCAATATTATAGGGAACACAATCTTGCATTTACTATCGTGAATATTTCCGATTCATTGCGTAAGCCAGGGTTACCTAAAAATACGAGCCGTTTAGTTGTTGCTTTCAATAAGCAATACCCACAATTCCAAGATCGCGAGAAATTCCAAATTTATCGCACATTCATTATTAATAAATTAGCAGCCATTATTGATGATCAAGTTACGCAAGCGGTGAGAAATGGGAAAGTTATTAAGAGTAATATCGAAGGTCCTGTCTGGGTATCCCATGGGGAAGATTATATTCAGATTAATGGTGTGGATTATGAGATAGCCCGAAAGAAAACAGGTGCAGCTCTGTTAAATGCAATCAGTGATAAACCATATGACTGTTTAAAAGAAGTGAGCATTGAAGCCAAGTGGAATCCGGAAACAGGGCGCTATGTTCCACCATTCTGGACAACCGGCGCTATTATTACGTTTAACCTCGATGGTGAAGAACAAGTGCATCGCGTACGTTCTAATAAGGCACAAACATCGACTTTTGATGGGCTTGTCCATACATGGGTTAAAGAGGATGGCGTCGAAGCTAATCAACAGTGTTACCTCTGTGAAATGAATGAATCTTCAGAAACGCATAATCTTGATTTTGATTTAGCAAGAAAATTGACATGGGAAGGGATGACGAAGAAAGCAGATGGCTCTTGGGATTTCAGTGCTGTTAACGTGATTAGTTTAGCAAAAGCAATATCGGAGAATCAATTAGCGTCATTAGCCGCATCATTGGTTAGAAATGCAGACACAAGAAGATCAGTTTATGAACGTAATTATGATGCCATGATTTATGTGTTGAATTTAATTCGTGAAGGCGAAGCATTGGTTGAAGAAGATTTCTTTGAAATTAATCGCATTCTTTCCAAACGATATTCTGATGAAGAGCAACATGCTTTTGCAGGGAAATGGCGTGTGGGGCATAGCACCTACCCTATGCCGGGCGCTCCCGAGGCGAGTAGAATTCCAGAATTGATGACAATTCTCATCGAAGATATTAATCAACGTGTTCTTCCGGGAGCGAATTTATTAACCATCGTTTCATTATATTTACGCTATTTACGCATACAACCATTTGAATTTGCGCGAGGACAACAGGCCCGTATTCTCTTAGATTACATGTTAATCAGAGCTGGTTATCCACCATTACCAGAAATTAAAAAATTAACATTAGATGATTTGATGCAACGAGATCTTTTTGTCGCTGAGCGTGTGGAAAAGAATCTAAGCGCATCTTACATGAAAGACGAAGCTGATCGTAAAGCTGCAGATGAACGCGCAAGGAAGAACAAACGTTTAACTGTTCCAATTACTAGACGTAATCTGCAAGGCAAAATTGTTTCAGCAGCTTCCGGCGCCGCTACAGTCTTTATAGCGGGCTTAATTGCTTTACAATATTCTTTAGCAAATGCCCAAAGTGTAACAGATATCGTCGATGCAGCTCACGTAACAACCCCATTCGCCATGATCAATCCTTTAGCAATATTAGCTATGTCAGCGATGTCATCCGTGATGGTTGGATTAGCTCTCGTTGCGCTTGTGCTGTTATGGGTGGGAAGACGTGTATTATATAAAAATCGTCAAGCATGGCCACTTGCTGTAGTACTCATGGTGAGTGTTATTGGTGTGGCACCAAAATTACTCAAGAGACCAGCAGTTAATGTTCCTGCCATATTTCAAAGTGGAAATCTACCAGAATTTAAGCGTGAATTAACATTCCTTCAACAGCGACCACCGTTTACAAATACAGCACCATTCAATGTACGCATCAATGATGCTTATGGGATTGATGGTAATTTACTTCAAGAAGTGCGTGCCCAGTATGCTGCGGCAGGTATTGATGATATAGATAAAGCATGGCAAGTTCTTGATAATGCGGCCTTAAACAAGGTCCCCAATAGTCGAGGAACTAAAGACATGCTCAAGCTAATCAATAATCATCCAAGCTCACCCGTGCGTGCCTTTGGGTTGATTAGCCTCTCTGATGTCTTTATCCGACGGGATGCGTCGATTGACCACGTCTATGCTGCCCGCGCACAGATTATCCGTAGTGCGAGCCAAGACCAGGATGAATTTGTGCGTTATGTGGCCTGGCGCTTAATGGAACGTTTTGAGACAAGATACAATGATACATTACAAATTATCAAAGCTGTTACAACCACGTTAAAGCGTGGGGATGAAAATCCGCATGTTCAAGTCGCGGCTGCGCATGTGGCGACGAATTTTAATATCAAGGAAGCAATTGATCCCTTGTTGTACCAGATAGTTTCCCATCCTGTGACGGATTACACCCAGCACTATATTAATAGCATTGTGTCATTATCAAAAATACCAACGATAACAGGAAGTCTTCACCGTCAGTTAAGAGAGTTGATTAAAAACCGTGATGTGTATGACACAAATACATTTAATGTAGGGTTAAGGACAGTGTTAGATGCGCTTATTGGGCAAGATCAATATTCTTCTTATAGCGTTTATACCAGCGCACTTCCAGAAGCGGAAAATAGGGGACATGATTCTATTGCATCGAAGGTAAGCAAACCCGTTGAAGCACAAACAGTGCAAGTTAGCGCTCCACCCGTTGAACCTCAAGCAGCAACTGCGCAAGATCCTGTATGGGATATTGTCTTAACACCTTGGGAAACGGAAAATGTTGCTGATACAAACCAGGTACAGACACCAGTTTCTATTGCTACGTCGAGCGTATTGCCCGAAGATGCAAAACCCGTTGTATATATTACTGAGCCTTCGCCTGTTAATATGCCGGTGCGCGAAGAAGTCGTAGTTCCATCTACACCAGTAGCAGCAGAAGCGAAGGCAATTGAGCCAGTCGTTCTTCCAGCATCTATCATTGAGACAACCCCGCCAGCAATGCCGGTCATTACGCCAGAAGTTGTCATGCCACCTGTAACGACAGAAATGAATGCACCAGCTGCAGTTTCTACTATTCCATCAGGCATTGCCCATCCAGAATTAGATATGGTGCACGTGCAGGGCATGGATATACCGACGGAAGTTCAACCGATTACACCAGTACAAGATAATCAGCCGACTAAACTTAAGCCTTCGATTAAACGCATGAAAAATATTGGCAAAGGGGGGGCAAGGGATCTTAATCCTCGTTTTAGTAAAGTCACCGAACCCGTTTCAACATCGACGCCTGCAGTTGCCTTACTGCCATTTGTCTTTTTAGGTTTTAGAAGAAATCGTAAAGAACAAAGAAAGTCATTAGTGCGCTTAGCATCACTTGGTGGTTGGAATGTTGAAGATACAGACTATGAATATATCAAAGATCATATTCGTTATTCATTAGATTTGGATTTTACAACGCCAAAGAATTTTCTTGATATCTACAATCGTGTAATGCCTACTCCTGCATATAGAAACAATGAGCATGCAATAAATTTAGCTGGTCAATTGGTTGGGGCATTAATTGGACTAGATTCGGACTTAGGAGCTGTTGTAAGCATTAATCGACACAATCTGCTCTCAAAGAAGATTAGCATTCATGTCATTGCCGATGAAGCTCTGCCTGTGCCTGCTGCTCGTTATGATCATTTTGATGGGTTCAGAGTTGATATTTTAATTCAAGAAAATATCGCTAATACCTTACTAGATATCAATTGTCATGGCTCAGATTGGGGCTTAGTAAGAAACGTGCTTATGATGATTATTTTATTACATGAACTTCATCATACAGATCAAGGTAAACTTAGCGCTCAACAACGTCTTGATGAAGAACGAAAGCTTATTAAAGAGAATGCTAAATTCTATACAGCTCATAAGCCCGTTCTATCTCGCCGAGGAATGTTTTTAACCCAAGAGTTTAAAGCCATGTTTGAGTGGTCAAGAACAGGGGCAGAAGTAAAAACTGCTAAAATAAATCGACCAAGATTAAGCAAACCCCTTGATGGTAAGCTCGAAGCCTATATTGATTTATTAGATCGTTTAACAGCGGCTGAGGATCAGGATGGGCTTATTGATGCGTATTTCCAAGATCAAAGAAAAGCTACAGTTTCTTCACGATTTAAAGAAATAAAGTTATTTATTGCCTCATGGCTATTACCACTTCTTATCGCCGTATCTGCATTGACAGGCTGCATGACTCAAAGCCGCAATAATGGGGGGCGTCCGTCTATAGCGCAGAGGATAGGCATAAGCAAACAAAACACTTCAGGCGTCGGGGTGTTTACGGCTGTTGTGAACAATCCAGGTCAAGACACCACAAAGAGCGGTTATAAAAAGAGTAAGAACAGCATAGTACAAAGTAATATCGTCCATAATTATTTTCTCCCTGCTGATGAGTTAACAATTGATAGCCCAAGAAATAAGATCAATGAAAATAAAAATGATCCAAAAACAAATAACGGCCAGTTAAGAACAGATCCAGCCAATGGTCCAATAACCAATGTTACAAATATTACTTTAGCACAGTCGAGCCCGAATTTACCTAACACATCTAATTTGTACGAATCCAATCGAAATTTGGTTAACACAAACTCCCTCCCAAGAAATTTATCAGGACAACCTGCAGGGGGAATTGCGACTACAGAAAATAAGCCTGGGGAAAGCTCGTTAAGAAATAGTATAGCTCCAACAATTAATTCTGTAAATCATCTTAAATCAAAGCCCACTGCGCAGGCATTTAACTTTAATACCCGCGGTCTATTGTTAGCCGTGATTCCCGCGCTCTCATTAAGTTTATTAGGTGCGGCGGGCGTCTTATTGCCGGTTATTGTTTTAATCGTGTTGTCGTGGATTAGACTAACGGCCCCAGAATTTAAATATCGTCGCTATATAAACACTTTAAGCGGGTTGATCATAGCGGGTCTCATCCTGATGGTAACTATAGTTTTAAACAGGCCTCGTCCGGCTCATCAACGTGAAGAAATATCCGTTACGCCCATTGTGCAACACGTTCAACCTCGCAATACCGATCCTCTGATTATTAAACCAACATCGACGGGGGCAAAAGCCGCGTTGACACAACGGTTAAATGTAATAACGAACTATCAATATCCTCATCAACACATCATAGGCAAGTACAAAGAACGTCTTAATAGTGATGGTGGGACTCAAGAAGCGACGTTAGATGCTGGTTTGGCCACGATGGTCCAACCCGTAGGAGGCATTAATAAAGTTACTATTTTAGTCGATCCATTGAGATTGCATCTTAAATTCAATGGATTAAGAGACCATGACCTTATTGTTGAATATTTAGATTCATTGCTGGTATCAAGCGCGTGGAGCTTAAGCCTTGGAGAGCATCAAGATCCCGTCTTAAAAACCAACTTAGAACAAAAAAGAATTTTCTTAACAGCGTACAGCAAAGTGCAATATCTCCCTAGAGGATCTCCCGCTCGTCAGGAGTTCTGGGCAAACCATGCCGCAACGATCACAGAATTATTTGCCTATGACATAGCGATGAATAGCTATGAATTCTTAAAACAAATGGAGTTTATTGCGTGGGCTGATGCTCAAGGTATTTACAACATCACACGCGCTAAACAAGCCCATGAAGAGAGAGGGTATTTATCTAGCACAATCTATGAGTGGTACACCCGATTAAAGAATGATCCTACCAAGCGCTTGGCTTTAGCGATAGGTTATAGCGTCGAGGAGATCTATGATTTTGTCCGTAAGGGGCAAGGAAATGATACGACAGAAGTCGTCCTAGCCTTTATGGAATACCAACAAGATCTTTATTTAAAATCAGAAAGAGCGGAAGGTATTGAACCTAGATTACAGCAGCGATTGCTGTTAGCTGAAAAGATGCGCGTATCATTTGATCAACAGGATAGGCAAGATAATCAAGCTAAGAACGATTTCTTCCTGCGCATGGCTCAAACGCTCGCTCCTCAAATCGATGCCCATTTAGAACGTTTCGATCATCTCGTTAATTTGTCGCGGCAATACGTAGTCAATGAGTCTAGCGATGTGATGCCTATGCCCCAAGAGCCAGTACTAGATATATCAGGCGCTCTCATGACTATTATCAACGGTGAAGAAGATGATGTGTACGTCGACAGTCAATCTAGCACAGACCCAATTGAATTTATCCAACCAAATATTTTCTCTCAGCGTGAGGCTGACGCAGAAGCGATTGGAAACACCAAGACACAACGCCTCATTACGCAAGTTCTTCCTAAGCCCATGTTATGGTTAGCAGTAACACCAGTTGCTGCATTAGGCGCAGTAAGAGGAAGTCGTAAGATTCGTGAAGGTCAAAGACGAAATAAAGGAATTTTAACACATCGATTTGTTACAACAGTGACGGATGGGGTTGTGTCCATTAATCCGGCATTTAGTAAATTAATTGGCTCAATGGATGAAAGACAGCTTCAGCAGAAAAGCATTGAAGGATATCCCGTTTCCGTGGTTCTCAATACACATCGAGCAAAACGTCAAAGTGGTTTACGATTATTAGAGGCCCCGAGACGTTGTCCACTTTGTTCATCATTACAGCATAAAGATAAATTAGATGTAGGTAATGATTTTGTTGCCATACGAGAAGACTATCCTTATTTTCATGAAACAGCAACGATAGCTAGGAAATCACATCAACAACTTCAACTCGACTATGATTTGATCTCCTCGATGGTTCAAATGCTGCATGAGCTTGGACCATTTGGTTACCGTATCGGATACAATCACAAAGACTCAGGTGGAAAGGTTCAACATCAAGCTTATAAATTATTCAAACAAGAACTCCCTATTGAGACAGCAACTCACCAAAAATTTTTAGAATATGATAATGTGCGTGTCAGTCTGATTGAAGATTTCCCCACAAAAGCATTTGTCATTCAAAGCAGATATTTTGAAGGTCTAATTGATGAAATATACCGACTAGAAACATTGCTTGAGCTTGAACGAGTGCCTTTTAATATTTTAATGACAAATACAGCGAATGGGTTAATCAGCGTCTATTTCATTCTAAGAAAAAGAGGATCAGATCACCCCAGCACATTTCCAAACAAATATTTTGGTGTGTTAGAAGCATCAGGAACAATATTATTAGAAGATCAAAGAGATTTTGACAGACGAGATCTTAAAGACGCAGTTGTTAATGCCTATCAAGAAATCACTATTGATAATGAAGAATTCGATAATCTTCAACATGCCTATAGAGCTCATGTTGCTGTTGGACGCTACACACGCTCTAAAGGGGTAGGGTATGAAATCGATGTGACAGGGTCGGTATTTATTGCTTTTCGGATACCCCTCTTAAAAATAGTTATAAAGTATGTAAATAATAGTTCAGATGCCTCAAAAAGAAATTGGATTACGCAATATTCAACCCAAGGGTATAGATTAGCTCAATCACGTTTAGGGGTAGTGTACGCAGATATTCAGGCTTTAGAAATTAATGATCAAGCAGAATTCGTGAACGCGACAGATGAAAGCCCTCAATATTTTATTCAACATATGGTTAAAGGAGAGTCTCTAGAGGACAAATTAAATAAAGAACTCCAACGTGAAAGACCAAGATATTCTGTTATTGCAGAGATAATTAGAACGATGATTAATTTCAAGGCCCGTGTTTTAGAAAGAGGAGTCTTTGATATAGATGTTTCAGATAATAATCTCTGCAACTTGAGATTTGAAGGCAATGAATTAAAAGGATTTGATATTAGCCATTTAAGAGATATATCGGAGGCTAATATTTTCGAAGATGGTGGCTATGCAGATGACTGGCAGGAATGGCTGGGACAATTCATTCAAAGAAAATTTAGAAAATATCCTACGATCAGAGACTCATTGGCGAAAGAATTCTCTTGGACGAATTGGGAACAGGAGTTGAAAGAACGTGGTTTAGATAGAAACAATCGTGCTGCATATTCTCCACAAATGCCTATCACGATAGAACAACAACCAGTTAAAGCTACCAAAAGAAATTCTTTAAAATCCGCGTTGATAGTCACATCTTTATTAATAATTGCTATTGCCCCAGCGATGGCAGACAATTCATTCGTCGCACTACACCCTAACACCATGACTCAATTGTCTTCCTTTGCCATGATTACCTTCCCACACATTACAATGGCGACAGTAGAAAAGATTGTTATTGCGTTTATGTCCCTGAGCGCGGCCTATTTAGTGGGAATGTTCTTAACGTTATTTATCCCAAAGAATGTGACAGGAATTAAAAATGAATTTGACATGCCTTGGATCTATGTTGCAGTATCGTCACTGTTGTTTGGATTCGCATTTATTTGGCGTGATTCTTTCGCTGATATTTTAGTTCAGTTTCCTGACGCTTTTAAGAGATTTGCAGAGAAAATTCTTCGCGCGACACATCTTGCACCAGCGATGATTCCCTTTATTCCTATGACACAAGGGATAGCTCAAAAACTCAAAAGAATAGTGGCACGTTATGTTATGCCTTGGATTATTGGATTAATCGCCATCTTCCCATCCATAGCCATGGCCCAAACAGCCGCAAACGGAAATGATTCATCGACGATGGATATTGTGCCTAAAGACATATTTATCATGAGTTTAATTGGGCTCTTGATGATCCCATTTATTATTTATCTATTTAACTTAATACGCAACAACAGTAATTCACCGAAGACCCACATCAAGTCATTAAATGATGCCTTAACTGGCATTGCCCAAATTCTTAATAAAGATAATATTCGCGGGTTTGAGAATGAATTAAAGAAGCATTTAGTTCCAGGCACTGCTGATTATATTGCTGATCCTCAAACAACATCATTTACGCGCCTAACTGGAGCTTTACCTTTATTTATCCGTTTCAAGTCATCTCTTATCCCACTCTTACATGAAGAACATCGTCCTGCCGGCTATGATAAAGGGTATGCCCCCGAGGAAATTGTGTTTGTCTTGCCACGTCAAAGCACCTTCCCCATCAAAGAATGTTATGGGGTATTTAGTTACTATGGTAATGGCACAGCACAAGCTAATTTGGTTGATATTACCCTCGATGTATTAGGCGATAAGACGGCGAATTGGTTATATCGCTCTGCACTGATGTTACTTTTTACGGGAACAGCGCTTGATTTACAAACAGCAATTAGTACGCATTGGCCAGAATGGATATTTTTTACGGGATTAGCGATGATTATCGCTGGCGCTGGATTATTTGTTTTCAATAAAACTCAAGATAAGAAATATGCCGATCGATCAAAAGAATATTTACCACCGACGATCCCTGCATCACGCCAAGTGGCTGATGCGGGTAATGATACGGTTGAATTTAACCGTGGTTATGCACGCCTTATTGTCGGGCGTGGGGCGATTAAACGCTTGGTTTTAGCAGACTTTATTGAAGGTTTGATGTTGTCTGGTATTAAGGCCAATATTGTTATCACCAACGGGTCACGCGTGAAGAAAAAGCACATTGACCGCATGCAGGCAAAAGCACAGAAGGTTGCGCGTCAACAAACGGCAAGAGGAAAACCGTTTACTCCTGTAACCGCAATTGCTGTAGGTTCTGAATTTAATGGTTTAAGTGCCTGGACAGCAGCACGGGTTTATTCGCGCACTCCTGATACTAAAGAACAATTCTTATCTGCTGTGAGATCTAATCCAAAAAATAATGAACCGATAGGTTTACGTATCGGTATTCACGGTGGATATGATGATAATTTCTTGCATTTAATCAATGCCATGAACAATGATGAAAACGCAAGCTCAGTCGTTAGCATGTTAGTCTTAAGAAAATGGGGACATTTAGACCAAAAATGGGTTATTGTCACATCGAAAGATCCTAAAGGAATTGCCCCTATTTTTATCCAGCGTATTAATGACAATATTCGTCGTCGTGATTCATCATTTGCTTTAGAAGTTTTAGAAGATATTAAAGATCGTCATCCAGAAATAGAGTATGAAGACTTTGATCCTCAAAACCCAAGTCCTAAAATCGCCCAATGCGATGTGTTGTATTTAACCGGCCCTGTGAACTTTTTCAATCAACGCATGGCAGAGGTTTTAGTGAATGCTTCCAGAGATGCACAGGGTAATTTGACCCAGGCTGGGATTATTATTGAAAAACGTCCTTTAGTTGCCCGTGAATCGACAAAAATGTTCCTGGCCCAGCAGGGACGATTATATACGCGTTATTCAACAGCAAATCCCGGTGAAAGTGATGCGACAGCCGTATTGTATGAATCACAAAGTCCCGGTGGTCATCCGATGGACCGTTATTCGATTCAAGCATTGATTGGTCGCATTAAAGGATTTGTTGCGAAGAATATTTATTTGCATTTAAGACGTTCTACCGATCCAACAACAGGCCGTATCGATCCTATTGTTTGGCTTAGCGAAGTCGATGAAGCGAATATTAATTTTGCACTTAAGCTCACCGATCTTCATCAGCGCATGTACCAGAAAACAAATATGTTTAATGCCATTGCCTGTTGCGACCCTCAATTTAGACAGAGCGAGATTGTTCGATTATCGACACCCAAATATTTAGCTCAATTCACCGACGAAGAACTCAGGACGTATAATTTCTTTATCGAACTCATTAATAAAGGATATGAGTACGATTTAGCGTTAAGTAAAGCAGCGCTTTTAGAAGCATCGGGAAAATGGATTACGGATGAGGAAGTTGCCTATTTTGAAGAAATTATTACTGATTTAAGCGATCAACAACGTACGTCACGCTTAGCAGCAGCGCAATTATTAGGTGAAGCTCAACATCCGACGGCAGAACAGAAAAAGAAAGCCAATGATATTTTGGCCACATTGTTAGGAAGTACAAGGAACAGTGGTGATCAATATTATCAAGGCCGTATTCAGGCCGCCATGGCCTTGGCATTACATGGGCATCAAGATGCCATCAGAACGATTATTGATCGACTTAAAATTGAAGATGATCCTCGTGTACGAGATGTATTGCTGTGGGCATTAAGGCATGGGCGTTTTACAGTACAGTGGGGAAGATTGCAGGATGAGTTAGCAACAGAATTAGAAAACATTAAATTAGGCATCGACAATCCTATTCAAGTGAAAGGCGAATCTATTGAAAATAGGATACAAGATCAATGGACTGATTATGTGCGCACCGCATTTGTGTTAGGGTCTGTGTGTCAGCTCAAAGGACAAGAACATCAATTTGCAGGTCAACTTTTTGAGAGTGAACAATATTTTGCACGCGCCGGTGAATATTTTGACAAGGCTTTAGCAGGTATGCCCCATGCTGGAATGAAGGGTGGGGTTTTACCACTCAATGAGTGGTTGACATTAGCTGGAATTTACCGTGAACGAGGCGATGTCGAACTTTATCGTCTTAAATTATTGGAAATTATTTCACTTAAAGGGACGAATGATCTTTATAAAGGGGGCAGAGCGAGAGGAGATTATGTAGATCTCGATTCATTATATATGCTCACACCTTTCCAAAGAACCAAAGCCACAGCAGCATTCTTACATGATCAAATGGATGATAATGATCAAAAAGATGATTCAGATATTCAAGAGCAAGCCAAAAATATGCGTGAGTATGGTGATTCATATTATGCTCATTTAACACAACACCCAGGTGGTATCGACGAAGCGCGCTTTAAGACGGAAGAAGGATTTCTTTTCGCGCTACAGGAATGGTTTGCCACATTTAGAGCATCAACCCATGGTAAAGCATTATTAGCCAATGATAAATGGGCTAAAAATCGTCAGCGTAATGTCGTGACTGTGCTATTATCAACCCCATTATTTTTGGATTGGATGGCTCATCCTGATATGTGTGAAAGTCAATCAAGCCTGCCTCAGTTAAGACTTCACTATGTTAATTCGTTATTGGTAGAATGGAGAGTAGAGACCACTGACTGGGAACATCCACAGGATAATTCTGTCCGCACAGATTTCTTATATGATTTAAATCAATTGCATGATCATTTGATTAAATTCGCAGCTAATGCCCATGACCTTAACAAAAGTAGAAAAGCTTTATCCCCAAGGGCAGGAATGTGGTGGGATTTAATTGCGATTGAACTCGCCATCACTAAACATCAAAAAGAAAGATCACCGCCTAAGTTATTTAAATTTATTTCCAAATCACTTCCTGTAGTTGCTGCGTTTGTCGCATTGTTGAGTAGTGTTTATTTCTTACAACATCAAGTAACAGTAGAACCCGTAGCATCCCCATTACCCTCAGCTCTCGCATTAGGATCGTTTTCCTTGATTCCACTCAACAAGGTTAAGAAAGCATTGTCCTATTTTCGTAACGATGCGTTTACGAAAGACAAGATAAGGGATTTCTTACTCATCTTTTCATCAGTAATAACACCTTTCGTTATTACTACGCCGGAGATGTGGTATGAGTACCCGTGGATTTCATTGATACTTTTACTAACATCAATCGTATTTGTGGGTATTGCTATTGTCATGACATATTGGCAAAAAATTCTGTCTGCCACGATGCTATTTTTATCTAAGCGGGGGATTCTTCGTCAATCAACTACAGATAGAAATTCAAGTGTCGGTAAAAAACCTACATTCTTAGGCTTTTGTAATGACGAAGATAATGGTCTTCTAAACGAGCGTCTGTTTAGCGATATATTTAAAGAAAATCCTGACCCTTCCCAATTAAGAATGGCAGTGGGGAGAACGCTCTTGTCTAAGGCTCTTGAAGAACAACAACGATTAAGATTCATACCTCTCCATGATTGGGTGCAGGTATTTATAGATTGGCATAGATATGTCATAGAAATTGATATTGAAACAAGAACAGTCAAACGCCGCCTAATTACTCCAGAGGAAATAGAATTATTAATCAACCTTATTACAGCGATGCGCGATGCGGTTCTTGATGGCATCAGACAAGGAAAATCAGAACAACAAGCCCATAATGATGCTATCCGCATCCATTTGGAATTTAATAGGGCTCATGCATTTAAGAGGCCCATGACTATTGATAAGAAGGGGTTGAAAGACGTAATCCCCTCGTTATTAGGCATTGCCATGCCAAACAGCTTGTCGCATGCAGGCAGAATGACGTTTGGTCTTCCTGAATTTAAGTCTATGGTGGATAGGTTATTAGCCACCCATGTTAAATTAAACGATCGTTTTACCGACGACACAACTGTACGTGTTAACCTGGTGGCATTAAGTCAATGGGGACGGGATCTTCACGAAGGCGCAAAAACTTTTGTGGATCGACTTTTTAATCAAGTTGAAGAAGTTAGAGAAGGTGCTTATACGCCGCTTGTTCCTTTATTAAATAAAGTGAATGATGATTCTTCACAATTATTTGCGGTCGAAAAATCAATTAATGGTAAACCTCTCTTAGTCGTCGAAGGTCCTGCAGCTTCAGGTAAAACAGAAATGTTAGCGGAAGCTGTGGCTCAATTGGTTGCGCAGGGTAAAGATATTATTGTCAGTGCTCAAATGCATCAGGCGGTGAATACGGTGTTATTTAGGTTGATGGATCGTGAAGATATTCCCGTGTTGCGTTTAGGTAATAAGCCTAAGGGTGATGGGTATGAGAAATATTGGTTAGGCAATAGAGAAGAAGGAATTAATCACGAAGCCTTAGCTATATTTACCCGTCGTCGTACTCCAGGTCGTGGGGCAGTATTTTTTGTCACCAATGCAGGGTTATCATTAGATTGGGCATCTCAACAATTGCCGATATTCTCATCAGTCGATGTCATTATTATGGATGAAGCAAGTCGCGAAACGATTCCGGGCGCATTGACCTTATTAAGAAATCTCAAAGCCAATGGCAAGTTGATCCTCATCGGCGATTTAGAACAAATGGGACCATTTAGAAATAGAAAACATCTTGATTATTTACGTCGTGAAAATGTATCGAGAGAAGACATTGATTTAGAAATGATCAGTACCTTTAGATTGATGATCGCTTCTGGTCTTGGTGAACGGGTGATGTTGACAAAAAATTATCGCGCTGTTCCTCTGCTTGCTGATTTAGTCAGTGAATTATCCTACGCTGGTCAAGTCAGAGCTCATCGAGAGTCCATTGATAGTCCTGTAGCGCCCTTGGCATTATATGACATGAGCATTAATGCCTCAGGAGCGTATTTTGCAACACATCAAGATGGATCATCGTCCTGGTCTAATCCTGTAAGCGCCGCACAAACTATCGCTATTATGAAGCAATGGCACGCACAAGGGATCAGACTTCAAGATATCGCCGTTGTCACATTCTATACAGGTCAAATTGAACTCCTTCAAACATTATTAGCGCAAGAGTTTGGTGCAGCAGCTGATGATATTCTCGTTACAACGCCACAAAGTTTTCAAGGCGGAGAACGTAAAGCGATTATTGTTGATACGGTTCATAGTAATGCTGCTGGAGATTTAGGCTTCATGGAAGATGAGCCAGAAATGCTTACCGTTGCCTTATCACGCGCGCGCGATCACATGGCTGTGATCATCGATACACGATTATTATCGTCACGTCATGAAAGTATGTCGAAGAGTCATACACGTATCCGTCGATTGATTGAATTTTATCAACATCGTGTTGAGGATCACCTAATACCTGTTGTTATTCCTGAAGAATTGAAGAAACCAACGAATGGGGCAGCACATCCAACAGCTCTGACAACGGCGTGGCAAGAATATGAGAATAGCCTTCAGAATACCGAGGATGAACTTAATATTGTCCGCCAAGGGATTAAATTCTTATACACCATTTGGACCACCTTTGTTCAAGGAAATCCTGTTGCGGCCGATGATGAAGTCTTAGGGCATGTCCAAGAGGTGCGGGCCACATTAGATGATTTACTAACGGCCTGGGAAACATCGAGCCCTAATAAAGTAGCGCAACGATTAAGCGCATTACAATTATTATCACGCTGGGCTCAAACGCTTCGCACAAGTAATGGCATTATTCCATCGGAATGGCGTGTGCATTTAGAGTGGGCAAATGGCGAAGGAGAATTTGCAGAACATCGAGATGAAGTCTTTGCTCAATACAAAGAATTGCCAGATGTAGTAGATACCATGCCTAAGCTAAAGCAATTGTTTAGACGATTATTTATTGAAGAAACAAAGAAGTTTTTATCTTCGGACAGAGCTGCTCAAGCTGTTCTAAAAGGCAGCAAGAGAAAGATAGATGAAGAAATATATAACACGGTTGAAACGTTGATCATCAATACTGATGTTGTGCATGATGGATTTAAAAGGCTCCAAATTGTAACAAATAATCCACAAGCACCTGCAGAAGAACCTATAGAAAAAAGACCAGTGGCCCCTGTTATCAAAGCAGTTTTTGAGAGTCAAAGAGAGACGCTAACGTTAAGTATTAATGATTATGCATTATTAATTATTCTAAATAGCGTGATGTCCGTCGCAGATGGAGCGCCAATTACTTTAGATGACTTTATGGCTTTTATCGAAGATTTAGAAGGAGTGTTATTTGATGAAGATTTAACGGACCATGCCGATAGAACAGAGTGGATACAAAGTCAATTATCCGATAGTCGTCTTAATGAGTATTGGCCACAAGGATTTAAAGGGTTAAGTGGAGAATCAGAAAGAGCTGAAGCTAAGGAAGAGCAGTGTAACATACCTGTGAATGAAATCACCACACGTCGATATAATCGAGGTGAAGTACGTGACTTTGAGCAAAGAGATGAAGAGGCAGCCAAGACAGCGAAAGCTATTGTCAAATGCATTAGTGAATGGGAACCGCCACACAGTAAATTATTGAGAGAAGTCAAAAGTTTAGGGGGCAGGATCGAGGCATTATATGTCAATGAAGCAAGCTCTAAGATAGGCCAAGTTGTAAGAAGAGAAGGGGATGCTAATGCATTATTAGCACGTGTATCTGTGTTGCGTGCGGGTAATGACACATTTAAGGGCTATCGAGATGCCATGCAAACCTTAGATGAGCGCTGGGAAACATTTAGAATAAGATCAGGAGATCAAATTAAAGCAAGGGCTGAAGAATTAGAACGTACTATTATTATGCCCGTGCAACAGATAGTGGATGAATTAGGTTTTGATTATATGGAAATCGCATTATCCCGATTGAATGCATTACAACAGCGTTTAGTGGTTATTGCCGAAGACGATCAAGATCCTGAATATCTCTCATTAGAGAAAGTTGAAAGTCTTGTCAATGAAGCTGTTGAGGTTTATGTGCAAGATTGCTTGCTCGACGATAATTTAGCTGCAGCTATTAAAACATTAGTTAAAGATCTCAAAGATTCAAAAGCAGCATTGGCAAAGATCAATGAGGAATCAGGTATAGTTAATGATAAAAGAAAAATATTGGCACGTTTGCATAAAGGTATTGAAACAGCTGTAAAGAATAATCAAGCAACGCATAGATTTATTAATTCTGTCCGTAAACGGTCAGTTGTCATACATGCTGAAGTTCAGGTCATCGTTGAGCACGCGCAAGATATTCAAGAGTTAAGAACAAGTACAGCATCTTGGAAAAGTACAATTGAACCAAAGATAGAAGCATTGCATGATATGCCAGAAGTTACACAAGGCCTAAGAACAGGAATTAGCGTAATTGATGCTGTTTTAGCTAAATTAACGTTAGATCAATTACTTAAAGGTAATGTTCAATTAAATGATGTGTCTCAAAATCTCAATAAACAATTAGAACATGTTAATAGACAATTGATCTTAGCTGAAGGCATTGCTCGAATGACGCTAGATATAAGTGAACTAGATAAAGGTTTTACTCAATGGCGAGATTTTTATAATGATAATAAGCATTATCAAGAAGAGGGACTACTCACCACTATAGAGCAATCGCTGCAATCTTTGCAGGCTTTATTGGTTGAACTTAGAAAAGATTCAGTACAGATGTTCACAAATTTTGATCCTATCAACCATAGATTCATCGAATTAAAGAAAGTATTCACCTCTCTAAAGAATCAACATCAGAGAATGTATAAAGCCATCATATTCAAAGACTTCATTCTATTTTTTATATTCGCACGCGAGATGGAGCATTGGATTAATGCCATGAAAGATCATATAGTCGAGCATGTTAAAGAAATAGAAGAAGACACGTCATTATTTTTTTCATCAATTATTTTTGCGTATGAAGCGTGGCATCGTTCTTTTCAAAAGATTTATCGTGCTTTTGAAAAACAAGATGCAGATATTGATCAAGATTTAGATGGGCTTTTTGCAGATTTTGAAACCAAGACGGTGGACTTAATCAATAGCTACAAAGATTTTCATAAAGCTTTAGGAATGCGTGTTTCCCATGCAATGTTACAAAGATTTACAAAAGCGTCCCGGGTAAGACCGGAACGCGGCTCGTTGTGCACGAGCCCTTTTGGCGTTTATAGCCTTCACATTATTCCCACTTACTTCAACGGCATGAAGACGA
>CAYZPQ010000001.1:0-8229 GCA_964480185.1 uncultured Planctomycetales bacterium | reverse complement strand
TATATGACAAGCCATCTTAAGAATTTAGAGAGAGATGATCCTAATAACGAGAAGCCATTATGTGCTGCCGCAATGAAATCTTGGAAAAAAAGAAACTTCACTGGAATTGGTATACAAGTCGCTCGAAGCGTTTCGTGGAGTGGGGAGACTGCGAGCATACTTGGTTTAAGAATAGATGGAATTTCGTATAAAGTAGGTTTTTGTCAAATAATATATGCGTTACATCGCCGATTCTTCGTTAATCAAAAGCATAATTTTGATAATGCGTTTGATTTCTTTGCCAATTATAAAGGTACTAACGCCCATTTTCCATTCTTGCCATTTACAAATATGCTATGTCAGTGGGTATGTATCATCACCCAAATGGGAAGAACAAATCCTCTTATTAGTCCAATGACTCCACAACAATCATTGGCAATAGCGCTAGATTTATTTATGCATAGTGTATCGAGCATCACTAATACAGAGCTTAAGAGTGCTTTCCCAACCGAAGAATTGTTCATATTTCAGCAAGAGAATAGTGGAGAAACACAACAACAAGTAAGGGAAGGGCGTAGAGCATTATTATGTAAATTATGGGCAACATATTGTCCTAATAGTCCTCCAATTGGTGATAGTTCTAATGATGCTGATCTGAAACTTTTATTAGCACAAGCACAAAACATTAAGGAAGAAGTTGCTCAAATAGATCAAGGTCTTCCACCCGCCATGCTTCCTTCATCAAAATGTATTTTCAGATCTCTATTAAAAGCAGCATTCTTCTTAAAGCCACTATTTATCGCAACATCATATAGAGAATTTAATCTACCCATTTGGTATGTATTCCCAGTTGTTTCTTTAATTGGCGGGGCAGTGTCCTGGGTGTTAGAAATGTTAGCTGTATTATGGGCAAAAGATGGTGTGAGTTACTATGAAGAAATACGTCGATCTGAATGGTTAAAACAGGTTTGGTTCTTCCACGTATTCTATTTATCCCCTGATCAATTCAATGCAGGTCATGGTTATCATGAAGACATAGTCAAGTTTACTACGAAGACACAACACCTTTCCTTTAAAGCGAGGGTAGCAGCTCACAAAGCCTACAATCAACAATGGCTTTTAGGTAAAAAAGGCGTAGCGGCGATGATTGACACCTTACCACGAGTAAGTCGTCAAACAGCACCTGCTCAACGTCAAACAGAAGATAAACCCTCTAAACGAAGAATATCTTTAGATGAACGCAGGCCACTTGCCACTAACCCGCTCGAAGAATGGGTTGAGGCCATGTATGGCAAGCCTCCTGTTATCGAAACGGTATTTGATGCGCGTCACCATTATTTCTGGGCCACAGCCTTAACTTATCAAGGACATCGTTTATTACTTTCGATGCACGATGGCGGGTGGTCAAGTGATTTCCCGATGTATGATTTTTATGTTGATTCAGAGCATTTCTATCAAGGTAATTTTGAGTTCAGATTAAACCCTGACAGAACAGTGAATGCAAAAGAAACGTTAAGGTCTTTGGTTATTTATCCTCGACGAATAAGAAAAAATCCTTGGCTTGACCCACTTTTAAGAAATTGGATTCAGCAGCTTGATGGTCAAACGCTTGGCCGGGAGTGTCCGCTATTTAGACAAACTCCAATTTACAACGTATCATTTGAGAAAAGACCTTTTGGAGTCCCCATTTATAAACCTGCCACCTATGTGCCAGGCAAAGATGGAGTTGTTCAGTTACCACCACCCATTGCAGGTATAGATGATCTTCATGATTTAGATTTTATTTTTGAACGCAAGACACTCATTTTATATGGCGGGCTTGGCGCTGTTGTACCGCGTTTTTATATCGAGTATTTGCGTGGTTTAGCAGAACGCAATGGCATTGATTTAGTCGCAGTTGATCTTCTTCCACATGAAGCAGCTCAACAACGCATCACGGCATTAAATCTTCCTTACAAAGCGTACTATCATGCCAGTGAATTTAATATTGATCCTCAGAATCCTCCAGCGGGTATTCTCATTCTCACACGTCCTGATTCGCATTTCAATTTAACAGTGCAAGCGAATGAAAGGGGTGTGCCTGTATTTGTTGAGAAACCATTAGTTCACCCCAGAGATTTAAAACAAATGACGCAGCATTACCGTCTTCACCCAGACAAAATATTTGCAATTGATTTCTTTTTTGATAATCCTTTAGTGTTAAAAGCTGTCGAGTTTATTAACGCTGGAAAAATAGGACGTGTGCGTTCTTTACGTGGTGAGATGATTGAAAAGAAAGCTCCTAATGAAGCAATGCCACTGGAAGCTGGTCGAGGCTGGCTTGTGAATAAAGAGATTAGTGGTGGTGGATTAGGGATGGATATGATGGTGCATTTGACAGCCTTAGCAGAAATGCTGCTTGAGCGCTGGTCATACACATTGCGTGACGCCCGACTTGATCCAGACAGCCTTGTTTTTGCTCGCTACGATGGGGCTCCTGAAGGAACAGAAACCTATGTACGCGTTAAAGGAAAAATAGCAGCGCAAATTGACTTTGAATTTGGTGCTGGCAAAGGTCTTAACAAGTCAGCCTATTATTTAGTGGTTCAAGGTGATAAAGGGACAATTGAGATTAATTTGGGGACAGAGTTTGAAGTTGGGTTTACAAAATTCACCGCTAATGATGGGACTGTCGAGAAAGTATCAAACACTTCAACAGATATTGGTTATCGAGGAACATCAGCAAAGGTAGTTCATGGCACCCGTGATTCTAAGGCCATTAGTCAACAAGAACGTGATTTCCGTGCCCATGCGACCGCCGTTTCCGTCTGGTTATTAGATGTTGCGGCATTAATGTTTGGTACAAATTATTATCAAATTCCCGTCGGTCAAGATCCTGCACAGATTGAAGTTACAGATCATGGTGCTAAGACATTAATTGATCGTGAACGCGAAGCCTATGCCCTTAATGATGAGTTTGTTGAAAAATTGTCGCAGCATTTTACTGGCATCAATGCCTTAAAGGCAGAGACAGAAAATCGAGTGACGGTGAATCGTTATATGTCTGTTAATTTGAATGATGAACGAGTTGGTTTTCTAGATATTAATCCTCGTTGGAAAACAGTTGGATTTATATACGATACGACAGCACGGGGTATCGATTTTAAGGCCATTGACCAAGAATTAAAAATAGCCGTTGAGCGACAAGGATGGAGATGGCAAGTTCAACTTCAAGAACCACCTAGTTCCGATGTAGCGCCTTTATTATTATCTCGTTACCAGCCAGGGTTGGTGCAAGCAGTTCGTGATGGTCAATTGCGCGACTATTTAGAGAAAGTCATTCCCAAAGAAGAAAAGTTATGGGCCCCCAACGGGAAGCGCTTAACAGCCCAACAGATTTTAGCGCTTCATGACGGTAAGAAAATTAATCCCTATACATTGGCCATTGAAGATTTAACTAAGTCCGACAAAACAGCTATGTTAAGACGGATTAAACGATTAAATACGATTTATCAAAAACAAGGCGCTAAAGTAGCAAGTCGTGCTCATTTAGAGATTGATTTTGATGCGATTAACTTTGCGCAGTCTCGGTCTAAATGTCTTTTAGATGTTCTATTATTTGATAATGAAATACCAAAAGAAAATCGTTTAATGCGAGGAGACGCTGATGTTTTAGCTGCAATTTTGATTGACCCTGATCTGACACGCAAAGCCAAAGAGGGAGTTCTTCTTGGTCAAGATATTATGGCTGCTTTTCCAGGCCAATTTGGAAGCATGCTTCCTCGAGAATTTAAAGAGCTTGTTAAGAAAGGGTATATTAGAGAAATAGATACACGGACGCAGCTTAAGCACTTCTTCAGGTATCAGTTGACGTACAAAGGAGAAAATCTTAAAGGCAGACTCCGCTCAATACGAACACCCGAAGAGCAAGTATCGTATTTCTTAAACGTAGAGGAAAGACCAGATTGGCGGCGTTTGAGTAATGAAGCGAGAACACTTCTTATAGAGTTATTATTAAAAGATCTCAAATTGAGTCTGGGTGAACTTAAAAGTATTCACTTCACAGAGAATGTTGCCGCCTTAAATGGTAAGAATCTGGAAGGATTACTTACTCTCGAGCAACGGTACTTGCAAAAATTAGGACAAGCATATAGCTCCAAACATGTTATTGACCACATACGCCTAAAGTATTTTCACCTCCCATTACAGACTGCACGTCAAGAAAAGCCATTAGTTGAGTCAGCTACTGTTCCAAAAGAATCCGCAAGTAGTGTATTTGAGAATAATAATCCATGGTTAGAGTACAGAATCCCTGTGGGGGAAAGTTTAATACTATTAGAGAGGTTTTATAAACCCGTACAGCAAAGTTCTATGCCAGATCCTTTAGTATTAGGTTTTAGAACAGATCGCAGTTATTTGCGAATCAATCAGCGCGCTTTAGAAAATGCATTGGCAAGTAGCGATAATATTGAAGAGAAAAGACAAATCATGGATACTCTTATTTTGATGAAAGCTACTAGAGAGCAAGATCAATTAAGGGGACATGATCCCAATGATTGGCTCGAAATAATTCTTGGAATGCATCCTTTTGTGCTAAAGGTTAATGAAGATTTGACGCAAGTGACTATCGTTGGAAGAAGACACGGCGATTTAGTTACTGAAGAATTAACGCGATTGACGATGGAAATGATAGATGCGTTTAATGCAGTGCAAGAAGAAGGAGGCACTGAAGAAGAAGGTCATCAGGCTGCGATCCTCGTCCACATTGAATTCAATCGTGCGCATGCATTTAAAAGAAGCATGCAACAACATGTGGATTTCCTGAATCGCGAAATTCCATTGATGTTCGGGATGCGTACAGATGTTTCTCGCTTGGAACTAAGCCGTTATGTGATAGATTTCGGTGTTGATCATAAAGGTTTTCATCGTCGTGGAAAACCGCAAGAGTATGTCTTAGCTGCTATTTTATCTAGTGATAAACTTCTTAAGTTGGCCCGTCAATTTAAATTGACGGTTAAGACATTTAGACAAGTCTATTCTCAAGAAGGGGGCGCGCGTTTATACAAAGTTCTCGACGAATTAGCACAGGAAGGTTATCTCGACTCCAAAGGAGAGGCTTTAATTAATAAAGAATATCTCATTACTCCAAAGGCTGAAGCGCTAATAAAAAGTCTAAAACCTATTGTAAAACGTGATGAACAAATTGAGTATTTTAAAACAACTCAAGAAGTTGATTGGAGTCGAATTGATCATCCGGCAAGAAAGCGAGTGATCGAATTGTTAGCAGAAGGTATTGGGGTATCCATTAAAGGATTGAAGCCTAAACATTTCTTTACGCCTGTAAATACGCTTAATAATAAGCAATTAACAGGTTTATTAGCTATCGCTGTTAGAGAGTTAAGTCATGATCAAACCTCAACGAATGGTTTAAACGCATTAAAGAAGAAATATTTTAGAATAAGGACTAAAGAAAAAAGAGTTCCTGCAAAGCCTGTGGCGGAAACCCCTGAAGGTTACAAGGGACATTGGAAAGACGATGAAGAGCTTAGATTGAGTGCAGATGGAAAGGGGTTTGGTGCTTTTGCTGCCTTTGAAGCAAGGCTTCGTGCAAGTGAAAATCCTCCCGCCATGATCCCGTCTTCAAAAGGAATTTACGCATCTCTTGTTGGAACAGCATTGTTAACAACAACGTCGACGGTATTATATCCAGCCATGTGGTTTGAGTTTCCATTGATTGCTTTAATTGGAGGAGCAGTGGCCTTCATATTATTAATAATGGCGGTCTTATGGGCGAAATACGGTGTTAGTTATTATGAAGAAATACGTCGAGATAAACGTTTATCACGTGTGCCGATCTTAAATAGATTCTATTTATCTGCCGATCAATTCAATGCGCTTCATGACAATCACCCTGATGTAGTGGCATTTACCGCTAAGACACAATCTCTTCCTTTTAAAGACAGAATAAAAGCACATACCGCCCACACGGTTCAATCACTTTTTGGTAATCCACGGTATGACATTCAACGTATTCTTAACACTTATGTTCAAACGCAGACAATTAGTAATCAAGATCGAAAAATCCTCGAGGAATATTATAAGCAAGATCGTATTCAACAAGAATTGAGCGGATCTTTGAATAATGCTGGTGAAGTCATTCGTCAACGTTTAAGAGTATTAAGAGATGTTTATAGCCCATTTAGTGTATGGTTTAAGCATTATCTGTCGACGGACCATGTCGATATAATGAATTTATGGCGCGTGTATATTCCCCTAAGTCTTTGGATCCTTGAACAAAAAAGACAATTGCATCCTGATGGATTCTATGTGTTTGGGATTAATGGGGTGGCGGGGCGTGGGAAGACCACGATGGCCCAAGCCTTAGCATTAATTATAGATGAGTTATTAAGTTTTAATCATGAGCATGCCGTAGCTCGTTCAATTGACCATTATTTTAAGACTAAGCACGAGAGAGAGTTATTAAAACCTTTAGGTTATGATTGTCCCGCTGGAACAAACCGTGGCCCTCCAGGCACCACAGATACGCAATGGATATTGCGTAATATAAATGAAATGGACCGTAGCCATAGAGGCTCAGTAACTCAACTAGGTAATTTTAATAAACTCATCGATGATCAAGGGGAGCCATATAAAATAAAAGGAAAGATTGGTGTTTTCATTCTGGAAGGTCATGCTGTTGGGGCACAGGCACATAATCATTGGACGCAGGCCCCTCAAGGGTTAAAAAGAGAAGTATTAAAACATTTAAATCAAGACTATCGGTTAATTGCAGATCGCATCGATGGGTTGATGGTCTTTCAGTCTGAGGCATTTGTAAAAGTTGTTCAAGGAAGGATTTTACAGGATGAAGTTCAATCTAGAAGAACCGGTAAACGAGAACTGACGGACCGTCAAGTATATGACCTGATAAAGTATTCCCATCACGATGCCTGGCATACTCCCCATGCATCCCGCGTTCCTCCCGTAACAAGAACTAATTTTTTTGTCAGAATCAATCAACAGTACCGTTTTACCATCTTAAGAAAACCTTACACTATCGAGAAGATCTGCGACAATCTGCGTCTTAAGATCAATGCCTTCTTATTATCGGTATCTCCATTTTATAAAGGATTTTCTTTTGACGAAGATGTTCAATCAAAACCCATCAACCATCCCATCACCGCTAGAGCCATTTTTGAAATAGCTGAATCGGTTAAAGATGAACCATTGCTCAGTCAGGCATTTCGTGAATTAGGTCGCGCATTATTAGAAATAGCGACATATAGAATTTTAAAAACACATTATGAGGCCGAGGGACTTGAACGAGGAAAAGCACCTAGAATACCGACAGCTGCGGATGTGAGCAAGGACTTAGCTGAAGGAAAAAGAGATTTGCTAGATGTTCCCATTGAACAACGGGATAACTGGATTAGTAACAAACACCAACGATTAAAAGAACTTGATCAAATTCTCACACGCCTGGGCTATACGCCACGTAAACGCGAATTAATTAAGCATCAAATTGATATCCATGAATCGGGTGCAACCGAAGCAGAAGGACGACGCAATCAGATTAAGCACATGCGTATGTATACCCAAGCAGCGATGACGGATTATGTGGTCGACATGTTAGATTGGAATTTGACTGTTTATGATACATTGCCAGACCACCCAGAATATGAGAATCGACGACAAAGGGTGCTTGAAGAGCTAAGCACCGGCTTAAGGAGATTTGGAGTTTTAGGCATGCCAGCAGCACTCTTAGATTTAAGTAAGGCATATCAATATTTAACTACATCCACAGATGGTCGCAAGTCAAGACGTAGCATGGATAGTCGAGCGAACATGGTTCTGACAGGTAAACTTCATACCGCCCGCACCCACACACGCAAGACTATTATTAAACGTTGGGAACATCGTGATCCATTTTTGGGTGTGCGCCGGGTCGGTGGAAGAATAGTAATACCTTATCAATCATTCACACGGGTTAAAGGATGGCAGACTTCCGTCAAGCAAATGCAAGACCACGAATTTGATAATTATTGGGATGCATTCTCAAGCATAGACCACGCCATTGATAACGAAGTGAGAGAAATTGCATGGGTTGAACACATTTCTCAACTATTAAGAGAGTTTAATGATGTCACCGTTGGTAATCATTTAAAGTACCGTGAAGCTATCGTGGATGAACTTAATAAATTAGAGAAAGTTAAAATATTAGAGAAACGTTTAGCCCGCATCGCGCTTATCCATATCTTATACATGATTGAT